>JAKADP010000076.1 GCA_021820465.1 Bacillota bacterium
GCCTGGCCTGCATCGTCGCGCCCATCGGCCGCCATGGGCCTTGTCCCGCCATGGCTTCAGGGCGCGGGCCTGGCGCGGGTTGGTATATGCAGATCACAGCCAAGCGCGGAACCGGGGCAAGGTGATCTGCATATATCGGAGCCTCAGGATCTGCGGCGCCGATGGCCGTGGGATCGACAGGCACCCATGTGGGCGCGGGACCGGCCCAGCGCCGCGTGAAGGGCGCTCGTCGGGTTATTCGCCTTGGTGGAGCTGATTGGGATCACGTTCGCGATCGACCGCGTTGTGACAGTGGCCAAATACTTCACGGGACAAGTCTAGGGCTTGCCCGGTTTCATCCTGGTCGATACTCCACGCGGCTCCCGGATCATACCGGGCCGTCACCGAATACTTGGTCAGCACCGCGCAATTTTCTCCCAGGGCCGGAAAGTCGGGCAGGGACTCTGTAATCAGCGCCGCTAGACGCTCCAGGTCGTGGGTCTTGGGAACCGCCTGGTTCCTCGCCGCCAGCACCGCCTTCAGCGCCTTCTCGGCGGCTTGTTGGGCGTAAAGCAACTGACAGGCCATAGGCCCTTGTCGTAGAGAATCTGCGCGGCGTCCAAGTCCTGTGCCGCAAGGCGCAGCAGATCCAGCGCCTCAGAGATGGCCATGGAGGACCTTTCCCTCGCGCACAACTTCCGACATAAAGGAGCGCCCCTCGCTCACTGCACGCTTGATCTCCGCCGGCGTGCGCACCCGCAAGTCGACTGGCACGTCGCGGGGCTGGAGGGCCAGGCGATACGGAAGGGCCCGTTTGGTTGGCGGAAGGCGGGTGTCCTCGACCACGAGCAGGTCGAAGTCGCTGTCCCCAGTTGCTTCCCCACGCGCGCTGGACCCGAACAGCACGATCGCCTGCGGTTGCCCCACGTCAAGGATCTGTCGGACGTACCTCTGCAAGATCTGCTCGCGCGCGGTCAGGTTCCCCGATGGCAACACGTGGCTGTCCCTCCTGTCTCCGCTCTGCCTTGCCCCATTATAATCCAGGCGGCGCCCGCGGGTTGATGCCGGCCCGGCCAAGCACCGGACGGGGCCACCAGGTGATCTGCCTGAGCTGCGGATCGGACGCGCAGCCGTGGGCCGACCCCAGGTTCAGGAGGAAGTCGCGTACGCGACTTGCGACCGCCAGGCCACGGGTGTGAGCGGGGCGGCTTTGGCCAGAATCGACGCGAAATTCCGCCGCCAGTGAATGTCGAACCCCCCGGACCGCACGACGACGGTCCAGCAAGGGCCGGAGGGCGCGCCGCTGAGTAGCCCGGTCCCAGCGGAGAAAATCTTGCCCAAAGGCAGGCGCCGCCCGAGTCCTCTCATCGGGTGAAGCGCAATGCGGGATGCCGATGGCGTATCAATCCGGCGTTCTCCCCATCGTAGGTAGCCGCGGGCATCGTGAGCGGATCAAAGACCCCCCGCTCCAGGTCAGGGGACGTAAGGCTCCAGCACGGTGCCTTTGGCCCGGCGGCGGGTGGACCACTGCGGCTCTGGGGAGAGCGACGGCACCGTGGCGCCGGGTTGGCGGCTGTCCACCCACACCTGAGCCTCCTCCTTGCTGCGGCAGGTATCTACGCCCCGGCGGGCCAGCTGGCGCCGGGTGGCGCTGACCAGCGCGGCTTCGTGGGCCACCACCCGGAGGATGAGGGGGTGGGTGGGCTCGTAGCCCGTGGCCGCCATGAACCGCGATGGCAGAACGTTGTGGCGCATGTGGTTGCAGGCGCGGCACGCCACGACGCAGTTGTCCACCGCGGCCTGGCCCCCGTACGACACGGGAATGACGTGATCCAGCGTGGAGCCGGGCTCCCCGCACCACGCGCACGTCAGGCCGTCGCGCGCCAGCACGCGGCGAAAGATCCGCCGATACGCCAGCGGCCGGTAGCGCAGGTGCAGCACGCCATCGCGCAAGTCGGCCAAGCCGTCCGCCACATTGGAGGCCGCCTTCTCCGGGGAGCACGGGGTGAGCGCCCGCCCATCGGGGTCGCGGACCGGGATGGTGAGCTTCGGAGCCTTGGTGCTGGGAGACGCGTCAGTCACGGGCCGGCTGCCTGCGGCTGCTGCATGGGGCCCTCCGCGCCTCGGGCGGACGGATCGCCGGGCGGCCGGCGCCAAACCGCCAGCACTCCGGCCACGGTGGCGGCAAACAAAGTGACGTAGCGGAAGCCCATGACGCGGAAGTACAGGGCCGGGCTGTACGGAAGGAACAGCGGGTAGGCGTGCCGGTCGCCGTATCCCAGCACCCCAAAGGAATTCCACCAGTCGGACAGTCCGCCCAGCGTGATGGCCACCAAGCTCCAGATGGGCCACTCTGCCACCGACGCCATCGTCAGGACCCAGATCATGTATTGGGGCGAGAAGACTTTGTTGACCACCATCCACACCACAAAGGCGAGGGCGGCGGCTTTGGCCGGATCGGCGCCCTTCAGCGTGGCCATCAGGGCCAGCAGGGCCACCACGCCGAGGATGACGAAGGAGAGGCCGTCCACCATCAGCGTGGAGGCCAGCTTGGAGAGGGTGGGGAGAACAAACACCCACAGATCGCCGCCCACCGGGCGCCCCGCATTAAATGTAAAGAACCAAGACCAGTTCTGGAAGTTGGCGAGGGCCATGGGCAGGTTCAGCACCACGACCGGGATGGCGGTGGCCCAAGTGAAGCGCCAAGCCTCCGGCCGGCTGCCGCGCGCCCAGAGCGCCGCCGCCATGAAGGGCCACATCGCGATGGGAAAGAACTTGACGGCCACCCCGATGCCCAGCCATACGCCGGACCAAATCCACCGCTCGCGGCGAAAGCACCACCAAGCCGCCACCAAGGCGGCGATGCCCAGCAGATCCCAGTTGAGAAAGGCGTACGGGAGCCACAGCGGCGACAGGGCCCAAGCCCAGTACGTGCGCGGGGCGATGCGGCGCAGCATAAAGAACGTGGCGATGGCACACGCCGCCAGCACGGCGACGGTGCCAATCCAGTACGCGAGCGGCCCGGGGAGCCACGACATGACGTACATGAACCATCCCATGAGAACGGGGTATTCGATGCGATTGACCAAGTACGGCAGCAGGTGCAGATACAGCACATGCGTCCGGTACAGCCAGAGGACGTCGGAATACGCCATGCTGGGCATGCTCCATGTCGAGTAGCTGGCTGCCAGGCGCTGGGCGTGGAACCCCTGGTGCCACAGCTGGGGAGGAATCATGCGGAGCGCCGCCCAGATGAGCCAACCGGACAGCCCCGCCAGCGACAGCCACCCCAGGGCACCCAGCGGGCGGCTGGGCGGGGGGGTGGCTGCGGTGGCAGCGCCCCGGGCGGCGGCCGGGCCAGCCGGCCGAGAGCCTGGCTCGTCGGATCTCGTCATCGACACACTCCTTGAGCACTGACCACCCCAGGGTCAGCAATCTTGCCCCGTAGTGTATCAGACGTGGTGAGCCTCTGCAGAGGGCGACAGCTCCCGCCGGCGAACGGGGAAGAAGAGTGTCCGGGCATTGTCCGCGGCGATGGCGGCGGCCTCATCGGGCGGGAGGCCGACCTGGTCCCGCCAGGCCTGAAAGCGGGCCCACTCGGACGAAAAAGCCCCCGGCACGCCTCCCGATCCAAACAGCAGGCGGCCACTGCCCAGCGTCGCCCGCGCCTCGGCCCAAAAGGCCGTCGGAGCGCGGGACAGCTCCAGCCAGACGTTGGGGCGGTAGGCCGCCAGCGCAAGGGCCTCGTCCGAAAACGGGGCCCGCACCCCGGCCGACACCAGCACCACCGGCACGTCGGGGTGTGCCAGCAGGCACTCGTCCCAGTGCTCCGGATGCGAGAGGCCCATCGGGGCGGGACCCGGGCCGACCCGGACCACGAGCGGGCGCCGGTAGCGCGCTACGAGCCCCATCAAGGCGCTGACCGACGGATCGTCGGCGCGGCGCCCCGCTAGGGCAGGCCATGCAAAGGCGCCAGCGGCGCCTTCCGCCAACAGCGCCTCCAGCGCTCGCGGATGCTCCGGGTGGGCCGGCGCCAGCGCGGCCAGTCGGGGGCTGTCCTCGGCCATGGCCAGCAGGGCACGGCCGTGGGTCAGGGGATCCGGCGTGTCCAGCGCGGTCCAGTCAATCAAGGTGCGGCGCTCCGCGACGGGCTGGCGCAAATCCTCTGGCGCCAGCTCCACCTCCCCCAGCGCTGTGGCGCGCGAGGGGGCCCACGAGCACGCGTCCAGGACGCCCAGTTCGACGTGGGCCGCGTCGCCGCTGCTCACCAGGACGACATCGTCCGGGGCCGGCGCCATGAGGGCGCGCCCTCGGTGAAATCCCTGGGCGGCCCCCACGTGGGCTACCCCGCCAAAGCGCCCCAGGAGCGGCGCCAGCACGATGAGGGCACTGGAGGTGAGGCTGCGTGCGAGAGCCATGTCTTCCACCGCACGCTGCTCGCCCGGCGTGCGTGCTGCCGTGGCCATGACCACCAGCGATGGCCCGGCGCGCCGGCACTCGGCCCAGCGCCGGTCAGACAGGGCGTCGGGGCCCAGCAGCAGCACCAGCCGACCCCATCGGGAGGCTATCGGCTCAATGCCCTCGCCGGCCTCAAACCAGGGGCGCTCAGGCGGGTCCAGGTCGCACTTGGCTTGGCTGCCCAGCACCGTGCCGTCTTGATCAAGCACCAAGGCGCGCTGCTGCTTGGCGTTGGTGGCCGGATCCAGCACGCGCAGCGTCCCGGTGACGACCCCCAGGGAGAGCAGCCGGGCAGCATCCGCCAGGGCGCGGATGGCCCGGCTGGGCATGGGCTCGGGCGGGTTGAGCCCCAGCGACCACTCGGGGAACACGATGAGGTCGGCTCCTAGCTCACGGGCTCGGTGCATTTGGCGAACCGCGCGCGCCAGCGCTTCCGTGGCATCTCGGTCATAAGGGGCTTGGCTGATGGCCACGCGGGGCGTCAAGGCGCCACCTCCTATGACAAATCATGGCGATAATGAGTTATACTGTCAACGACCAGTGGATGAGCGCTTCCGAGTCGGGGTGCGCATCTGAGCGGGGAGCGTGAGCCATGACCTTGACCGTGCCGTCCTGCCGCCCGAATATCATGCTCCGGCCGTCAAAGTGCACGTCCCAGAGGCGGGCCAGCAGCTGGGGGTTGACCCCAGCACGGATCGTGGGAGCGGCGGCCATGGCCGCCGGAAGGCCTTCGGACATCCACTGGTCGCGGCGCAGGCGCGGACCGGACGATGAGGGGTCCAGGGGCCACGGCTGGTCCCACCACCAGGGATTGGCAGACGGCTGCGCAATGATGGTGGCGCCCAGCGCCGCCAGAGCGGGCACCTGCCCCGTGAACCTTTGCTCATGGGGAGTGTGGGGCACATGAAAGGCGTCGTAGCAGATGGCGGTGCCTACGAGGTGGGGGCCCACGGCGTACACGGAGCGTGGCGCGGCATCGGGCGCCAGGTGCAGGCGGTCCTCCTGGGTCGGCACCAAATTGACCTTGGCCGTGTGGTCGTGGACTTGGCCGTCGGGGCCAAAGGTCAGCGACAGATTCAGCACCCGGGCGTCGCGCGCCTGATAGGCGTCCGAGCCGTAGCCCAGCGCGTTTGCGGGCAGGAGCGCCGACCCCGCCACGACGGTGGCGCCCCAGAGCCGGGCCAGGCGCGAGAACGTGCGGTGCCAGGCCCGATACACCGCTGGCGCGGCGGCCGTAAAGAACGCGGCCTCCATCGAGCCCGCCCGGTGGCGGAGCCTCGTCCACAAGAGCTGCCTGAGCAGGCGGCGGCCCAACAGGCGAAAGGCGTCGTCCAACGTGGCCACTTGGTCCAGGCCCGCCGGCGCTGCCGCCAGCGCGAGGAATGTCGCGATGTCTTCGGGAAACACCACCAGGGCCGCCTCGTGGGCGCGGTGCGCCACCGGTGCCCCCAGCCGCTCGAGGTGGTCGGCGAACGCATCCGGGTCCCGGTAGTCCTGAAGCGTCATGTAGGGCTGTACGGCAAACAGATCGACGGGCGAGGCCGCGCCGGGTGTCTTGGCCACCGGGCCACCTCCTCCCTGCCCACGGCCATTCGCCGGCCGCCGGGCCAATCCTGCCCGCTGGCAGAAGGACTGGGCCCCCCGTAGTCGAACGCTTACGGTGGATGGGGCTGGATATGATTGTGATTCGCTGACGGAGGGACAATTCGCATCCGCCGGCGCCGGAAGGGGAGGGATGAATGTGCCGCAATGGTCAGCGGAGCGCCCGGCGTGGGCGGCTCGGGAAAACTTTCGCGACATGGATCCGGGAAAGCGCGGGTCGCTGGTGGGAAGCCGCCTGCACTGCCAGGGATGGCCCCAGGAGGCTGCGCTCCGCATGCTATTAAACAATTTGGATCCGGCGGTGGCCGAGCGGCCTGAGGATTTGGTGGTTTACGGCGGGCGGGGCAAGGCGGCCCGCAGCTGGCCGGACTTCTGGAACATCGTCGCCGCGCTCACGGAGTTGGGCGACGAGGAGACGCTGCTCATTCAAAGCGGCAAGCCGGTGGCGGTGTTTGAAACCCACCGCCGCGCCCCACGGGTGTTGCTGGCCAACTCGCTGCTGGTGCCGGCGTGGGCCACGTGGGAGCACTTTTGGGATCTTGAGCAGAAGGGGCTCACGATGTTTGGGCAGATGACAGCCGGCTCGTGGATTTACATCGGGACGCAGGGCATCGTGCAGGGCACCTATGAAACGCTGGCGGAGCTGGCGGCGCAGCACTTTGGGGGATCGCTGGCCGGGCGGGTGGTGCTGACGGCCGGGCTGGGCGGCATGGGAGGCGCCCAGCCGCTGGCCGTCACCATGGCCGGAGGCGTTGCGCTGGTGGTGGAGGTGGACCCTGAGCGCATTCAGCGGCGGCTGGCGATAGGGTATCTGGACGAGGCGGCCGACAGCCTGGACGACGCCGTCGCGCGCGTACAGGCCGCACGTGCTCGGGGCGAGGCCCGGTCGGTGGGGCTCCTGGGCAACGCGGCGGAGGTGCTGCCGGCCCTGTATGCCCAGGGCTTTCGGCCGGACGTGGTGACGGACCAGACGTCAGCCCATGACCCCTTAAACGGCTATATTCCCCCCGGGTTGGCGCTTGCCGAGGCGGCCCGGTGGCGCGAGCAGGATCCCTCCGCCTATGTGGCGGCGGCGAAGGCGGGGATGGCACAGCACGTGCACGCCATGCTGGCCTTCCAGGCGGCCGGGGCAGTGGTGTTTGACTATGGCAACAATCTGCGGCAGTTTGCCCGGGAGGCGGGCGAGACCCACGCGTTTGACTACCCGGGCTTTGTCCCCGCCTTCATCCGCCCGCAGTTTGAAGAGGGGCGGGGGCCGTTTCGCTGGGTGGCGCTGTCGGGCGATCCCCAAGACATCTATCGCACGGACCAACTGGCGCTGGAGTTGTTTGGCGACGATCCGCGCCTGGCCCGCTGGATTCAGATGGCCCAAGAGCGCATCCCCTTTCAAGGGCTGCCCGCCCGCATCTGCTGGCTGGGCTACGGGGAGCGGGCACGCTTTGGGCTGGCCATGAATGCGCTGGTGCGGCAGGGCGAGCTCAAGGGCCCCATCGTGATTGGCCGCGACCACTTGGATGCCGGGTCGGTCGCGTCTCCCTACCGCGAGACCGAAGCCATGAAAGATGGCAGTGACGCGATTGCCGACTGGCCCATCTTGAATGCGCTGCTCAACACGGCCGCTGGGGCCAGTTGGGTGTCCGTTCACCATGGCGGCGGGGTGGGCATGGGCTACGCCATCCACGCCGGCATGGTGGTGGTGGCCGACGGCAGCTCCGAGGCGGATTGGCGCCTCGAGCACGTGCTGACCACGGACCCTGGCATGGGAGTGGTCCGCCATGTGGACGCCGGGTACCAAAAGGCGCTCCGCATTGCGCGGGAGCGTGGGGTCAAAATTCCCGGCCGCACCCAGTGATAGGCCACCGAGGTCAGCACGAAGCCGCCCGGAAGTGGGTGGATGCCATGCACCGCCATCTGGGGGACCTCCCGCACCGTGTGGTGGTGGCGCAGGGCGAGCCGCTGGCGGTGGTGGTGGAGGCCGGGAGCTTCGGAGAGGCCGTGCCTTTGGATGGACCCGTCAGCCCCGGCCGCATCGAGCGCCGGCGGACCCCTGACGCCATGCACCTGGTGCTCCCCATGCCGGATGGCGCGGTGCTGGGGCTGTCGGTGCCGCCCGACAAAATGCACCCGCTGCTGGCCGCCCTGCTGGGGCTGGCTGGCGATGTTTACAGCATGCTGGTGGGCCAGCAGCGCCAGCGCGCGGAGCTGCTGAGCCTGGCGCATGAAGTGCGCAGTCCCCTGCTGCTCATCGCGGGATATGCGGAGCTGCTGGGCCATCGCGGCGAGGAGGAGGTGGCGGCGCTTTTGCTCGAGGAAGTGCGGCGGGTGGACGACCGCCTGGAGGAGCTGCTCACGGCGGGACGGCCCACCAGCCGGGCGCTGGTGGACGTGGCGGACCTCGTGAGCCAGGTGATCCGCCGCTATGAGACCGCAGCCATCGCGCGGGGGGTGCACGCCGTCGCGGAGGCGCGGTCGGTGTTTGTGCTGGGCGACGCGCCCCAGCTTGAAACCGCCTTGGCCAACCTGGTGAAAAATGCGCTGGAGGCGATGCCCAGCGGGGGCCGGCTGGAAATGG
Organism: Bacillota bacterium; assembly: GCA_021820465.1. Classification (GTDB taxonomy): domain Bacteria; phylum Bacillota; class Sulfobacillia; order Sulfobacillales; family JAIMBI01; genus JAJZWV01. The sequence goes on from JAKADP010000076.1 coordinate 8,612, forward strand.
GCTGCGCGAAGGTGGACCACTGGGCGGAAATTTGGGTCGTGGACACCGGGGCCGGGGTGGCGCAGGAAGTGGCTGACCGGCTGTTTCAGCCCTACGTGTCGACGAAGGCGGACGGGCATGGGTTGGGACTGGCCCTGGTGGCCGACGTGGCGGAGCGCCACGGCGGCGAGGTGGCGCTGGTGCCCAGCCAGGCGGGGGCGAAGTTTCGCCTGCGCCTGCCCGCGGCCGAGCCGCCCCACGGGGGAACCCCCTGACGCCCGGGTTGGCTCCCTCCCACCTGCTACAATAGCGGCACGCGGGGGACAAGGGGGATCACGAGGACGTTAAGCGTCGCGGTCATTCGAGCAGCGTGGGGCCGGCTGTGGCACACGCCGCCGGTGTTCAACTTGGTGTTTTGGGATCTGCTCATCTCGCTAGTGGTGGTGTCGGTCTACACGGCGCGCTTGGCCCGCGACCTCCCCAAAAGCCTCACGAACCCGGCGCACTTGCTGTCGGGTCAAGCGGTGCCCCTCACCCTGGCACCGGGGGCGCTCTGGCGTCTCGGGCTGTTCTTGGCGACGGTTCTCCTCATCGTGACGCCGTTTCGCGTGGCGGGTCTCTATGGGGGCGCGGCCGAATCGCTGGCGGGCCACGGCCGAAGGAGCTTCATCTATTTCTTCAGCGTCGGGCGGCGCCTGTTCTGGCGGGGGCTGACCATCACGGGGGCGGGCGTCGCCCTGCTGCTGGTGGTGATTCTGCTGGGCATGGGCGCGAGCCTGCTCGGCGGGGTGCCGGTGCTGGGGCCGCTGGCGCTTGCCGTGTGGGTGCTGGTCATCCTGGCGGCCGTCACGGTCGCGTTCCGCGGGCTGGGGGCGCTGGCGTCGGCCCACACCGGGGCGTGGGCGGCCATTCAAGACGCCTTGGGCTGGTGTCGGCACCATGTGGGACCCACGCTCGGCTTTGGCCTCTCGGCAGGATTTTTTCTGCTGGCAGCGTTCTGGGTCGTGGCCCAGCTGGTGTTCGTCCCGGTGCTGGGTCCCATCCTGGCCTTTGCGGGACTCTGGGTCATGACCGGCATGCTGGCCGTCGTGCCCACCGTGCTGTACGGCGTCACGGGCGGCCAGGAGCCGCAGGCGTAGCCGACGCGGGCGTCGGAATAATGCGGCTCGGCTGGGACACCCTACCCGGCATCCAGCAAGGGGGGGTGTCGGGGGTGCACCGTGCTGCCCGCCGCGAGCCGGGGCGCCGCGCCATCAAGCGGTGGCCGCCGCGGCTCCTCTTGGCGGCCTCGACAGCGCTCGTGGTGGCAAGTCTGGTGCACCAGGCGGCACCGCCGCGTCCTGCACCCCTGCGGGCCCTGCCCACAGCCCCGGCGCCGCACGTCCCGGCCGCCGCCGCTTCCTCCATCGGGATCGGGGCGGTTTCGTCTCGCGCCCCCCTGCGGCCCACCCCCTGAGGGCTTGCGGCCCGCGCCTAGGTCAGTCCCAGCCCCGGCCACATAAGATTTCGGGGGGGCGCTTATGGGGCGTGGAGCGCGTGGCCGTCCGCTGGCCGTGGGCCTGTGGCTCTTCGGCCTGCTGCTGCTGGCCAGCCTGGGGGGAGGCGTCGGGGCTTTTCTGCTGGGCGCCTGGGCCACCGCGGGCTTGGCGGCCACCTTCGGACCCGGCACGGGCCACGGGTCCGAGGTGCTGGTGGGCATGGCCCTCGGGCTCGGCATGGTGGGTCTCTTGGCGCTTTGGGCCAGCGCGCCGTCCAGCTTCCTGGCTGGCGCCTCGGGATACCTGGGGCTGGTGTTTTGGGGCGCGTTGGTGGGCGGTGTGGCCGGTGCCCTGTGGAACCCCCGGTGACGCCGCGGCGCCTCACCGCGCTCGCAGCGGCTGAACGAGGCGCATCAGCCCCAGCGCGACCAAGCTGTAGGGGATCAAGAGCCACAGCAAGCGGCCCCAGCCCGACGCGCGCCGCAGTACCCCCGCGCCCATCACGGCCAGATAGGTGGCCAGCGCCCCCAGGCTGGCGGGAGCCGTCCAGTGCAGCTGGTGCATGGCCACCGCGCCGCCCGCCATGCCCACCAGCCAGCCCCACTCCGCAGGCCGCCGCCGCGCGGGGTGGCCCACCTTGGGGCAGGCCGGGCATGTAGCGGCCCTGACGCAGGCGGCACAGGCCGGCGCCCCGCAGCGGCGACAGCGGTGCACGCGGTCTGCGGCATGACGAGGGCACACGGGGGGGCGGGGCGGCGGGGCCGAACGGGAGGGCGGGTCCGGGGAGCGGGCCGCATCCGGCTGAGTCATGAGCGTGCGGTACGCCGCGTTGAGCTGCTTCATGGCCCGCTCCGCGCCAAGGCGCGCCGCCTCCTGGCCGGGTGCCGCATAAAAGTCGGGATGCCAGCGGCGGGCCAGCCGGTGGTACGCCGCGCGCACCTCGGCGCGGGTGGCGGGTGGGGTAAGTTCCAGCACCTGATACGGGTCCATGGCCTGCCTTTCGGATCGTGAGCGCCCAAGACGCCCCAACGCGCCCTACTGTCCCTACGTGGCCTCACACCCTATGGGGTGGTGCTCACCGCTAGAACCCAGGGCCGGGCGCGGCGGCTGGACCATAATGGGAGGCGAGAGGGGGCGGGCGATGGATGCGCCACTGCGCGACATTTTGGCACCGGGGCTGTCCGTCCTGCTGGTGGGATACAATCCGGGCCGCTATTCATGGGAGCGCGGACATCACTTTGCCGGGCCGGGCAATGACTTTTGGCCCCTGCTGTACGAATCGGGGCTGACAGGCCGGCGCCTGACCTGGCAGGACGACCACGAACTGCCAGTCTGGGGGCTGGGCGTGTGCAACCTGGTGGACCGCATGACCCCCTCGAGTCAGGATTTGTCCCGCGAGGAGCAGCGGGAGGGCGGGTGGCGGCTTCGGCAGAAGGTGTGGCAGCTGCGGCCTCGGGTGGTGTGCTGCCTGGGCAAGGACGTCTACCGGGGCTATGCGCTGCGCCGGCCCCACGACCCGGTGGCG
>JAKADP010000077.1 GCA_021820465.1 Bacillota bacterium
GCATTGCCGAGCGCCTGAAGGAGGCAGCCCAGCTGGGGTTCCACCATAGCCTCGCGCCCAATGCGGTGGAGGGATACCAGGTCGCGACGGTCAAAACGGTGGTCGCGGCGCTTGCCGCCCTGGGACTTCGGGCGGATTGACCCAGAACGACTCCGGCCCCGCATCCGCCAACCTCCGGTCGGCGGATGCGGGGTCGGGCTCGCTTCCTTGATAAGGATAAGAGTGCACTCAGGGCCCAATTAGGTGAGGTTATAAATCCCCAGCGTGTTGAGGCGCTGCAACTCATCCGTTAGCAGCGTGCGCAGGTCCAGCTGCAGGAGGGTGGCCAGCGCTGTCTGATAAAACAGGGCTTGGCCCAGCTCCCGCTCCAGCGCCTCGCGGCAGCGGCTGCACAGGTCCCCCTCGATGTGGGAGCGGACGTACTGGTGAACGGAGAGGGCGTCCGCATCGGCGGGGATGCGCTGGCGGTCGGCCTGCACGGCGATGCAGCCACACGCGGTGACGGCCTTCGCGGTGGCACGCGCCACGCGCGAGTCGGCCTCCTGAATCTTGCTCAACACATCCAAGATGCTGCGGTGCCGAATTAGCACTTCATCCACGGCGTCCTGGAAGCGATCCAAGATCGACGCGTCGCGAAGGTGCCGCACGCCTTTTTGGGTCTCGCTGCGCATGCCCATCCCTCCCCGGGTCGAAGTGCCCTCATTATGCGGCGGGCGTTTTCAGGTGTCAATTTGGCCCACCTGAGCCCACCACGGATCGGGACTCACAGCAAGCCCTGGCGGTGGGCCATCATGACGGCCTCCACCCGATTTTTGGCATTGAGTCGATGGGTAATGTCGTTGACCCGGGCTTTCACGGTGTGCTCCGACAGATACAGGTGCCGCCCGATTTCCCGATTGGTCCACCCTTCGGCGACCAGCCGAAGGATGGCTACCTCATGAGCGCTCAGCTCCAGTGGCGGCCCGGCCGGCCCGTTTTGCACCCACTGCATCAGCAACTCGGTGGCGCGCGGGTCCAGCACCGATTCGCCGTGAATGATTTTCCGCAGGCTCTGCAGAAGGTCGAATCCCTCCACCTCTTTCAAGATGTATCCGCGGACGCCCAGGCGAATGCACGTTTGAATGAGGTCTTCACTGAGGAAGCTGGTGAGGATAACCATAGCCGTGGGCAGGCGCTCCTCCTGAATCGCTTGGCACAGCGCCGGCCCATCGTCGCCCCCCATGCGGATGTCGATCAGCGCCAGGTGCGGACGGAGTGACCGCACCAACTCCAGACCCTCCCGGCCATTGCGGGCCTCGCCCACCACCTCAAATTCGGGGGCATCAGTCAAGATGGCGCGGATGCCCCGACGCACCACCTCGTGGTCATCCACCAGGAGAATGCGCGTGGCGGCGCTCATGAGCTTGGCACCCGTGCGATTTGCGCCCGCAGGGTCGTTCCCCCCTCGTCATTGCGGAAGATGGCCAGCGTGCCGCGCACCTCCTGAACCAGGGTGGCGATGGAGTGAAGGCCATAGTGCGACGTGGGACTGGCTACCTCCGCCAGGGCGGTGTCGCTGATCCCGCAGCCGGCATCTTGGACGGTGACAGACAATAGTTCTCCGTCAAATGACACCGACACAAACGCGACCGGACTGCCGCTGTGGCGCCGCACGTTGTTGAGGGCTTCGGTGACAATTTTATGGACGCAGGTGGCGAGCCGCTTCGGCATTAGGTCCAGCGATCCGCGCGTGGCGAAGCTGGTCTTGATGCCACTTTCCTCTTCGAATCGCTGAACCCAGTCGGCCAGCGCGTCGGACGCCGGGCGGGACAGGGTGGCATCGTCGGAGAGGGAAAAAATGGTGGCGCGGACCTGGCCGGCTCCCTGGGCCACCAGGTCTCGGATGCGGCGCAGTGACTCCGCGAGGGCCTGGGGGTCGCGGGTCGGCGGCCGCAGGGCGCGGTCCACCTCAATGCCGACCGCGAAGAAAATTTGGGACACCGAGTCGTGCAGGCGCTGGCTGATGCGGGCGCGCTCCTGCAGGACCGCCAGTTCCTCGGCCTTGGTGTACAGCCGGGCATTTTCGATGGCGATCGCCGCCTGCACGGAAAACGCCATCAGCAGATCCTCGTCTTCCTGAGTGAATACCGGCCCGCCGGGGCGATGTGCCAGGAACAGCGAACCCAGCATCCGGTCGCGCATGGCGAGCGGCACGGCCAAGAACGCCTCAACGGGCGGGTGCCCGGACGGAGTCCCCACGGACGCGGGGTGCTGGCGAATGGTCTGGACTCGCAGGGGCCTCCCTGTCTTGTGCGGCAGCGCAAAGATGCCGCGTCCCTCCGGGAACCCCGCTGGACCGGGCCAACCCGAGACCTTGAAAAATTCATAGCGGTCGGCCTGGTCGGGGTCTAGAACCAAGAGGCCCCCCATGTCGGCTCCAATCAGGTCGCGAGCTGCGTCGACGACGATCTGGAGGAGCGGCTCCAGCCCCAGATGCGACGTGATGCGGGCATTGACCTCGATGAGCGCGTTGAGCTCCTGCACCTTGCGTCGAAGTGTCGCGGTCGGCGCCGCCTCGCCGTGGGCCATCTCGCTAAGCTTCCCCTCTCTTTCCCGTGGGGCGATCCTTTTGGATCCTTCAAAGCCCTCCGAATGGATCTGGCTCACTATACTGCCAACTTGGACACTGATGGAAGAGGCTCGCCGACAGCGGGCATCGGGTCGGCGCCCTTGGGGCCGCCGATGGAAAGGGGGAGGCCATGTTTCCCAATGCCTTTGACTATGCTGCTCCAACCTCGCTGGACGAGGCGGTGGACCTCCTGAGCCGGTACGGCGACGACGCCAAGGTCCTGGCGGGAGGGCAGAGCCTCCTGCCGATGATGAAGCTTCGGCTCGCGGCCCCGGCCTGGGTGATCGACATCAATCGGGTGCCGGAACTGGATGGGCGGCGTGAATCGGACGACGCTCTAATCCTAGGCGCCCTCACGCGCCACAGCGCCATCGAGTGGGACCGCGACCTTGATGCGGACTATCCTCTGCTGCGAGAAACCGCTGCCCTCATCGCGGACCCGCTGGTGCGCAATCGGGGGACGGTGGCCGGCTCCCTGGCGCACGCCGATCCCGCGGCCGATTGGGCAGCGTGTCTGATGGCCCTCGGGGCGTCGGTGACGGCCCGCGGGCCGCAGGGCGACCGCCTGATCCCGGTGGAGGATCTTCTGGTGGATACACTGACCACCAGCCTGGAGCTCGACGAGATCATCACAGGGGTCACCGTGCCTCGGCCAGCGGGTCGGGCAGCCGCGAAGTCGCTGAAGCTGGAGCGCAAGGTGGGCGACTTTGCCGTCGTGGGGGTCTCGCTGCAGGTGGAGGTGGGGTCGGGCGGAGCCGTGAGCCGCGTCGGCATCGGGCTGGCGGCCGTCGGTCCCACGGCCCTGAGGGCGCGAGAGGCGGAAGCGGTGCTGATGGGCCGCCCACTGGGACCAGAGGTCATTCGCGAGGCCGCCGCGCTGGCGGCGGCGGCGGCGGATCCGGCGTCGGACCGGCGAGGCAGTGCAGCGTACAAGCGGGACGTCGTGCGCGTATTCGTGGAGCGGGGGCTCACGGCGGTCCAGCACCGCCTGGCAGACGGTCAGGCGCTGGGGGCTTAGGGACCGAAGAAAGGGGACAGTGATGCACATTGAGGTGACCGTCAACGGACGGCTGCGCAGCGCGGACGTCGAGGCGCGCACGCTGCTGGCTTATCTGCTGCGGGACGAATTCAACTTGACGGGCACGCACGTCGGGTGCGATACGACCAGCTGCGGGGCGTGCACCGTCATTTGGGACGGCTTGCCCGTGAAATCGTGCACCGTGCTGGCGGGGCAGGTGGATGGGGGAGCGATTACCACAGTAGAGGGATTGGAGCAAGACGCACAGCTCCATCCGCTTCAGCAGGGATTCTGGGACAACCACGGCCTCCAGTGCGGCTTTTGCACGCCGGGCATGCTGATGACAACCTATGCCCTGCTCCAGCGGCGCCCGCACCCCACGGAGACGGAGATTCGCCAAGCCATCTCCGGCAATCTGTGCCGGTGCACCGGCTACCAAAACATTGTCGCGGCCGTGCAGCAGGCGGCCGCGCGGCTGAGCGCGCAGGACGCCATGGAGGAGGTGCAAGCCTGATGGCTCTGGAGATTACGGAATCCCGCCCACTGGGCAAACCCATCAAGCGCAAGGAAGATGCACGCTTTGTGCGGGGGCAGGGGCGCTACCTCGATGACATCAAGTTGCCCGACATGCTGTATCTGGCGCTGGTGCGGAGCCCCTATGCCCACGCGCGCATCACCCGCATCGACACCAGCCGCGCCCAAGCTCTGCCGGGGGTGCGCCTGGTGCTCACGGGAGAAGACTTGGCCAAGATGAACCTCGCTTGGATGCCCACCCTGGCCGGCGACCAGCAGATGGTGCTGGCGACGGGCAAGGTGCTGTTTCAATATCAGGAAGTGGCGGCCGTGGTGGCGGACAGCCGGGCGCTGGCGGAGGATGGGGCCCAGCTGGTGGAGGTGGAGTATGATCCCCTGCCGGCCGTAGTGGACCCGTTCTGGGCCCTGTCGCCCCAGGCACCGGTGTTGCGCGAGGACCGCGAGGAAGCGTCCAACCGCATCTTCCACTGGGAAGTGGGTGACCTTGATGGGACCGAGCGGGCCCTTAGGGACGCGGCCACCGTCGTGACCGAGCGCATTCGCATGCCCCGGGTGCATCCCGCCCCGCTGGAACCCTGCGGGTGCATCGCCGACTACAATGCTGCCCGGGGCCACCTGACGTGGTACGTCACCTCTCAAGCCCCTCATGCCCACCGGACGGTCCTGGCCATGGTGGCGGGTCTTCCGGAACACAAGATTCACGTGATCTCCCCGGACATTGGCGGCGGCTTCGGCAACAAGGTCCCGGTGTTCCCCGGCTACGTGGCGGCCATCGTGGCATCCATTTCCCTCAACCGCCCGGTGAAGTGGATTGAGGCGCGCACCGAGAACCTGACCAGCACGAACTTTGCCCGGGACTACCACATGGAGGTGGCCTTGGGGGCTGACCGCGATGGCCGCGTCACCGCGCTCCGGGTGTCCACCGTGGCCGACCACGGGGCCTTCGACGCGGCGGCCGATCCGACGAAGTTTCCCGCCGGCCTGTTCAGCATCGTGACGGGGTCGTACGACTTTCCGGTGGCGTACGCAGCCGTGGACGGCGTGTATACGAATAAAGCCCCGGGCGGCGTCGCGTATCGGTGCTCGTTCCGGGTGACCGAGGCGTCGTTCTTAATTGAGCGCGCCATGAACACGCTGGCCTTGCGACTGAACATGGATCCGGCGGAGCTGCGGCAGCGAAACTTCATCGCGCCGGAGCGCTTTCCGTACCAGTCCCCGTTGGGATGGACCTACGACAGCGGCCACTACGCCGCCACGCTCCAAAAGGCGCTGGACATCGTGGACTACCCGGCCCTGCGCCGTGAGCAGGCTGAGCGCCGTGCGCGCGGCGAGCTGATGGGCATCGGCCTGTCCACGTTCACCGAAATCGTGGGGGCCGGACCCAGCAGCACGTTCGACATCCTCGGCATCAAAATGTTCGACAGCTGCGAGATTCGCGTGCATCCGACGGGCAAGGTCATCGCTCGGCTGGGGACGCGCCATCAGGGTCAGGGTCACGAAACCACGTTCGCCCAGGTCATCGCCGAGGAGCTGGGCCTCACCACCGACGACGTGCTGATCGAAGAGGGCGATACCGATACCGCACCGTATGGGCTGGGCACTTACGCGAGCCGCAGCACGCCGCTAGCGGGAGGGGCGGCGGCCTTGGCGGCACGCCGCGTGCGCGATAAGGCGAAGAAAATCGCCGCGCACCTGCTGGAGGTTGACGAGGCCGAGGTGGAGTGGGACGGCCAGAACTTTGTGGCCATGGGTGCCCCGGATCGGTCTGTCACCATGCCCGCGGTGGCGCTGGCGGCCTACACCAACCTCCCCCACGGCATGGAGCCGGGCTTGGAGGCCACCTACTACTACGACCCGCCCAACTTGACATTTCCCAATGGCGCGTACGTGGCCGTCGTCGATATTGACAAGGGGACGGGTGCGGTGACGGTGCGGCGGTTCGTCGCCGTGGATGACTGCGGCACCGTGATCAACCCCATGGTGGTGGACGGGCAGATTCACGGGGGCCTGACCGAAGGCTTCGCCATTGCCTTCATGCAGGAGATCCCGTTTGACGAAGACGGCAACTGCCTGGCGCCCAACTTCATGGACTATCTGGTGCCGACCGCGGTGGAGACGCCGCACTGGGAGACTGGCCGCACGGTCACCCCCTCGCCGCACCACCCCATCGGGGCGAAAGGGGTCGGCGAGTCGCCGAATGTCGGGTCCCCGGCGGCCTTCGCCAATGCCGTGATCGATGCCCTGAGCCCGCTGGGCGTCACCAACATCGACATTCCGCTGTTTCCGTGGAAGGTGTGGGAGGTGCTGAGAGAGCACGGGGTGGCCGAGTAGGCGCTGGCGGAAGGAGGGAGCCGGGATGAACGAAGCGCGGTGGCGTCGCATGGCGCAGCTGGAGGAGTCGCGCACGGCCTATGCGCTGGCAACCGTGGTTCATACGACCCCGCCATCATCGGCCCGCCCGGGCATGCGGGCGTTGGTGACGCCGGACGGCGGCCTGGAAGGGTTCGTGGGGGGCCAATGCACGCGCGAGACGGTCGTCGACGTGGCCCGGGAGGTTTTGCGGACCGGGCAGCCGCGCATTGTGCGCATTACGGCCGACCCGGTGCCGGCAGTCGAGCCGGGCGTGATGGTGCGCATGATGACGTGCGCCAGTGGCGGGGAGGTGACCCTGTTTGTGGAGCCCCATATTCCAGCGCCGGTCCTGGCCGTCGTCGGTGACACGCCGATTGCCCGAGCTGTGGTGGAGTTGGCGCACGGTGCCGGCTATGACGTGCGCCACCACGTGTGGCAGGCGCCGATGCCGCTGGAGGCGTTTCTGGATCAGGCGGTCGCCGGCACGCCACACGATGCGCTGTGGGTGGTGGCCAGCCAGGGAGCCTACGATGAAGATGCGCTGTTGGCGCTGGCACCACTGGCCCCGCCGTACCTCGGTGTGGTGGCGAGCCCGCGGCGGGCTCAGCACCTGCGGGCGGTGCTGCGGGAGGCCGGCGCCTCCCCGGCGGTGCTGGATGCGATGGTGGCTCCCGCCGGCCTAGACCTCGGCGCGGTCACGCCGGTGGAAATTGCCGTCACGATTGTCGCACAGCTAATGGAGCGACGGCGAGAGCGGCCCCGCACGGCGATGGCAGACGCGGGCCCCGCGGCGGCCGGGACCGGGTTTGCCGTGGACCCGGTGTGCGGGATGACCGTCGACATCGAAACCAGTCCGCACCGGTGGGGGTACGACGGCCGGTCATGGGTGTTTTGCAATCGAAGCTGTCGGGACGCCTTTGCCCGCGACCCCATGGCGTACATGGAGTCGCGCTGATCCATCGCCAGGGCGGGCCCGCCCATGGCTTGGGCGGGCCGTCAAGCCGAGAACAGGGGGAGTGGTGATGCGCACGTACCAAGGCGCGGTGACAGTGGACGTCCCGGCGGACCGCGTGCAGTCGTTTGTGACCTCCGCCGAAGCGGTGGGCCCTTGCCTGCCAGACATCCTGGCCCTAAAGGTGACGGCGCCCACCACGTTTACCGCTAGGGTGCGCGTGAGCGTGGGGCCCGTCCGCGGTGCGTTTGACCTGAGCGCGGAAATCTTCCCGGAGGATGATGGGCAGGGGGCCCGTCTCGCGGTCCGCGGCGGGGGCCTGGGCAACGGGCTGGACATCAAAAGCCGGCTCGGGGTGACGCCCGTCTCGCCGGCCAGCACTGAGCTGTCGTGGCAGGCGGATGTGGCCATCAGTGGGCCGCTCGCCGCATTGGGCAGTCGCCTGATTGATGCGCAGGCCGCTAAAATCACGGCACAGCTGTTTCAAAACATCCAGCAAACCATGTCCGACGCTTCCGCGTCCTAGAAGGTTCCGAGGGAGTGAGGCATGCAGCCTGACATTGCGATTGATGACGCGGCCCAGCAGCTGGCGGCGGTGGGCTATCTGCCCACACGAGAGGTGGCCGGCGCGGTGTACTTGGCTGAGCGGCTGGGACGCCCCCTGCTCATTGAGGGGCCGGCGGGGGTGGGCAAGACCGCTCTGGGCCGAGCGGTGGCCGCGTGGCGCCAAGTGCCGCTGGTGCGCCTGCAGTGCTACGAAGGCTTGGATGCCAGCCAGGCGCTGTATGACTGGGATTATCCCCGTCAGCTGCTGGCGGCGCGCCTGGCTGCCGAGGGTCAGGAAGGCGCGCTGGCGAGTCTCTATGGCCCAGCGTTTCTCATGGAGCGCCCCCTGCTCCGCGCTCTCCGGGCTTCGCCGGCGCCGGTGCTCCTGATCGACGAGGTTGACCGGGCCGACGAGGCGTTCGAAGCCTTGCTGCTGGAGTTTCTCGGCGAATTCCAGGTCACGATTCCGGAGATTGGCACGGTGTCGGCGGCCGCCCCTCCCCGCGTCATGCTGACGTCGAACCGGACCCGCGACTTGTCGGACGCGCTGCGCCGCCGGTGCCTGTACCTGTGGCTGGACTATCCCGACCCGGATCGTGAGGCGAACATCATTCGCCTGGCGGCGCCCGAGGTGGAGGGCGAGCTGGCGCGCGCGGTGGCGGCCGCCCTCGCCCAGCTTCGCCCCCTAGCCCTGATGAAGCCGCCCGGGCTGGCGGAGGCGCTGGACTGGGCCCGCGCCCTCACGGTGCTGGGGTGGGGGGCGCTCACCCCTGAAGCGGTGAGCGCCACCCTGCCCGCCGTCGTGAAAACCGCCGAAGACTTGGACGTGGTGCGTCGGCGCGGGTGGCCGGGCCCTTGAGCCGCCCGGCCACGTCGCTGGCCGCGTTCGCTGCGCATCTCAGCGCACACGGATTTACCGTGGTGCCGTCCGACTCCGTGGCGGCGGCCACCGTGCTGGCGACGGCGGATTTGGCGGATCGCGCTCTCGTCCGGCTCTTGCTGAAGCTGGTCTACGCGCGATCGGCGCAGCAGTGGCAGCGCTTCGATGCGCTGTTCGACGAATTTTTTCTGCAGCGTTCAGCAGGCCCGCCCATGCGGCGAGTCGCCGAGCGGGATGACGCCGTGGCGTCCGGGTTTGGGCGCGGTCAGTTGGCCCGCCCCGAACCCCGAACCCGCGGCCGAGATCTGGCGCGGGCCCGGCTCGCCTACAGCCCGCGGTGGGGTGAGCGGTTTGACATCGCGGTGTGGGAGGGGGCCCAGCTGCAGGCGCTGCGAAGCGTGGTGCGCCGGATGGCGGAGGTCCTTCCCCGGCGCCCGCGCGTTCGTCGGGGTGCTCCGGGCGCTGGGCGCTTGGACCTCCGGCGAACGGTCCACGCGGGCATCGCTCGGGGAGGCGACCCACTGGTCCTCTTGGAGCGCGCGCGTGCGCCCGGGCGTCCCATGGTGGTGATGGTGCTGGATTTGTCGGGTTCGATGCGGGAGCATGGCTCGTTCCTCGTGAGCTGGGCCTGGACCCTGCTGCGCACGCAGACGCGCCTCGAGGTGTTCGCCTTCTCCACGGATCTGGTGCGGATGACCCCTGCGCTGCGCGCAGCGCGGCCGGGGCGGCCTCTCGGCGGGCCGTGGGACGACCTGCCGGGGGGCACGCGGATCGGGCCGGCGCTGGACACCCTGTTGCATCGGTACCGCGACGTGCTGTCGCACCAAACGACGCTGCTAATTGCCTCCGATGGGTTTGATGCCGGGGGCGCGCCGCTCATTGATCGGACGATGCGTGCCCTGAAGGCCCAGGTTTTCGCTGTGTGGTGGATTAATCCGGCGGCTGCGTCCCCTGGTTACGAGCCGCGTGCGGCCGGCATTCGCGCCGCCCTGCCTCACGTCACCGCACACCTAGCCGTCCACAGCGCGGCCGCGCTCAACACGGCCGTGGCGGCGGGCAATTTTGGACCCGGTGCCCACCCCAGCAGATAGGGTGGGAAGGCCGCCCGGCCCTGTGTTGTCTCCTCACAGTGCAGTCAGAACCCCGTGTTATGATGAGGTCGCCCGGCGAAGGCACCGAGATCGGTGGCAATAGTAAATAGTGGGTATTTTTCCGCCGCCGCCGGGGAATGACCAGTAACGGGAGGTGACTCGGTGGACAGGACCTTTCGGCAGGCGGTCACGGTCATCGTGGCGCTGATTGGCCTCGGACTTGTTTTGGGCAACCAGGCGGCATGGGCGCAGTGGGGCTTCTTGTCCCAGCTGGGGAGTGACAAGGCGGGGGCGTATTTGGTCATCGCCACCGTGGGCGCGGGGGTGATTGGCTACTTCCTGTCGCCGTGGGTGGCGCGCGAAACGGGCAAGGTGGTGGCCCGCTTTGAACAGCGGCTGCAGCGGACGCCGCCGGCCGACTTGATGGCCGGGGCGATTGGCCTCATCGTCGGGCTGCTGGTGGCATTTTTGGTGGGACAGCCGCTGGCGGCATTCGGCATTCTGGGCAATCTGCTGCGGGTGGCCATCACGGTGGTGATGGCGTATGTGGGCATCCGGGTGGCGGCACGCAAGAAGGAAGAACTGCTGCGGCCCAGTGCGTGGCTGCCCAAGCTGCAAAAGGCGGCGGGGCGGCCCGAGGGTGCGCGCCCGAAAGTCTTGGATACCTCCGTGATCATTGACGGCCGCATTGCGGATATCTGCGAGACCGGCTTCCTGGAGGGCCCGCTGGTGATTCCCGCCTTTGTGCTGGAAGAGCTGCGCCACATCGCGGACTCCCCTGATGTGCTGAAGCGCAACCGCGGCCGGCGGGGTCTGGACGTGCTGAACCGCATCCAAAAGGAGCTCCACATGCCGGTCCAGGTGTACGAGAAAGACGTCGACCCCCATCAGGAGGTGGACACGCGGCTCCTAAAGGTCACCAAGTTGCTGGACGGCAAAGTGGTGACCAATGACTTCAATCTCAATAAAGTGGCGGAGCTGCAGGGGTTGCCCGTGCTGAACATCAACGACTTGGCCAACGCGGTGAAGCCGGTGGTGCTGCCGGGAGAAGACATGGTGGTGCAGGTGATCAAGGAGGGCAAGGAGGCCGGCCAAGGGGTGGGGTACCTGGACGACGGCACCATGATCGTCGTGGATGGCGGCAAGAAGTACGTGGGCCAAACCGTGAGCGTGCTGGTCACCTCGGTGCTTCAAACCGCGGCCGGCCGAATGATTTTTGCCAAGCTCAAGGCGGCGGCACTGTCAGTGGCGGCCAACGAGGCGCCGTAAGCGCCCCGGTGCCCGGCATCCAAAGGAGGCGGCCTGAGCCGCCTCCTCTCCGTCTGCTTTGGGGTATGCTCCTGTCATGGCACCGGATGATAGGCGGATGATGGGCGGATGATGGGCGGATGATGGGTGAATGAAGAGACGATGACAGCGACGGACGCACGCCGCGCGCTCACGCTGGTGGTGCCTGCTGCCGGGGAGGGGCGCCGCATGGGTGGCACCCCGAAGGTGTGGCGCCTATGGGAGGAGCGCCCCATTTGGTGGTGGAGCCTCATGGCGCTCCGCCCGTCCGTGG
>JAKADP010000078.1 GCA_021820465.1 Bacillota bacterium
CCGTTAGGTCGCCAGGTGGGACGAATACAAGCCTTCGCGGCGTAACAAGGCGCCCATGGCCCCCGGCTCGGTGCAGGCATCCGCTTCGGCCAGAATGCGGAGCTTGTAGGCCGCCGCAAACCGGCGCCGGTAGGCTCGCACGTCAATCTCGGTCTCTTGAGCTCGAATCGCCACGGGCATCATCTCCAAGCGCAATTGTAGGAAAGAGTTCTGCCCACACCTACTCTGCCATAGAGGGCTGCACAGCGTGTTGGGGTTGCTAGAGTGCCAGTGGGAAACAGGGGGATGTCGACCGCGAGCCACACCAGCAGCAGGATCGCGAGCCAGAACCTTGGCATCGCGTACGGGAAGTCGTTGAGGCCCCTGGGTGCCGTGATCGAACCAGGTGTTCTTGAAGTACGCCTGGATGCTACCCAGCACCACGGCCATGCCGTGGGCCAAGACGTAGCTGATGCCCACGATGGCCAGGGTCACCGGGAGGGCCTGCTCCATCAACACGACGACCGGCTGCCAATAGAAGGACGAGGTGCCGAAATTCAGGTGCAGGAGCTGCCCAGCCCAGATGCCGGACTGGTCCCCAGAGCGGCAGGTTCAGGCCAAGCGCCCGATCCACCGCCCGCACGCGGGCCTGTGAGGCATGAGTGCTCAGCATGGCGTGCGCTGGACCGCCCGGAGCGCCAGCAGAAAACTGACAGCCGTGGGACCCATAACGGTGGGGACAGCCTGCATGATCCGCTGGAGGACGTAGCGGCTGCCTCATTCACGACTCCTGTCTCTTCTGTCCGGTCTATCCGGACTCTGGATGGCCTGCCCGAACGGTGAACTACGGCATCCGGCAGGGCGGGCCGCGGGAGAAGCGCACTCATGACGGCCAAACGCCCAAAGATCCGGGGGCGTTGCGGCGCTCCCATCCACTGACAAAATATTTGGTCTACCAGAGCGGTAATGGTCAGACGTATGATGATATGGGCCACGTGAATCACTACAGGGAAGGTAGGGGATCATCATGGCAGACGCGAAGCCCGGCCGCTTGGCCGCGGGTCGCCTCGGGCTCATTCCGACCATCTTTCAGTCGGTCTCGTTCCTAGCGCCCAGCTTCTCCGTGGTGGGGGGCATGACGGCGGCCGCCGCCTACGCGCGCGGCGCGCTCACGCTGTCGCTCTTCATCGCCAGCATTGCGGCACTGGTGGGGGCCAACACGCTCTTTCAGTTCCAGCGCAAGATTTCCAGTGCGGGAGGCTACTATACCTATGTGACTCGCGCCAGCGGGCCCGGGTTGGGTGCGCTCACGGGCTGGCTGTACATTTTGTTTCAGGGCTTCAATCCGGCCGGCACCCTGCTGTTCTTTGGCTTCGTCGGCCAACAGGTGCTGGCCACGGGCTTTCACGACCACGCGGCGTGGACCTGGCTTCCCTTCTCGCTGGTGGCGATCGGCGTGGTGTGGCTTCTCTCCTACCGGGGAATTCGCCTCTCGATCGAATACTCCATGGTTGCCAGCATCGCGGAGATTATCATCTTCCTGGCCCTGGGGGTCATCCTCATCGCCGGGGTGGGCCCGCACAACACGACGGCTGCCTTCAGCCCCGCATCATCGCCCACCGGGTGGAGCGGCCTGGGCTTGGGCGCGCTGTGGGGCTACTTCATCTTCGTCGGATACGGCGGGTCGGCGCCGCTGGGCGAGGAGGTGCGGGATCCTCACCGCAACATCAGCCGCGGGGTCCTCATCGCCATTGTGGGCATGGCGGTGTTTTACCTGTTCATGGGCTACGCGGTGACGGTCGGGTGGGGCATTCACCGCATGGCCGGGTTTGCCGCCCTGCCGCTGCCGGTGATGACGCTGGTCACCGACAAGCTGGGGACGGTGTGGTTTTGGATCGTGGCGGTGCTGCTGCTCAACTCGGTGCTGGGATCGGGATTGGCGCAGCACAATGCCCAGGCGCGCGTATTGTTCTCGCTGGCTCGAGACAAGTTCGTCATTCCCCCGCGGCTGGCCGCGACCCATCCCCGGTTTCAGACGCCGCATCGAGCGATTCTGCTGGAAACCACCGTCACCCTGATTCTCGTGCTCGGCCTGGGATTCTGGATTGGCGCCTACGGCGGATTCTTGCTCCTGGGCGCCTTCATCACGCTGGGCAACCTGCTGGTGCACATCTTTGCCAACTACTCGCTGCCGAAGTTGTTTCACCGCCTCGGCGAGTTTCGCTGGGTCTGGCATGGGGCCATGCCGTGGTTTGCCACGATCCTGTTTCTGTTCCCCATCTACTACAGCATCCTTCCCGTGCCCAGCTTTCCGGACAACCTGCCGCCGTATATCCTGGCGGTGTGGATTGCTGCGGGCCTCGTGCTCTATGCGCGGATGCGTCGGCGCCAGCCCGCCCTGATGAGCCGCCTGGGACAGCTGGGCTATGAGTCCGGGGGGCAGCAGGACGTGACTTCAGACCCAGGGGGGACAGGCATCAGCTCCTGAGACGGTGCAAGGAGGAATGACCGTGACCAGTCAGTCTTCGCCCGCTGCGCGCGGGCCGACGGCCATCAGGCAGATTCGCGCCTTTGCCATTCGGCTGCCGCTGTCCGTGTCGGAATACGCCATGTCGCACGACCGGGTGATGTCCCACGTCGATACCACGGTTGTCGAGATGGAGAGTGCGGATGGGACGCGGGGCTACGGAGAGGCGTGCACGCTCGGCAGCTCGTACCTCGACGGGTTCGCAGGCAGTACCCAATCCGCTATCCACGAGCTGGCCCGGGCGCTGGTGGGGCGGGACGTGCGCGAAGCGGGTGTGCTGAATGCCGTGATGGACCGCCAGGTGAAGGGTCACTACCCCGCCAAGGCCGCGCTGGACGCGGCGGGGTGGGACCTGCGCGGCCGGCTCCTGGGGCTGCCCGTGTACACCCTGCTGGGGGGGCGGCAGCAAGAGAGCTACCCCGTGTTCCACCCTGTCACGCTCAGCACGCCCGAGGCGATGGCGCGGGAGGTGCAAGAGCTGGCGGCACGGGAGGGCTATCGCCACTGGCAGCTGAAGCTGGGCAACGATGCCGTCGCGGATGCCCAGCGCGTGCACCGAGTGGCCGAGGCGCTGGGCGGCCAGAGCGACTTTCTCACGAGTGACGCCAACGGAGGGTGGTCCCTGCCCGACGCCATCCGGTTTGCGCGGGCGGTCGAGGATGTCGACACCTATGTGGAGCAGCCGTGCGCGACCCTGTCCGAACTGGCCCACCTGCGGGGCCGCGTGCGTCAGCCGATTGTCGTGGATGAGGCGGTGGTGACCGCCGGCGACCTTTTGGCCTGCCTGCGCCTGGGCGCGGCGGAGGCGCTCAATATTAAGCCGGCCCGCGTGGGCGGCCTGACGAAGGCGGCACGCCTCCGTGACTTGGCGCACGCCGCTGGCGTCAGGGTCATGGTGGATGACCCCATGGGGGGCATGGTGGCCATGGCGGGCATCGCGCATCTGGCCGTCACCTGCGAGCCAGGGCAGCTCTTAGCGGCGACCCACATGGCGTCCACACACATTGATCCCCGTGCGCTGGCCGCGGCCACAGGCGGCCCGGCCGTGCGTGGCGGCCGCGGATGGCTGGGGGACGCGCCGGGGCTGGGCGTGGAGGTGGATGCCGCAGCCTGGGGCCCGCCGCTGTTTGCTATCGCCTAGCGGGCTCGGCGTAAGAGGGTGCACCGTCCGCCCGCGAGAGGAGTGGGGCAGACGCAAAGCGGCCGCCGGCTCTTGGCCGGCGGCCGCTTTGCCCGGCGCCGTGCCGGTCAGCGGGTGGCGTGTGCCAGCCGGCCTTGAACGGCCGCCACGGCGTCTTGGTCGAGGGTCTTGGCTCCGCCCAACCCTTCCGCCATCATCACCAGCTCCGCCGCCTCGTCCAGCGTCGTGAGCAGGCGCTGCGCACTGGCCGGCGTGTCGTGAAACACCAGCACCCCGTGGTTGGCCATGATGAGCGCCGGCAGCGTCGGGTGGGTCTCCACGACGTGGCGAATGCCCGCCACCGATGCCTCCGATCCGCGAGGGGCCCAGGGCACTACCGGCACCGGCTCCGTCACGCCAAAGCGCAGCAGCGGCTCGTAGGCCAAGGGAATCGGGCGGTGGGCCACCCCGAACGCCGTGATGTGGGGTGCGTGCGTGTGGATCACGGCGCCCACCGTGTCGCGGAGGCGGTAGATGCCCGTGTGCATCTGAATCACCTCTTCGTTGGTGGCGTCCATGTCTCCCTCGAGAACGCGGCCGGACAAGTCCAGCAAGGCAAAGTTGGCCGCAGTCAAGTGGGCCACGGACCCCCCGCTGGTCATCAGGACGCGGTCGCGTCCCACCCGTGCCGAGAGATTCGCGTGCTGCCCCCGAAACATCATCCCAGCCTTCAGCAGCGCCTCGGCAGCGGCGATGAGGCCGCGCTCGGCGTCCGCCCGAGAAAGTCCATCGT
The DNA here is from genome assembly GCA_021820465.1 of Bacillota bacterium. Classification (GTDB taxonomy): domain Bacteria; phylum Bacillota; class Sulfobacillia; order Sulfobacillales; family JAIMBI01; genus JAJZWV01. Next base: position 4,420 of record JAKADP010000078.1, read on the forward strand.
GACTCATGAGATCCCTCCCTGTGTGTACTCTGCAGGCGGCTCCCGCCCTGAGGTGGGGGCGGCCGCCCGTCGTCCTATGTTGCGTCACCGGAGACTTTGCCGTGCCGCCTGAGCGGATGACATACCCCTTAGGGTATATAATACGCCTGCCGGGACGGGCCGTCGACAAGGCCGCCCCTGCAGCGAGGACAGGGAGGCAAGCCGATGCTGGGAGGTTTGTGGGGCTCCAAGGTGTCGACCGTGTCGGCCAGCGACTTGGTCACTCTGCTCAAGCAGGACCCGAAGCCCCTCGTGCTGGATGTGCGGACCCCGGGGGAGTTTGCCCACGGACATGTGCCGGGGGCCCGCCTCGTCCCCCTGGGCCAACTGGGACGGCACCTGGCGGAGTTGCCGCGGGATCGGGAGATTGTCACCGTCTGCCGCTCCGGGCACCGGGCGCTTATGGCGGCGCGGCAACTGGCGCGCGCTGGGTTTTCGGTCAGGAATCTCACGGGCGGCATGCTGGCGTGGACCGGTCCGACGGCCAAGGACTGATACGCCGTGGCAGGCGTTCAGCGCACAATGTAGAGCGGGAAGGCGTCGAGGGCGCGGTCGGACGTCATGAGAGGCAGGCGCTCGAGAATGGACTGGGCTGCCAATATCCGGTCAAAGGGGTCGCGATGGGCTTGCGGAAGCGAGCCCGCCAAGCGCGCGTGCTCCATGGAGATGGCGAGGGATTCGGCGCCTAGCCTGTGGACATAGTAGCGGACGTCGGCCAAAAGAGGGCCCGCCTCTGGCAGAGGGCCCAAGCGATGCTTGGCCGCTATCTCCCACACGGACGCGGAAGAGACCCAGAGCCGAGTCTCCGGGGCCTTGATGAACTGGCGGGTGCGGGACGACAGAAGGTCCGGTGACCCAATGGCCCAGAGGAGGGTGTGGGTATCCAGCAGGTATCCTATCGGTCCCACGCGTCCAACTCCTCCGCCGGCAGCGGTCGAAAGAACTCGGGCGGCACGTGGAGCGGCAGGAACCCCAGCTGGCGCGGCTTCGGGCTGGGGAGCGGGACCAGCAGCGCGTAGGGCACGCGGCCCTTGGCCACGATGATTTGCTCGCCCGCTCGTACGTCTTCCAGCAGCCGGGACAAGTGGGTCTTCGCCTCGCGGACCGTAACCACGCGCAAGGTGACACCTCCTGAACCAGGTTTATCAGACTAAGTCTATCCGGGCTAGGAGTGGCGAACTGCAGGATCACGGGGTCGATGGACTCCTTCCCGGCCCTGCCGTATGACACACGAGTCCACGGTGAGGGTCCTATGGCCGGCCCTCGCACAGTACGGCGCCGCGTCCGGGCCACTTGGGCGCTGGTCACCGTCGGGACGACGGAGATCGGCCGGGGTCCAGAAGCTGTCCCGAATAGCGGGGGACGGAGGTACGCCCCTTCGAGAAGGCCGCGATCCGCTAAGTGCTGCTTGCAGACAGGGATCGCCGTGGCCAGGCGGGTCCACGCCGGCAGCCGGGGGGCCCGAAGGTGCGGACCGCCGCGACACGGCCACGGTGCGCTGTAACCGGAAGCCCAGCACGATCACGCAGATGAGCGCGGCCAGCGTCACTGGCCGCATGACGAAGGCTCTGCCGCGCATCCGGCCTTGCCCTCAGCGGTCAATGGCCTCTTGCCTTTGGGGCCGCCGAGGCCTGGGCGCTGGGCCACGGAGGTGGCCCCGCCGCACTCCGGAACGGACGGCGAACATTCGGACGGTCGCGCAGGCGGGCGGCGTGCTGATGAGGCCGCCGCTGCCGCGGGCTATCGGGTCAGGGGGCGGTCGGCCGCTCGCCGCGGGCGGCCAGCACGCGCGCGACGGCCTCCTCGGTGGTGCTGGCGACGGCCGTCAGGTGTCCCATCTTGCGGCCGGGCCGCGCCGATGCCTTGCCGTACAGGTGCAGAACGACGCCCGGGACGGCCAGCATGCGGGCGACGGGAAGTTGGCCGTCGGGGCTCCACCAGTCGCCTAGCAAATTCGCCATGGCGGCTGGGCGCGCCATGGTGGTGTCACCCAGCGGGAGGCCGGTCACAATGCGCACCAGCTGCTCAAATTGGGAGGTGGCGCACGCTTCCAGCGTGTGGTGGCCTGAGTTGTGCGGCCGCGGAGCCATCTCATTGACCAGGACGCGCCCCTGCTGATCGACGAACATCTCCACAGCCAGCACGCCTACCAAGTCGAGGCCCACGGCCAGTTGGCGGGCCACAGCGTCCGCCTGCTGGGCCACCGCGGGGCTCACCCGCGCGGGCGCCGACGTGACATCCAAGATGCCCCCCACATGGCGATTTTCCGCAGCGGGATAGGTGGCGATGCGGCCCTGCTGGTCGCGTGCGCAAATGACCGACAGCTCCAGAGCCAGGTCCACCTGCTCCTCGGCAATCAGGGTGTCGGAGACCGCCAGCAGCTCTGCGCAGGCCGCGCGAGCTTCGGCGCGGGTGGCGGCGACCGCCTGGCCCTTGCCGTCGTATCCACCGGTGGCGGTTTTCAGCACCAGCGGCAGGTGCAGCACGCCAAGGGCCGCCTCCAGGTCGGCTGCCGATGACACGGCGCAAAACGGCGGCACGTCCCCACCCAGGCGCTGTATCGCGGTCTTCTCTCGGATCCGGTGCTGGGACGTGCGCAGCAGCTGACTCGAGGGATGCACGGGCACCCGGCGCTCTAGGGCGGCCACCGCGTCGGCACTCACGTTTTCGAATTCATAGGTGACCACCTGGGCGTGCTGGGCCAGCGTCTCGATGGCTGCGCCATCGCTCAAGCTTCCCTGGATGAGCTCGTCAGCCACCTGCGCGCCGGGGGACGTGGGGTCGGGGTCCAGCACGGCAGTCCGATAGCCGAGCCGCCTCGCCGCTATGGCCGTCATCTGCCCCAACTGGCCTCCGCCCAGAATTCCAATGGTGCTGCCGAGCGGCAGCGGATCGCCGAGGCTCATTGGTCCGCCACCGCCCCGGCCGCCTCCTGAGCCCGAAAGGCGTCGAGAGCGTCTGCCAGCCGGGGGTCCCCGATGGCCAAGATCTCGACCGCGAGCAAGGCCGCGTTGGCGGCGCCGCCTATGGCCACGGTGGCCACCGGGACGCCTCGTGGCATCTGCACGATGGACAGCAGCGAGTCCCAGCCGGACAGCGCCCGACTCTGCACGGGCACACCAATCACCGGCAGGGTGGTTTTTGCGGCCACCATGCCTGGCAGATGCGCCGCCCCACCCGCGCCGGCGATAATCACCGCCAGACCCCGGCCCCGCGCCTCCTCGGCAAAGCGAAACATCAGGTCGGGCGTGCGGTGGGCGGACACCACCCGCACCTCGTGCGGCACCTGGAACTGACTCAGCATGTCGGCCGCGGGCATCATGGCTTCGCCGTCGGATCGGCTGCCCATGATGACGGCCACGCGTGGATTGGCCATGCACCCTCCCTCGCGGGCCGGCTCCCCGGCCCAAGTCTCTTCCGTGATCATGCCACGAGAGAGACCGTACCCCAAATCGCCGCGCGCCGAAAGCGCGGGAGGGGGCGCTCGGCGCCTTGCCAGCGGCCGCGTTCGGGCGGATAATCAGCGGCAATTGCGAAGCGCCTGGCGCGTGCCGGGCATGGAGGCGTCGGCATGCTCGTCCCCTATGACTTGGCCACGGAGTACCGACGGGATCCTCTGGGGTTGGATGCGCCGCGGCCCCGGCTGGGCTGGCGGCTGCGCGGGGATGGTCGAGGGCAGAGGCAGACCGCGTACCGAGTGCGGGTGTGGCTGGCCGATGCGGATCCCGGGCGCCCCTGGTGGGATTCCGGCGTGGTCGGGGGGCGCGAGCCGGTGGTGCGCTACGAGGGGCCGGCCCTCGCCTCCCGGCAGGCGTTCGTCTGGACCGTGGCCGTGTGCGATGAGCGAGGCCAGTGGTCGCCCGAGTCCACGCCGGCGCGGTGGGAAATGGGGCTGCTCGCTTCGGATGACTGGAGCGCCCAGTGGATCGCGGCGCCGCCGTGGGCCGCGGCGGCCGACCTGCCGGCGGGGGTCCCGCCGGCCGCCCGCGTGCTGACGCCGCCCGCGCTCCTGCGCGCATCACTGACGCTGGAGGCGGCCCCGGTGCGTGCGCGCCTGTATGCGACGGCGCTGGGGGTGTATGAAGCCCACATCAATGGCACGCGCGTCGGTCGGGTGCGGCTGGCGCCGGGGTGGACAGACTATCACCGGCGGGTGCGGTACCAGGTGTATGACGTGACGGCGCTGCTGCACGAGGGGCCAAACGTCCTGGGCCTCGTGCTGGGAGATGGGTGGTATGCAGGCTACCTGGGCTTTGGCGGACGCCGGCAGCTTTACGGCGGCACCCCTGCGGCCTTCGCTCAGCTGGAAGTGGATGGGCCGGGCGGCATGCGGCGCGTGCTGGCCACCGACGGCACCTGGCGTGCCCGGCCCGGCCCAATCCTGTATTCAGACTTTCTCATGGGCGAAGCGTACGATGCGCGCCGCGCCGTGCCGCATTGGAGCGCTGGGACCGATGAGCCCGATGGCAGCGATGAGGCGGGCGGCGCGTGGATGGCGGTGGTGGAGCGCGAGGCGCCCGCCGTGCGGATCACCGCCGACCGCGATGATGGGGTGGTGGTGGCCGAATCGGTGGCACCGGTGGCGGCGTCCCGCCGCGGCCCGCGGCGCTGGCAGTTTGACTTCGGGCGCAACCTGGTGGGGCAGCCGACCCTGACGGCGGAGGGCCGACGGGGCACGGTGCTCCAGCTGCGCTCGGCGGAGGTGCTCGACGCGGATGGCCAGCTCTACACCGCGAACTATCGCGCCGCGGCGTGCACCGACGTGGTGGTGCTGGCCGGCGAGGGCCGGGAGCGCTTCACCCCGACGTTTGCCTACCGGGGCTTTCGCTACGTGGAGGTGACCGCCGATGTGGCCTTAGACGCGCCGCCGTCCGTGGTGGTTCAGGTGCTGGAAAGCAGCACGGGCCCAGCCGGGCAGTTTCGGTGTGGCCTTGAGCTGGTGAACAAGCTGCAGGCCAACATCCTGACCAGCCAGCGCGGCAACTTCGTGGCCGTCCCGACGGATTGCCCCCAGCGGGATGAGCGGCTCGGATGGCTCGGCGACGCCGGCGCCTTTGCGGAGACGGCGGCCTACAACCGGGACGTGGCGGCTTTTTTTGAGGGATGGCTGGAAACGGTGCGCGACAGTCAGTCGGAGGCAGGCGCGTTTCCAGACGTGGCGCCGCGCATTGTGGACGAGGCGGACGGCGCCCCGGCATGGGGCGACGCCGGCGTCATCATCCCGGGCGTCATGCACCGCATGTACGGCGACGACCACATGCTGGCCGAGAATTACTCGGCCATGCGGCGCTGGGTGGCGTATATCCACGCGGCCAACCCCAGCGGCCTTTGGCAGCAGCGGCGCGCCAACGACTTCGGGGACTGGCTGGCGGTCGACACCTCCACGGACCACACCCTGCTGGCCACGGCGTACTATGCGATGGATGTGCGGCTCCTGGCGCGCATGGCCCAGCGCCTGGGCGACACCGCGGCCGCCCAGGAGTACGGCGCGCTGGAGGAGCGGATCCGCCATGCCTTCCAGGCCGCGTTTTTGGACAGCGACGGGCGGCTGGCTCATCCAACCCAGACCGGCTGCGTGCTGGCCCTGCATCTGGACCTAGTCCCTTCGGGTGCGCGGCCAGCCGTGGCGCGCCAGCTGGTCTCTGACATTGCCGGGCGCGGCGGCCATCTGTCCACAGGGTTTGTCGGCACGGCGCTGTTGGGGCCGGTGCTGTGCGAGGCGGGCTACTCGGAGGTGGCGTACGAGATTTTGACCCAAACGACGTATCCGTCGTGGGGCTATATGATTCACCATGGCGCCACCAGCATGTGGGAGCGGTGGGATGGGTGGACCGCGTCGCACGGGTTTCAGAACCCCGAGATGAACTCGTTCAATCACTATGCGCTCGGGTCGGTGGGCGCCTGGCTGTACGGGTGGGTGGCCGGACTGCGGCCCGACCCCAGCGACCCCGGCTTTCGATCGGTGGTGGTGGCGCCGTATCCGGATCACCGACTGGGGTTCGTGTCGGCCAGCCTTCTGACGCCCCAGGGGCGACTGAGCGTCCGCTGGACCCAGAGGCGGTCCGGGCGGCTCGTGCTGGCGGTCTCGGTGCCGCCATCGACGGTGGCGACCATCCATGTCCCCTGCGGGCCCAGCCAGCAGGTGTGGGTGCGCGGCCGGCCGGCGAGTGAGGTGGAGACCCTCGAGATGCTGCCTCGCGAGGCGCGCGCGATGGTGTGCCGCGTGGGGTCGGGATCGCATCGGTGGGTGGTGGACGAGCAAGAGCCGCAGCCCTCGGCGCGGACGCCTCGCGAGGCGCGCGCATGACCACGGTGTGCTGGGTGCGACATGGCGAAACCGATTGGAACCGGGACGGGCGCCTCCAGGGCCAGGAGGACGTGCCCCTCAATGAGCACGGGCGCCGGCAGGCGGCTCGATGTGCACGGCATGTCGCCGCGATGCCTTGGGATGCGATTGTGGCGAGCCCCCTCAGTCGGGCACGCGACACCGCCGAGGCCATCGCCCGTGAGGCCGGGCTGTCGCCGATTCCCCTGTGGAGCGAATTGATGGAGCGCCACTACGGAGCCGGCGAGGGCCTGACGATGGCCGAGCGCCGCCTGCGCTTTCCCGATGGCGAGATTCCGGGCGTCGAGTCGTACGCCGCCTTCGGCCGGCGCATCGAGGTGGCGCTTGGCCGCCTGGCGCGGGACTACGCCCGGCAGCGGGTGCTGGTCGTGGCGCATGGGGGCACCATCAACGCGGTGCTGGGGATCGTGACGCATGGGCAGGCGGGCACCGTCCACGAGGTGCTGGCCAACTGCAGCCTGTCGTGGACAACGTATGATGACGGGCGTGACGGCGGACGGTGGGCGCTTGGTGCTTACAACCAGCAGGTCGGCTAGCCCGGGGGTTGTGGGCCGCCGCTGGGTTTATCACTCCCATGCTCACAGCAGAACGCCTGCCTGGGGTCGGCGAGCAGCGCCGCGGTACGGTCGCTTGGGCCCAGCGCGCCACCCCCCGCC
>JAKADP010000079.1 GCA_021820465.1 Bacillota bacterium
GCCCCCAAGGCCGACCGATAGGCCACGAGCCCCGTGCATGAGCCGGGCCGCGGAGAGACGCGGCCCGGCTCATGCACATGGGATGGCCAGGCGTCAGGGCTCGGGGGATGCCTCGGTACCGGGCGCCAGGCGCGGCATTGGGCGGTGGGGTCGCAACGGGGGCACCACGGCTATGCGACGCTCTCGGCGACGCCGCCTCGGCAGCTGGCCTGATGACGATTCACGTCCCCGCCGATGACATAGCGGCCCATAACGTGGCACAGCAGCCATTCCGCGTGAGCGACGGGATTCCGGACCTGTTCCCACCCACATGGCCAGACCAGACAGCGACCCAATCAGGGTGTCTTTCTTTGAGAGCGAGCGGCCAAGCAGGCCGATGAGGTGGACCCCTGCTCCTGGCCGCTCCGCCAGGCCGCGGGCTGGCGCTACAGCCTCAGGATGCGGACGTTGCAGCAGCCCGCTCGTGCGCCATGGCCCCTTCCAAGACGCTCCGGCGCGCCAGCAAAGCGGTGGTGCCCAGCACCAGCATCCCCGCACCGACGAAGAACGGCACTTGCGCGCCAAACGCCTGGTCCAGCAGCCCCGACGCCACCGGGGCGATCGCCGCACCCGACCAGCGCAGAAAGTTGTAGGCGCCCGAGCTGATCGACCGCGAGAACGGGGACACCGCCATGGCCAGGGTTGTGAACAGGGCGTTGGCCACCCCGCAAAACAGACCCGAGGCGACGATCGCATCCAGCAGCCCCGATCCGCGCACCAGGCCGGCCACCACAAACAGGATCGCGAGGCACCCCAGGTTGACCGCCAAGATGCTGGTGGCGGGCCAGCGCGTCAGCAGCCAGTTGACCAGCAGGACGGAGCTCAGCGCCACCAGGATGCCCCAAAAGAAGTAAGTCACCCCGAGCTGAATGGGCGTCAGGTGCGCCAGCGTCAGCGGCGAGTACGCCAGGATCGTGAAGAAGGCGTAGCTGTAAGAAAGCCCGATGAGCGCATTGGTGAGCACCGGCCGGTTTTTCATGGCTGCGAGGATGTCGCGGCCCGTCCGCGCCGGCTCACGCCGCGGCGGCTCCCGCACGTAGGCCCAGGTGGCCACAAAGGCAATGGCCATCAGGGTGGCGGTGCCGAAAAACGGATCGCGCCAGTAGTGCGAGCCCAGCCACCCGCCGATCAGCGGCCCCGACGCAATCCCCAGTCCGAGCGCCGCTTCGTACAGCGTGATGGCCACGCCCATGCCGCCGAGTGACAGGCCCACGATGATGGAGAGCGCGGTCGACGTGAACAGCGCGTTGCCAAACCCCCACCCGCCCCGCACCAGCGCCAGCACCCCGATGTTGGGCGACAAGCCCGAGGCGGTCGCAAACACCACCACCACGCCGAGCCCGGCCAACAGGGTGCGCTTGCCGCCGAGCCGCGTCGCCAGCACGCCAGACACCAGCATGGCCACCGCCATGACGGCGATGTAGCTGGTGAACAGCCACTCGACCTGGGACGGCGTGGCTCCCATGGCGCGGCCGATGAGCGGCAGAATGGGGTCCACCACCCCGATGCCCATGAACGCCACGAACGTGGCAAAGGCCGTGGCCCACACGGCGGGGGGAAAGTGCGAGAAGCGAAACGGGGTTGACCCCCTCGCGCTGTGGCTGGTTGACTCATGCATGGCCATGGGGTGACTGTACCAGATGCGCGGGCGCTGGATGACGCGAATCCTGTTGCCCACGCAGAGGCTCGCTGCGCCATCGGCTCCCCGACCGCGTGGCCCTGACCCGCGCCGGTGGCGATGCCAGGACGTTCTGCTGGCTGCGCCCGCCCGGCGGCGGGACCCGCCTCCACGCCGTGGAACACCCAGAACCTCATCACGCACGATCCTGACGAATGCCCGCGAGCGTTCACCACGATCGTCCCGGCGAGTGAGAGGAGCCAGGAATGGGAAGATCGGCTGGAACGGTGGATCGCACCGCGGTCAGGCAGGCAGCGGTCTCTTCCGAGCCGGGCGGCGCATACCCGTACTCTTTTCGTCGGGAACCCCTGCGGGGAGTTGTGCCGCGGACTGCATGCCGCGGGCGCCGACTCCGCAGATACTCACTCTTATCGATCGGCGTGGAGCATACCGGGAAAATGCGCGATGACCCAGCCAGCAGGACGTGCGGCGCATCTCTTGCGTGGCAGGGAGCCGGGGCCGGCACACACGGAGGGTGTCCCTGGCCGTAGCCGAGCCGCTGGTGCAGATGGCCGGCAGTCACGTCCCGGTGCCGCCGCACTTAGCATGGCCCGTAAGCTTGCCCGCCCGGCGGGCGAATTCCCTCGAGGTCGGTCGGGCTGCACGCACTGCCACAGCTTCCCGGATCCGCCCGGGCGAGGCTCCTCACTGCGAAGCGGCTGCCATCACATGGACGGTCTTCCGGGGGGGAACGCCTCTCGTGCTGCTGTCGGCGTGGAGCGCATGGAGGCTGGCTGGGGTTGCCAGGTGACAGACGTCGGCCCATGATAGCGGTGAGCCAACGCCATCATCCCCACTGGCACTCAGGAGCGAGGAGGACACTGTGTACGGGCGCTTCGTTATCGACAATTTTCGGGGAATCGACCATATCGAGCTGGACCGCATGGCTCCAGTCAACCTCCTCGTGGGGGAAAACGGATCCGGCAAGACGACGGTGCTCGAAGCGCTGTGGATCCATGCGACACCGAGTCTGGCCGGGGCGCTGGATGCGCCGAACCGCGTGCGGGTGTTGCCGCCTTACGCTGCGGCGCCGTGGACGTGGCTGTTTCCCAATGGGCAAACCCATTGCCCCGTGAAGTTGCTGGGGACCGCCGGCGGCAACACGTGGACGTTTACCTTGGAGGAGGGAGAAGTCGAGGGCCCTCTGATCGTAGCGCCTCCCGGACCCTCCGATCTCACACCGCCGTCCGGAGTGCTCCAGACGTTGGCGCCGTCGAGCACCGCCCGGGCGATCACGGGTCGGGTACAGACAGGCGACGGTGGTGTGCGGGTAGCTACCGCTCACGTCACTCCGCTGGGGATGGCCATCAGCGATTTTTCACCCAGCCCCGTTCGAGTGAGTGCCACCTTCGACTCACCGGTTGGCCGTCTCGTGCAATCGGTGGCCAACCAGTACTCTGACACGGTGGTGCGCCACCGCGACGAGGCCGTACTCGAAGTGGTAAAGGCTCTGGATCCGGACATTCGGGGGCTGTCAGTCCTTTCGTCGCCCCTCGGCGCCGAAGTGGCCGCTGAGTTTATGGACGGGCGCCGTGTCCCGGTGAAACTTGTCGGTGGAGGTGCCCAGGCGATTCTTTGGTACGCGTGTGAGTCCGCACTCGCCGACCCCGGCGCGGTGCTTCTCATTGATGAAATCGAGAACGGAATCCACCACTCGAAATTGGAGCGGATGTGGCGGTCGCTTGGGCGGTTGTGGCAGTCGTCCAGCATTCAGACCGTCGTCACGACCCACAGTCGCGAGTGTCTGGAAGCGGCATTGCAAACGTTCGGCGATGAAGAAATCCTGGTGCACCGCTTTGCGCGGGTCAAAGGCGGCGTCAAAGCCGTCACCTACACTCGAGACATGGCCCTCGCCTCCCTGCAGTCGGACATGGAACTGCGGTGAGCGTTGATCTGGGCCGGCCTGTTGTGGTCCTGGTCGAGGGCCAAACCGATGAACGGCTGCTCGCTTCCCTACTCGCACATTTACAAGTATCCGAGCGCGTGTGCGTGACGCAGGGCCGAAACGCCTCGGGCAAGGGAGCGATCAATACGCCATTGCTGAAAAGCGTGGTGGCCGAATACACGCTGCATGAGCGCCCACTGGACGCGCTGGGGATTGTGGCCGACTCGGATGCCGACGCCAATGAGACGTTCCGCCACTATCGCGCTGTCTTTGCAAATGCGGGGCTAACACCACCGACGGCCGCTGGCATGGTGGCGAGCGGCCCGCCGCGCACGGGTGTGTTGGCGGTGCCTCCTGGCGGACCGGGAGAGCTGGAAGACATCTTGTGGGACTACTACCGCGATCGGGTACCCGACTTGGCGAGCTGTATCGACAACGCACGCGAAGCCGTCGAAGCCGTCGATCCCCCTGCGCGGGTCAAGCGATCCAAGATTCTCGTCCACTCGGCGTGGGTGTACGGAATTAACCGCGCGCCCACGGTTCGGCCCCTGCGGGCGCCGCATCAGACCTTTGATCAGGCATTCTGGGACTGGTCTCATCCGGCCTTCTCGCCCTTGAGCCAATTCGTGGCCGACCTCCTGGGGTAGGGGACCTGGGTCGGCCTGCCGGCGCTATAGGGGTGCGCGCTCACTTCTGGCTGCGAGCCACAGAGGCGGAACCCAACTTTACCGGACACCTGAATCACCGGCGCCTGCAGGCACGTCCACAGCCGTTCATTAGGGCCAGGGCTGTCGAGGGGACGGGAGACAGCACATGGTCGAGGACCGCCCAGAAAGGCGCGAGACAGTTATCGTGGCGTATCCCCCTTGTTACGAATGAGGACGAGTCCCGGACCGGGGAGCAAGTGACCCTTCTTTGAGGAAGCCCGGAAACGACGGCGCGGTGAGATCGGCCTTTCCTTGGGGCACCCCCATGCGGTCGCGACATCCACGGCCCCAAACAGCCCCACGCTCGCGTGGAGCCCGTCCGTCGGCCGCGGCCTCGGCTGACCGCAGCGGAGCCCAAGGCCGCCGATGTGTACTCCTCCGTTTCGTCAGCTCTTCCCGACCCCGCTTGCCCGGCGGGCTGGACGCGCTGCCAGACATAGATCGGGTCTTGCACACGGCGATCACGGTAGGTGTCAAGCCTTTGTGGGCAGGTCAGCACAAGAAAGTGACGCTTCTTTTTTGTGGGGGATCCTCAGGCGGATGGATCGCCACGCGATCGGGCAAGGCCGAAGGATGGGGCGGGCCCGCTGCAGGCCGTTCCGGGCGGCGGGCGTAGGCCGCAGCCAGGACGACGGTCCGCTGCCGTTGCACCGCCGGTCCCTCGCCCCGATGCACGACCGCCAGCGTCAGCCACCCCAGCCCGCTGTGCCGATGCTCCGTATGGTACCCATGGAAAAACCGCCGCGACCGCCGACGCGCCGCGGGAAGACTCGGGAAGCGGTCCGGGAAGTCCGGCCGCTCGCCTCAATTTCCTCCACAAGATCCCAGCACCGCACTGCGTTGGTCGCTTGTCATTCAAAAGCCGCGGCCATCCCGGGCAGGATTACACAATATCCCTCCGAGATGTAAGACGTGTAAGACGAGGAGGTACCTCCATGCCCAAGCTAACAACCGTCCTATCCACCAAAGGTCAGGTGATCGTGCCTGCGCATGTTGGCCGAGCCCTTGGCTGGGCGCCGGGACTGACGCTGCAAATCCAGTGGTCCCGCGCCGAGAACCGCCTCACCTTGGCGCCTATCAGCCAGACCCGCCGCCCGATGGCGATTCCCGCCAGTGGCGCGCTGCGCGACGTTTATCCCCTGAGCACGGACTACGTGCGCGCGCTCCGGGATGAGGCAGAGCGGCGGCCGTGGCGGTAGGGCTACTCTTCGATACGTCGGTCCTTGTCTGCCACCTCCGAGGCGAGGACCCTCGCTGCACCGAATACATGGGCCAAGTGGCATCCGGGGCGCTGGATGGCTACGCCTCCGTCCTGACGCTTGCCGAGCTTTACGCCGCCGAGCGCGTCGGCGGAAGTGAGGAGCTCGTGATCGACCAGCTGCTGGCGCCCTTTCAGTTGGTGCCTTCCAGCAGCGAGGTGGCCGCTCTTGCAGGCCGCTTGGCTCGCCAGTGGCGGCGATCCCATGGCCTAGGTCTCGTGGACGCCTTGATCGGCGCCACGGCACTCTCGCTCGAGATTCCCGTGCTCACGCTGAACACCAAGCCCTTTCAGTGCATCCCGGGCTTGCTGGTGATCACGCCGGCCCGTGTAACCCGTGGCTAGTCGGAGTGCGCCGCCGCTCTGGCTGGCTTCTTCCCCCGGGCGCCGTTCCGACCTCCGGATCACTGGAGCGAGGCGCTTTGGCTCACGGCGCCCAGGGCATTCCAGTCCGTGGCCCACACGGTGCTGCCGTTTGCGGCCAGCAGGAAGCTGAAGACCGCTCGATGAGACCGCGGGTTCATTTTCACGCCGTAGATGGCGCTGTTGCTGGAGACCGCCAGCTGGCCAGTGGCGAGACTTGACGCCCCCGGCAGGCTGCCCAGCGAAATTTCTCCCGCCTTCAGGAGGCGGTGCACCTGCACGGTCATCACCACGGACACGAGAAAGCGATGGTGCGGCGACCGCGCGACGTGCACCTGACCCGGAAAGTGGGCCAGGTTGCACGTGGGCTGGCCAGTCGCCGTGCACATCGCGGTCCCCAGGCTGCTGGCATCCTGATCCGGCACAAAGTGCAGCAGGACTTCCGCGGCATTGCTGGCCGTGACGCGCTGGTCATACCCGGAGGAGCTGAACACCGGCGCGGGGTGAACACTGTTGCCCGACAGGTGCGTGGCCGCGCTGTCCAACACGTAGAGCGCGGCGGCTCCCACCAGCGCCAGCCCGGCGACCAGTCCCAATACGGTCATCCGCTGCCCCTTCAGTGCTGCCATCGTGGGCTCCCTTCGCCTACGCGGGATCGGCGGCCACTGCCACCGCGATGGCGAGTGCCTGGCGCAGCAGCGCGTAAGGCCAGGCGGCCCCTCCACCCTGCACCTGCTCCACAAGTGCCGGCACATGGATGAAGCCCGCACGCGCCACTCCCAAGCGCTCGGCCGCGTGGCGCGCCAGGTAGAAACTTTGGTTGCAGAGATACGTGCCGGCCGAATTCGACACATAGCCCGGAACATCGGCCGCGCGCCAGGCGGCCACAATCTTCGCGATGGGCAGCGTGGACCAGTAGCCCACGGGCCCGTCGGGGACAATGGGGGCGTCACGACGCTCCACCCCGTCCACGTCCCCGATGCCATAGTCAGCCACATTGATGGCCACGCGCTCGACGGCGATGGCGTGGCGCCCCCCAGCGAGGCCCACCCCCACCCACACATCCGGCCTCCACTCCGCCATCAGAGCCGGAACCTGGGCCACCTCCGCGTCCGCGGTCCGCAGCACCAACGGCACGACCTCCACGCCCGGTGGGGGCGACTGAGCCAGATCGCGAACCAGGCGCTCCGACGGATTTACCTGAAATCGTCCAAACGGCCCAAATCCCTGCAGCACGACACGCATGATCCTGCCTCCCCCTCTTCCCGGTTCGATATGTTCCCGCCCGCGCGCCCAATTCCTTGTGGAAGTCTTCGGATCGCACCCGATAAGTTCTGGCCGGCCGCCGCACCCCTGTGCCTCTGTGCCCGTAGAGGTAGGGAGCGAGGAGGTTTTGCATGCCGCTGGTTAAGCCCCATGGACCCGACCGGGTGCTCCGTCCCCGCCTCGTGCCGGAACCCGACCGCTCCGCGCTTCTGGCCGACGCGCGGCGGATGCCCGCCGTGCCCCTCACCAGCCGCGAGGCGTCCGACCTGCTCATGCTGGGCATGGGCGCCTACACCCCGCTCGCCGGCCCGATGGGCTCCCGCGACTGGCAGGCGACGGTGTCTCACCAGCGCCTCGCCGACGGCACGTTCTGGCCCATCCCCATCACCGTCTCGGCCACCCGCACCGTGGCCGACCCGCTGCGGCCGGGATCGCAGGTGGCGCTCACTTGGGCTGGCCAGCCCGTGGCGGTGCTGCACCTCGAGGAAAAGTACGCCATCGACGCCGGGTACGAGTGCCAGCAGGTGTTTGGCACCACCGACGCGGCCCATCCCGGCGTGGCCAAGGTGCTGGCGCAAGGGCCGGTGAACCTGGCGGGCCCGGTGGCCGTTCTGTCCGAGGGCGGGTACCGCCGGCGCTACCTCGGCCTCTACCTGACGCCGGCCGAGGCCCGGCGCCAATTCACCGAGCGGGGTTGGAGCCGGGTGGCCGCGCTGCAAACCCGCAACCCCCTGCACCGCTCGCACGAATTTCTTGCGAAGATTGCGCTGGAAGTGTGCGACGGGCTTTTCATCCACCAGGTGCTGGGCCGGTTGAAGCCGGGCGACATTCCCGCGGAGATCCGGGTGCAGGCGGTCGACCGACTGGTGGCCCACTACTTTGTGCCAGGCACGGTGGTCCAGGCCGGCTGTCCGCTGGAGATGCGCTATGGCGGCCCCCGCGAGGCGCTGCTGCACGCCGTGATTCGCCAGAACTTTGGCGTGAGCCACTTGGTGGTGGGCCGGGACCACGCCGGGGTCGGAAGGTACTACGGCCCCTACGATGCGCAGCGCGCGTTTCAGCAGCTTCAGCCCAATGACTTGGAAATTCGGCCGCTCGCGATCGACCTCACCTTCTACTGCCGCCGCTGCGACCAAATGGCGTCCCGAAAAACTTGCCCGCACCCGGACACGGACCGCGTGATCATCAGCGGGACGCGGCTCCGGGAGCTGCTGGCCACCGGGCAGTCGGTGCCGGACCACTTCAGCCGCCCGGAGGTGCTGGACGTCCTGTGCCAGTACTATGCCACAGTGCCCTCCGGGGGCGCCTGACCCGGCGCCCGGTCTCGGTCAGGGCGCCGCCGCCGCGGCCCCCGCACCGCTGACCCCCACGCGCGGGCACCATCGGGCCAGCACGCACTCGCCGCAGGCGGGCCGCCGAGCATGGCAAACTTGGCGTCCATGGCCAATCAGCCAATGGTGGGCCGAGGCCCAGTGCCGCCGCGGAATCAGCCGACACAAGTCGTCGGCCGTGTGATCCGCGTCTTTGGCGGTGGACCAGCCCAGCCGGTGGGCCACCCGAAACACGTGCGTATCGACGGCCAGCGCCGGGACGCCGTACGCATTGGCCAGCACCACGCTGGCGGTCTTCCGCCCTACACCCGGCAGCGCTTCCAGATCTTCGCGCCGGATGTTGGGGGGCAGATCCGGCCCCCACTGCTCCGCGACGAGCCGGCTGGTGGCCGCCAGGTGGCGGGCCTTGGCGTGGTAGAGTCCGCAGTCAAAGATGCGGGCCTCGATGTCCTCCACCGACCATCCCGCCATGGTCACGGCATCAGGGCACTCGGGAAACAGCCGGGCGGTGATGCGGTTCACGCGCGCGTCGGTGCACTGGGCCGACAGCACCGTGGCCACCAGCAGCTGCCACGGGGTGGAAAACGCCAGGGCCGTCGCCGCGTCGGGGTAGGCGGCGGCCAGCGCATCCAGCACGGCGCGCACGTGCCGGGGCCTAGAGCCGCTGGACAACCGCCAGCACCTCACTGGCATGGCCCGCCACCCGCACGCGGCGCCAGCACGCACGAATCACCCCATCGCCGTCCACCACAAAGGTGGACCGCTCTACCGACCGCTGGAGCACGCCGCGCGACGTCTTCGCCACGGCCACGCCAAATGCCTCGGCCACGTCACCGCCGGGATCGCTGGCGAGGTAAAACGGCAGCTGGTGCCGGGCCGAGAACTGGGCGTGGCGCTCCGGGCTGTCGGGACTCACGGCCACGACCACCGCACCCGCCTGGCGAAACGCCTCATAGCGATCGCGAAAATCGCACGCTTCCGTCGTGCAGCCGGGCGTCATCGCACGGGGAAAGAAATAGACCACCAGCGTATGGCCGACGAACGTGGCCAGCGGAAGCCGCCCCTGCTCCGTGTCAAACACCACGCTCGGGGCCGGGTCACCCACCGACAGCGCCCCGGCTCGCGCGCCCGCACGTGGGTCGCGGAGGCTCTCCGTCATCCCGCCACCACCCGCGGCTGCTGCGACAGGTGGGACAAAATTTCCGGACCGTCATCGTGCATCACGGCCACATCCTCGATGCGCACCCCAAAGCGGCCGGGCAAGTAGATGCCGGGCTCAATGGAAAACGCCATCCCGGCCGCTATCGGCGTCTCGTCGCCGGCCATCATGGATGGGGGCTCGTGCGTGGACACGCCGATCCCGTGGCCGGTGCGATGCACAAAGTACGGGCCATAGCCTGCCTCCTCAATGACGGCGCGGGCGGCCCGGTCCACCGCCGAACACGGCGCGCCAATCTGGGCGGCGCGCTCTCCCGCCATCCGCGCCTGATACACAATCTCGTGCACCTTGAGGAATTCATCATCCGGTGCGCCCACGTACGCCATGCGTGTCATGTCCGACGCATAGCCGGCTCCGCGGCACCCGATGTCCAGCGTGATGGGGCCGTCGGCGATGCGGGCATTGCCGGGATGATGGTGCGGCTCCGCCGCCCCGGGCCCGTACGCGGCCATCATGAAGGAGGCCTGGTCGGCGCCCGCCTCCACAAAGGCAGCGCGAATCGCGTCGCTCAGCTCGGTTTCCGTCATGCCGCGGCGAATGGCGCGAAATCCTGCCTCCATCGCCTGATCCGCCAGGCCAGCCGAAATCCGCAGGCGGCGAATCTCGTCCGCATCCTTGATGAGCCGCAGTCCCCGCATGACCCGACTGGCCAGGCCCACGTCGCTGGGGTGCAGCACGTCCCCCAGCCGCCGCGCGTGGTCGTAGCGCGCGTCATCCGACACCAGCAGGGCACCGGCCCCGTCGTGGCCCGTCGCCACGCGGAGTGCGTGGCGCAGCGCGGAGTCGGGCCCCTGGTCATCCGCCCAGGCCACCACCTCCACGCCTCGGTCGGCCAGCCGCGCTTGCGCTTCGGTGGCGTTCACCCCCGGAACCACGAGGCAAGCCCCCGCCTGCCCCACGATCAGGAAGTCCAGGCGCTCGTCGTAGGGCGGAGTGAAGCCCACGGCGTACCGGGTGTCGTCTCCGGGGCAGAGGCACAGGGCCGAAGCGCCCTCGGCCGCCAAGGCGCGGCGAATCCGATCCAAGCGATTGGTGTCGTCCAACAGCGATCCCTCCCCGGCCATTATAGCCAGTCGCGTCACGGCCCCGACCGCACCAAGTCGGCCACTTGGTGGAGCACGGCCAGTCGGGTCGCGTAGGGCACGGTGGACCGGCGGCTGGGGTTTGGGGCCACGACGTCCCAGACGCCCTCCACCACCCCCCGGGGCTGCCGCCCCCACGCCACGGGGTCGTGGGGCCGCCGCAGCGCATAGCCCCGGTAGACGTCCTTGCCCAGGCAGCACACCACCCGAGGCCGCAGCTGCCACACCTTCTGCCGAAGCCGCCACCCGCCCTCCC
>JAKADP010000080.1 GCA_021820465.1 Bacillota bacterium
CGTGGGACTCTCTTCGGCCGGCGCCGTCATGCAGCGGCCGTCAGTGGCCGTGGTGCCCCGGGCCATGCCCCTTCCCTCGGTGCGACTTGGTGCCGTCCGAGGGCGTCGGGCGCTTGTTGTCCGGCTGGTCCTGCTTCTTCCCCTGGCTTTGGGGAGGCATCGTGGAGCTGGCCGTGGCGCTGGGGGTGGGCAGGTGGGTCGTGGTGGTGACCACCACGGATTGGATGACCGCCGGCCGTGTCGCCACCAGCGCGGCCGCGTGGGTCCGCCCCCCCGTGAGGCCGCCGGCATACACCGCCAGCAGCGCCACGAGAGCGCTGCCCCCGGCCGCCCAGGCATGGATCGTCGCCCCTGTCCAGGAAATCTTCATGTGTGCACTCCTTTCGGCCCCTTGAGGGCCCTCAGGCGTGTAGCCTCTGGGACAGTGTTCGCACGGCCTCTGCCGGTTGGGGTGCTGGGCGCCGTCAGTAAAATTTGGCATGATGGACCGGTGGACGGGGGGTCAGCCGGTAGGCGGCGGGGAGGGGCTTGTGGACACAGATAGGCGAGATCTCGTCGATCGGGCGCGCGAGGCCGGGGTGCAACTGGTGCGCCTGCAGTTCACCGACATTTTGGGTGTGGTCAAAAACGTCGTCATCCCGGCACACGCCTTGGCCGACGCGCTGGCCGGGCATGTCCTGTTTGACGGGTCGGCGGTGCTGGGGTTTGTGCGCAGCGAAGAGGCGGACGTGTACCTGCTCCCGGACCCTGACACGTTTCGGGTGGATCCGCCGGCGGGCGCCGATCCGCCGGTGGCGCGCATGGTGTGTGACATCGTCAACCCGGACGCCTCGCCGTTCCCGGGGTGTCCGCGATCTGCGTTAAAGCGGGTGCTGGCCGAGGCGCGGGCGATGGGATTTTGCATCGACGTGGCGCCGGAAATCGAGTTTTTCGTGTTTGAGCGCGACCGGGCCGGCCGCGCCACCGTTCGGACGGAGGACCAGGCCGGCTATTTTGACCTGGCGCCCGGCGATGTGGGGGAGGATGTGCGCCGGGCGGCGGTGCTGGAGCTTTTGGCGATGGGCTTTCCCGTGGCGGCCAGCCACCACGAGGTGGCCCCGGGACAGCACGAGATTGACCTGGCGCCGGTTGATGCCCTGCAGGCCGCGGATCTGCTGGTGACCCTGCGGGTTGTCGTGCGCGAGGTGGCGCGCCGCCATCACGCACATGCGACGTTTCTGCCCAAGCCGGTGACGGGCATCAATGGGTCGGGGCTCCACTTGCATCAGCATGTGTGGGTGAACGGGCAAAACGCCCTCGCGGACGGAACCGAGCTGTCGGCCATCGGCCGCCAATACCTGGCGGGCCTGCTGCAGCATGCCCCGGGCTATACGGCCGTGACCAACCCCCTCGTCAACTCATACAAGCGCTTGGTGCCGGGCTATGAGGCGCCGATTTACGTGGGGTGGTCCGACGCCAGCCGGAGTCCGCTCGTGCGCGTCGTAAGCGCGCCGCCGGACCGGGTGCACCTAGAGCTGCGGTCGCCTGACCCGGCGGCCAACCCCTATCTGGCCTGGGCGGTGACCATTCGGGCGGGGCTGGACGGCGTGGCGCGCCGCCTGGGTCTGCCGAAGGCACAGCCCCGCCATGTGCCGGCCGCCGCTGACGCGGAGCGCTTGGGGCTGGGGCGCCTGCCGGACAGCTTGGCCAGCGCGCTTGACGCGTTTCGCCGGGACTCTCTGATGCGTGATGCCTTAGGCGAGCACATGGCCGAGCGCTTCCTGGAGGCCAAGCGCATTGAGTGGAGCGTATACGCCGCGGAGGTGCATGCCTGGGAAATCGACCAGTATCTGAACGTGTACTGACGCGGCGGCAGCCGGCGCCCGACGGGCCGCCCACCATCCGACCGAGGCCCGGTGGCGCCGCGCTCTTTATGGTGAGCCCATCGGGCAGGGGCCGGCCCAGGAGGAATCCGGGTCAGACCGGGATGCATGCTTCCCCGGGGACGGGGCCGGCGTCATAGTCACGGATCGCCGGAGGCGCTGCCTCCGGCGATCCGTGACGGGAAAGGATGGACTTTGGGACCGGCCCGCCCGTGCTTTAGAACTTGCGGGTCATCACGTGGGGCAGCATGCGGGCCACCGCCTGCTGAATGCGCGCCTGGCGGGCCGCCGACATCTTGCCGGCCGCCACCAGCTTGGCCAGCCGAGCGTTCACGGCGCCCTGGAGCGCTTGCTGCAGAGCCGCCGGGGTGCTGCCGTGCTGGGTCGCCAGCACCGAGAGCGTGGTGCCGCCCTTGAGCGCCGCGCGCACGGCGCCGGGGGTCATGTGCAGCGTCGCTGCGGTGGTCTTCACCATCATGGGGCGGAACGCTCGTGCCCACCAGCGATGCGCGGCCACCACGCGCCACTGCGCGTGCGCGATGCGGTGCAGGCCCCGTGCCGTCTGCTGGGCCGTCAAGTGATGCGCCTGCGCGTAGGTCTGAAACTGGCTGGACTTGACGCTGGCGACGTCGCTCCGGAGCGTCGTGACTGAGACGCCCAGCTTGCCGGCCAGCTGCGCCCAGAAGCCCGAGGCCGCGTTGGATGGGCTGGCGGCAAAGACGGCCCCGCCGATAGCCACGGCGGCGGCGGTGCCGAGGCCCACGGCCACCAGCGCCCACCGGCGGCGGAGCGCGCCGAGCGCGCGCGCGATTCGGGTTCCAAGACGCGTGCGGCCGGCCGGTTCGTTCGAATGCTGCAAACCATGTCACCTCCACACGCATCCTGCTCTGCCGGGATTAAGACAGTGTCAAGCAATGGTCAAGCCGCTGTTAAGAGCTGGCCGCCGTCGGCCCTCCGCGCGCCGGATCGCCTCCGGGGCCCTCCGGCAGCACGACGAAAAACGTCGCGCCGCCACCCGGCGTGGACTCGACGCCGATGCGGCCGCCGTGCAGCTCCACCAGCTGCTTGGCAATCGCGAGGCCCAAGCCAAACCCGCCCGTGCCGCGGCTTCGCGACGAGTCGACCCGATACAGGCGGTCAAATACATGCGCTTGGTGCTCCGGCGCAATGCCGGGTCCGTTGTCGGCCACCGTGAGCCGCACGCCTTGGGCGTCCGGCTCGACGCGGATGGCCACGCGCCCGCCATCCGGCGTGTACTTGACGGCGTTGCCCACCAGGTTGGCCAGCACTTGGCGCAGACGCCGAGCGTCTCCCCAGACTGCGGGAGCGGGGACCGCGTCTACCGTGAGGTGGATGTGGCGCTGGTCCGCTGACCGCTGCCACTCGGTGCTCACGTCGACGGCCAGCCGGGCTAGGTCCACCTCGGATCGCCGGAGGTGGAGTTGGTGGGCGTCGGCCAGCGCCATGTCCTGCAGCTCATCCACCAGCTGGGCCACGATTCGGGCCTGCTGCTGCGCCACGGCCAGCGGATCCGCGCCCGCCACGTCCACCCCTTCGCGCCACGCTTCCAGGTACCCCTCCAGGATGGCCAGCGGGGTGCGCAGTTCGTGCGCCACGTCCGCCATGAGGCGCTGGCGATCCCGCTCGCCGGCTTCCAAGGCGTTGGCCATGCGGTTGAAGTCGTCCGCGAGGGCATGCACCTCCGCCGGCCCTTCGGGGGCCACCCGGTAGCTCCACTCGCCCGCGCCCAAGCGGCGCGCTCCCTGTGCAATGCGCTGGAGCTGCCGCACGATGCGGTCTCCCACCAGGCTCGAGAGCAGCAGTGACGCGAGAAAGCCCACCAGTGACGCGACCAGGAGTGATGACAGCACGCTTTGCATCACGGGGGAGAGCCGCGGCCCCAGCGTGGGCAGATGCGACAGCACCACCCGGATGCGCGGCCCCAGCGCATACAGCCGGACCGTGGCGGCGACGGTCGCCCCGCCCCGGCGCGCGCCCCCCAGCGGCTGAGCGCGGTACAGAACCGCTCCCGATCCGCTCTCGATGGTGATGATGCTGCCCAGCAGCGTCGCGTAATGCGTAGCGGCGGCCTGGAGGCCGGGCTCCCCCTGACGGCGGTACTGCTCGGCCAAGACCCCGCCCACCCGGTGCACGACCGCCAGCGTGCGGCGATGGCTGTACGCCGCCAGCTGGCTGGAGGTCGCGTGCTGGACGAACAGCGCCACCACGCCCAGCGCCACCGCCGTCGATGCCATGGCGGCCAAGAACAGCTGCGCCCAGAGGGACAGGCGGCGGGGCCGGGCCGCCCGGGTCATGACGGCGGGGCCGCCGCGCCGTCTTCGGGGGGATCGAAGCGATAGCCCACGCCGTAGACCGTGTGGATGGGGCTGGGGCGGAGTCCCAACTTCTTGCGCAGGTTGGCGACGTGCACGTCGACATTGCGGTCGTAGCCCAAAAAGTCGGTCCCCACGGCCCCGTCCAGCAGTTGCTGGCGCGTGAGGGTCCAGCCCGGGCGGTGAATCAGGAGCGTCAGGAGGCGAAACTCCGTGGGCGTGAGCGTGATGGGCTGGCCCGCCACCTCCACCACATGGCGGTCTTCATCGACGGTGATGCCGGCCACCGTCCGCGTGCGGGGCGCGGGCGGACCGCCCCGCACGCGCCGCAGGATGGCCTCCACCCGCAGCACCACCTCGGCCGGTGAGAACGGCTTGGTCACGTAGTCGTCGGCACCGAGCTGCAGGCCGCGCAGGCGGTCGGCCTCCGTGCTTCTGGCGGTCAACAGCAACACGGGCGGTGCGTCTCCATCGTTCTGGAGGCGCTCCAGCACGGAAAAGCCATCCAGCGTGGGCAGCAGAACATCTAGGATGACCAGCCCCGGGGGGGAGTCGCGCAGACCGGCCAGGGCCTCAGCTCCATCGGCGTAAAGCTGCACGGCAAAGCCTGCGCGCTGCAGGTACGCGGCCAACAGCTGGCGCAGCGCGGGTTCATCCTCGACGACGGCCACGACGGGCTTGGCGGTGCTCATGTTCCCAGTATAGCCGCATACCCAACCCGCGCCGTCAAGCGGATGCTAAACTCAGGATCGCCAAAGGATGGGCAGCGCGCGAGAGGAGGGGTGCCGTGAAGTTGGCGTATGCGGTGGTGCGCGTCCGCGATTTGGCACGCATGGCCGACTGGTATGCGCGACTCCTCGGCCAGCCGCCGGATCGGCGGCGCACTGCGGAGGAGCTTGTGCGGGACCCCTGGGTGCAGTTCACCTTTGCCGGCGGGGCCGCCCTCGCGCTGCTGGGGGTGGAGTCGCTCGCGGAGGTGGCTTTTGGCGGAGCGTGGGACCGTGGGGCTCTGTACTTCGAGTGCCCCGTGATGTCGGTGGTGGACCGCCTGCGCGCGGCGGAGGAGCGCGTCGAAGGGCCGGAGGTGGACGGGCCCCTGCTGCAAGCCGTGGTGGTGGATCCCGAGGGCAACCGCGTGCGCCTGATGGAGTGGCTGTCGGACGCATGAGGAGCGCCTGCCGGATTAAAAACTGGCACAGACTGGGCGCCGGCGGTTGACGCCCGGCGTGCGCTGGACCACCATGAAGGCGTCCGGCCCTCGGGGGGCGTGCGCGCGGACCCGGCGGCCGATATTGGGCGAGGAGGGTGCACACGGATGGCCAAGGCAGAAGGCATCGCGCTGAACGGCACACGCATTACGTGGCTGGGGCATGCTGCATTTCTGGTCGAGACGTCTCGGGGGCGGCGGCTGGTGATGGATCCGTTCCTGACCCACAATCCGATGTGTCCGGAGGCGTTCCGGCACCTCGACGCGGCCGATGTCATCACGGTGTCGCATGGACACTCCGACCACATGGAGGATGCCGCCGCCATCGGGAAGCGCACCGGCGCGCCCATTGTGGCCAACTACGAAATTGCGAGCTACCTGCAGGAGGCGGAGGGCGCGCCCTCCACGATCGGGATGAACAAGGGCGGCACCGTGGAGGTGGCGGGCCTGCGCCTCACCATGGTGGAGGCGGTGCACTCCAGCGGCATCACCACCCCCGAGGGCCAGCGGTATGGCGGCGAGGCGGCCGGATTCGTGGTGGAGCTGGAAGACGGGCTGACCCTGTATCATGCAGGGGACACCAACGTGTGTTCCGACATGCGCCTGATTCACGACTTGTATGCCCCGGCCATTGTGCTGCTGCCCATCGGGGGGCACTTCACCATGGGACCCAAGGAGGCGGCGTACGCGGTGCGGCTGTTGGAGCCCCAAGTGGTGATTCCCATGCACTATGGCACGTTTCCACCCCTGACGGGCACGCCCGCCGCGCTGGCCGATCTCGTCGGCGACCAGGCGCGGGTGGTGGCGCTTCAGCCGGGAGAGTCGTACGCCTGAGGGCGCGCGGGCGCGCCGCCGGCCGCGCTCGCTGGCTGCCTCTCAGGCGGGGGGGTGCCTCCGCTACGCCACGATGGGCCTGCTGGGATTCGGGCGCAAGCTGGATGACGACACCCGCGTGCGCATGGCCGAAGGGACGGCGATGCATCGGCAGTTCCAGCAGGAGCTGGCGGATCGCGGCCTGCTCGTGCGGGCCGAGGTGACCGTTCGCGACCCGGCTCTACTGGTGTCCGGGCGCATTGACGCGCTGATTCATGAGGGGGCCGAGGCGGTGCCCCTCGAGTACAAAACCGTTAGCGCCGAGCGGTTTGCCGAGATGCGCGAGCAGGGGCCGGTGGTGGCGCATTGGGCGCAGCTGGCCCTGTATCTTGCGTGCCCGCCCCGCCCGTTCTCCCACGGAGTGCTGGTGGTGGACGAGCGGGCGCCCGCGGGGGGGCGGCTCGTGGCGCGCCAGCCGGCGGCCACCCGCTTCGCGGCGTGGGTGGTGGCTCGCGTGCAGCAGGCTTGGCGCTGGGCCGAGGACGGCAACCTGCCCCCGCGCGAGCCGGCGCGCCACTGCCTCAGCTGCGACCGGTGGGAGCGGTGCTATCGGACGGAGGACGACCGCGCCGAGGCGGTGGCGGCGCATCCCACCTGGGATCCGTCGCCGCCGATGCCCTGGGAGCCGATTGCGTGGGAGTCCCAGCACGCGCTGTTGCTGGACCGACGAAGGGAGCGGTAAAGGATGGCTAAAGCCCAGATGACGTGGCTTTCCGGCATGGCGCTGGAGGCCGCGTCCGAGTCAGGACACCGCGTGGTGGTGGATTCGTCGCCCGAGACGGGGGGAGAAAACCGGGGCTTTCGCCCAACGGAGCTGACCCTGATTTCGCTGATGGGATGCACGGGCATCGACGTGCTGTCCATTCTGCAGAAGATGCGCGTCACCGTGGAGGCGTTCGACATGGACGCCGACGCCGACCGGCGAGAGACCCACCCGAAGATTTTCGAACACGTGACCGTCAACTACCGGCTCGCGTCGCCGGACTGCACGCCGGCGCAGCTGGAGCGCGCCGTCACGCTGTCGGCCGAGCGCTACTGCACGGTGTCGGCGATGCTGGAGCCCCCGGTGGCGATTCGCCGCGTAATTTACCTGAACGGCCACCAGCTGAGCGCCTGACCCGGGCTATTCCAGTTGGGCGCCCAGGGACGACGCCAGGAGCAGCGCCTGGGACACGTCGATGCGCACGCCGTGCCAATCGAGCCCTGCCAGCGCCACTTCGCTGAGGTTGGCGCCGCGGAGGTCAGCTCCGGCCCAATGGACGCCGTCAAGCGTGGCGCGCTCCAGGCTGGCGTCGCGCAGGACGGCGCGCTCGAGATGCGCGCCGGTGAGGTCTGCCTCCACCAGCTTGACGCCCGTGAGGTCAAATCCGGCCCAGGCCACGCCCCGGAGCGCGGTGTAGGACCAGTCCCCGCGAATAATCGCGGCGGCCGCCCAGCGAGCCTCCTCGAAGCGGGACCCGGTTAACTTGCAGTCGCGAAACGTGGCCGCAAACAGGTTCGTGCCGCGAAACCGGCAGTGGATAAAGGCGCTGCCCTCGTGCACCGACGCGTTCCAGGCCGTGTCGGTGAAGTCGCAATCGACAAACCGGCACCGCCCGGTCGTGACGCCCGACCAGTCGCGATGGTCGAAGCGGCAGCCAACAAACTCCTGCCCGGCCACCAGCCCGTCGGGGAACAGCATGGCGGCGTCGGGCATCGTGCAGTCGTGAAACGATCGCGCGGCGTCTCCCATGGCTCACCTCTCGCTCGGCCGGCTGGGTCCCCGCGGACAATTCAGTGCAATTGTCGCCCGGCTGTCAACATGTGTCCGCGAGGCGGGCGCCGGAGCCGGGGACACTAGCACCGCGAGGAGGGAGGCAACCATGGCCAAGAAGACGCTGAAATCGTTTACGAACGAGCGGTTTCAACAGGAAGTGGCGCACGAGCTGGGCATTGATCTGAGTCAGCCCAGCGGCCGCGCGCGAGTCCGCCGCGGGTCCGAGACCAATGCCCCGGCCGCGCCCGAGGGGAAAAATCCGAATCGCGAGGACTAGCCCGCGGGGGCTCGCTGGCCTCAGGGGGCGAGCCTCCGCCTCATGGCGCCAGCCGATGCACGTCGCGGGGAAACAGGCAAACCTCGCGGACGTTGGCAGCGCCCACCAGTTTTTGCACCACGCGCTCCAACCCAATGGCAAACCCCCCATGAGGGGGCATGCCCGCCTGAAACGCCTCCAGATAGCTTGCGTACGGCGTCGGATCCCATCCGCGCGCGCTCAGCGCGGCCAGGTAATCCGCATGGCGGTGGAGGCGCTGGCCGCCCGTCACAATTTCCTGTCCGCGAAACAGGAGGTCAAACCCGGCCGAGTACCCCGGCCGCTCCGGGTCAGGGTGGGTGTAGAACGGGCGGTGCGCCAGGGGATACCCCACCACCAGCAGAAAATCCGACCCGTACTGCGTCTCGGCCCACTCGCAGAGCCACCGCTCGTGGGCGGGCGCCAAGTCGGGCTCGCCGGCGAGATCGGCCCCCAGCGCGGCCCCCAGCATCTCGAGCGCGTCCGCGAAGTGGATGACTGGCAGGGGGTCGGGCACGGGCGGGACGGGCACGCCAGGGATCGTGGACGGGGCGGACCGCATCATGGCCGCCATGACGCGCTGCAAGACGGCCGCGACGTCCCGCCAGCTCTCGATGAAGCCCAGCTCCACATCGAGCGACGTATATTGCGACAGGTGGCGCACGGTGTCGTGGGGCTCCGCACGGAAGACGGGGCCGACTTCATACACGCGCTCTAACGCGCCCACCAGCATCTGCTTGTAAAACTGCGGGCTCTGCGCCAAAAACGCCGCGCGGCCAAAGTAGTCCAGCCGAAAGACGTTGGCGCCGCCCTCGGTGGCGGTGCCCAGCACTTTCGGGGTGAACACCTCCACAAACCCCTCCGCCTCCAGAGCCGTCCGAAAGCCCTGCACCAGCGCCGCCGACAGCCGCGCGGCCGCCTGCCGCGTGGCATGGCGCAGCGACACGGGCGCATGATCCAGCACAAACGGCAGCGAGGCCGTGAGCGCAGGCTTGGCCAAGTCGAGCGCGGGGGAGCCGGACGAGGGTGACAGCACCGTCAGCACCGGGGCGTGAAGCTCCACGCCAAGCGCCGCGCGGGCGTCCCGCACCACCTGGCCCTCAACCTCCAGCACGCTTTCCCGGGGAGGAAGGTCCCGAGCGCCGTCGGGGGGCGTCAGGATCTGGACCACGCCGGAGCGATCGCGCAGCAGGACAAAGTTGGTGCGCCCCAGCGCGCGGGTCGCGTGAAGCCACCCCTGCACGCGGACCGTTTCGCCCACATGGTCGGGAAGGGTGGCAATTAGCGTGCGATTCATGGCAACACCCCCAGTAGATCCTCGGGGTGCGGACGAGGAGGCTCCCGTGGTGCCACCGCACTTCGCCCGCGCGTGCGGGCCTCAATCTCCCCACTGCAGGGAGGCGGCCACTCCGAAGTGTCTTCACCAAACGTTCGCGCCACCCTCACAGCGATAGGCGGCTCTCTGCAGCGAACGGCGGTTGGCTAATGGTCTTCCTCATCGCGGCGGATCGCCACTCATGATACCACGGCGGCGCGGCAAGATGCCGCCACGGTCTTGGCGCTCTGCCCCGCCACCCCGGAGCGGTGTCCTGGGGACAGTGGGATAAACCGCGCACAGCGTGGCGTCACACCACGGGCGCGGGATGAGCGGATCTACCGGGATCACGAAGGAGTCCCGTGTTGGCCTGGAGTGGCAGGAAGCTGGGGGGGCACATCGCCGCCACGAACTGCGCGGCCGCCAGGAGGGTTTACGGGTATTACCGCGGGCGGCCCGAGTCACGTGAGCGCCGACGGCCCCCGGAACCCCGTCGTCGAGACACGGGCCCACGGACGAAGGCACCACCTCCTGGGTCACGGCCGCCTCTCCGATGGGTGGCGACGTTCTATTGAGGTGCAAGCCGAGAGCTTTGGGCACATCGCGTGCGCGGCGGCCGCCTGCCGACGGAGTCTGGGGCCGCGGGTAACACGCCGGAGGCGAAGCGGTGCGTGATGCGGGACGCGCTCACCTGGTGCATGATGCCGTGGCAGCACGCCGGACGCGCCTGCCACTGCCAAGGCACTGGATTCCCGGGCTGGCTTAGCGATGGACATCATCGTGACCTGTGCGATGTGTGGAGACCACCCTACGCGCTCGTCAAGGGCGTCAACGAGGACCACGACGAAGTTTGGGTCTACGAGGAGTGCCCCGCCGTGCTGTTTGCCTACTGGGATCCGTCCTCGATTGACCGACTACATCACGAATTGGCCCCCCGGCCTGCGGCCACGGTTTAAAATAGTAGACAGAGAGGAGGCGGTGGACGTGGATGCCCGAATGGCGTTGCCCACGTCGCCGTGGCCCGCGCATCTTCGCCGCCTGTTTTGGTCTCGGGCGGATCTCCCGGTCGTGCAGTCTCCCGACGATGCCTTGCGCGCGTTGGCGACGATTCTCCAGAACGGCACGCCAGACGATTGGCGGGCCCTGGATTGGGACGCGCTGGTGCCGATTTTGGACACCGTGCCGGTCTTTGGCCGGGCAGCGGAGTTTTGGAGCGTGTATCGCAACCGGGAGGTGTCCCTCATGAACCCGTCGGCGCAGGTGATTACAGAGGATCATCGCCGCATTCTCCGCATCGCGGCCGAGGTGCTTGGGCCCCACGGTTTCGAGCTGGCCGGCGGGACGGCGCTGGCGGCGGGCTACTTGGGCCCCGGAAGTC
>JAKADP010000002.1 GCA_021820465.1 Bacillota bacterium
ACTGCACGGAGGCGTCAGAGGCGGCGACGGAATCAGGAAGCTGGAGTCCCGGCCCTAAGCAGTACGCCAGCGACGGTGCTGGTAACGGCTTTGACTCACGCATCGAACTTTACGCCAATAGTGATCAGCCGACGGGGTCGTACTCCGGCACCGCCACGGCCCGTTTGCAATACTGGTCGCCGTTTGAATCCTATTGGACGAGCAACGCCAGCTTTCCGTGGACATATGAAGTAGTCCCATAGGCAGGACGATTCGGGCACAGGGGGGATCGCGGATGCGCATTTGGCCGACGGCGGCGATGGTATTGGCGCTCTTTGTCGCCGCTACGGCGGTCGGTTGGTGGCGCCTCGCATGGGTCACGGTCTCGCGGACCGAGTCGGTGGCCGCCGCCGCACGGCGGTGGGGTCCGGTGGCGGGCGGTACTGCCTTACCCGCATCCTCGGAACTCGTATGGTCGACGACAGGCGGCTATCCGCACCGCGACTACCTGGTGACCCGGCTGGTGTGCCAGCCGGGACCGGCATTCTGCCGCGTGACGTACACGGAGGTGGCCTGGGTCAACGGCCAAACGGGGCGCGTGGATCAGGCGGTGGCGGCGATACCGCCGTCCGAGTTGGCCGCGTTGTGGCCTCACGCGCGGGGAGGCGGCTGATGGCCCGAGAGCCGAGAAATCTGCGCCGCCGTCCGTGGCTATGGACGGTGCTCGGCGCGCTGGGGGTCCTGGTCGGGTTGGAGGGCAACGCCGTCTACTACAATCAGTATCGCGTGGTGAATCCGTCCCCGGTGCGCCGGATAGTGGAAACCCTGATGGGACCCGAGTTGGGTCGCATCGCGGCGGTACAGCAACGTGTGGTGTGGACGCGGGTCGAGGGCGAACAGCGGGTGGCCAGCGGTCCGTGGCACCGCGATTGGCTTCTGACCCTAAAGGGCACCCGGCCTAGTCCGTGGGGCGGCCCCTTAACGTATGAGGTTTACGTGGACGGGCAGGACGGGGGGATTTCGGCGTGGTACCTGGTCATGCCCCCGCGGACGCGTATCCATGGCTGAGGGCGTGTGCACGGGGTGGCGTGCCATCGTCTGTCTTCGGGGATCGTGGCCGTGGAAGGACCGAAGCGGCTGGGCCCGATTGCGCGGCGACTTGCCTCCGCCGGTCTTCTGCCACGGAACGGTCCCGGGGCTCACCCGGTGGGGCTGGGCCGGTCGGCGTCAGGGGCCGAGGCGCCCAGGGTCATCAGCGGGCGGCTCTTCAACAACAGCAGGCCAGACAGCGCCATCCAGAGGCCGCCCGCGGCCATAGTGACCCCCGCGCCCGCCACACTGGCGGCCATCCCACCGGCCAGCGCAGTGGCGGGTCCGGCGGCGCCTTCGATGGCGCCCAGGATGCCGAAGGTGCGGCCCATCAGGGAGGAGGGGACGGATGCCTGAAACAAGGCGCTGAAGGCAGCGCTGCCCACGGTTTGCCCGAACCCGGCCAAGGCGTAGAGCCCTACGGAGAGGACCAGCGCGTGCGAGAGGCCAAAGGCCGCCATGGCGCATCCGGCCACGGCGGACGTGGCCATCATCAGGGGGGCCATGGCGATCCGGCGGGCGGCCCACCCCGTGGCGAGTCCCCCGGCGACGCTGCCTAGGACGGCACCCGCGTCCACAAGGCCCAACGCCGCCGGTCCGCCCGACAGGTTCCGAAAGACGACGACGGGCAGTAGGGCCAGCACCGCTCCGCCCCCCGCCGTTCCCACAAAGGCCCACACGGCGATGGCTTTGAGGGCTGGCTGCTGCTGGATGCCGACCCAGCCCTCGCGAAGTTCCCCCCAGAAGCTGTGCTGGCCGGCTCGAGTGTCAGAGCCCGACGGGGGGCTGGACTCCGGGCTTAGGCGGAGCATCGCCAGCGCCGCCACGGAGAAGGCGAAGGACGCCACGTCCAGCAGCCCGCTCACCACCGCGCCCGCGGCCGCCACCACCAGCCCACCCACCGACGCGGCAACGAATCCGTTGGCGGCCCCCACGGACTGGTACAGTCCATTGCCGGCTGCCAGCTGGTCGTGCGGAAGAATGCGCCGCATGACGCTGTGAAAGGCCGGCCGCTCCACCATCGCGGCCGCGGTGAGGGCAAACAGCGCGGCATAAATCGCCCACACGCCCAGCACGTGGCGGAACGTCAGCATCGCGGTGAGCAACACCACGCCCGTGCTCACCAGGTTTGTCCCCATCATGGTGCGCCGGCGGTCCCAGCGATCCACGAACACCCCGGCCGCAGGACCCGAGAGGGTCGCTGCAAGCCGCTGGGCGGCGGAAACCGCCGCCGTTCCCAGCGTCGAGTGCGTGTCCTGGTAGACGAACCATACCAGCGCGATGGAGAAGATGGCGTCGCCCCAGCTGGAGAGATTTTGGCCGGCCATCAGGATGAGGAAGTTGCGGCTTGCCAGCAGGATCCAGAGGGATGGTGTGTGCTCGTTTCGATCCATGGCGCCTCCCGCCGGGGTGTTTTCCCCGGCTATCGGGAGCGCGGGCGAAAAGGTTCAGCGCCGCTGGGCCCGAATGACCGGCACACCCGGCAGCGCCGCGCAGTCGCGCCACACCAGCACGGGGCGCCCGTGCACGAGGCCGGCGTAGTGCGGTTCGGGGCTCGCTTGCTCGATCGCCAGGGTGGCGGGCACCTCCACGACTGTGGCGCCGGTGCCGCCGTCGCGATACGAGATGTCCATGCGGAGCTGCACGCGGAGGGGCCCCGCCTGGAGCGCGCCGATGCGCTCGGCATCGGCGGCACGGCCGTACGTGCGGATGCGGAGCGAGGAGCCGTCGCGGGGATGCACGGCGTACGTCCACAAGGGGGGACTGGCCGAGGCAGCGCGCCGCACGCGGCCGAGGAGGCTGTCTCCGCGTCCGGTGCGGAGCAGCGTAATGGCCCCGAAGTCAGCGCGGGCACACCCATAAGCCGACGAGACCTTGGGGGTGCGCCGCCAGGGAAAGTGGCAGCGGGTATCCAGAGACACGCCCAGCATGCTGTCCCACGTGAAATAGCTCAGCTGGAACGGCTGATCGGGAGCCGTGGCGTCCGCCAACTGGTGCCAGGCGGCACGCTCGCGCCGGCAGGCGGCGCACGCCGCCGCGGTCCACAGCTCGCTCTGGGCATGGTCGCAGGCCCCTTCGGCTCCGCGGCGCTCGCGGTGCCAGTCGCTCAGCTGCCGCCGCAGCGCCCGCGTCTCGGCGTGCAGGCGCGACTTGACCGTGCCCAGCGGAATTTCCAAGTGGCGCGCTAGGTCTTTAAGGGTCCAGTCATCGATGACTCGGCGCCACACGAGACTTTCGCTCGTGGCGCCGCATCGCTGCAGCAGGTGGCGAGTGAAGTCCGGGTCCTCACCGTCTGGGGCTGGCGCCCGCGGCATGGGGGCGCTGCCCGCGCGGTGCCAATCCGCCGTGCGGCGGTCCGCCAGGCGCCGCAGATACGCCCGGCGCTGCCCCTGCTCGTGGTAGCGGGGGACAGCGGCCCAGAAGGAGGCCCAAATTTCCTGCAGCACGTCCTCGACGGCATCGGCCGGGACTCGGCGGCCGACATAGCGGGCGAGCCAGGGCCCCTCGTCGTGTGTCAGCTGGGCCCAGTCGATGGCGCTGGCAGCGCTGTGCTCGGGCGATGGCACCAGAACCGCCTCCCACGCTCTTTTGAGGGCGCCGGCCGCCGACGCGCCGCTGTCAGCTGGTGGAAACGGTTACCGTGCGCATGTGGTCGCCAGCGCGCACGGCATCCACGACCTCAATTCCCTCGATCACCTGCCCAAATACGGTGTGCTTGCCGTCCAAGTGGGGCTGGGGACTGTGACAGATGAAAAACTGGGATCCGCCCGTGTCCTTGCCAGCGTGCGCCATCGACAGGCTGCCGCGCACGTGCTTGTGTGGGTTGCCATCGGTTTCGCACTTGATGGTGTAGCCCGGGCCGCCGGTCCCGTCACCCTTGGGGCAGCCGCCCTGGATCACAAAATTGGGGATGACGCGGTGAAAGGTCAGGCCGTTGTAGAAGCCGGACTCCGCTAGCTTGGTGAAGTTCGCGACCGTTCCGGGCGCCTCTCCTGCAAACAGCTCCAACACGATGTCGCCCTTGTCGGTCGCCATATGGACCGTGGGATTGGCCATGTCAACACACTCCTTTGGGCTCGGCCGTGGTGCCGAGCCATAACGCACCGTACCGCACTCGGCCGCGCGGGACAAGGGCGCGCCGGCATGCGCGCGGCTCGCAGAGAGCCAGGCCCGGGACTGCTGGGGCGGCGTCATGTGGCGCCACGGGAGGAGCAGTCCTAGCTGCGCCCGAACAGGACTTGGATCATGTCACCGGCTCCGATGCTCGTTTGGGACGGGGCGTACCCGGGCTTTAGGGCAAACACCAGCACGAGGTTGGTTCCCCGTGGCACCAGCTTCTCGCTGGTGGCCCAGTTGGAAGCCACTGCGCGCGTTTGGTTGATGGGAAATCGGCCCGCCGACGTGTCGATGAGGGTGGCCTGAAAGGTGGGTGGCGATCCGGGGGTGACAGACGGGTCCCAGTAGGTGTGAGGGGTGGCGCCATGTGTCGTCGTGATGATGAGGGCGTTGGCCGTGACCGTGAGTTGCTCCAGGGTTAGCGCCGCCGCGGGCGGGGCGGCCGCCACCGGCGCCTTGGCACGAGGTGATCGCTGGGGATGGGCAGGGTCGTTCTTGGCCCGCGGCGCCGGGTGCGGCGCCGCACCACCAGCCGCGGGAGTGACGCCGCACCCCGCGAGCAACACCACGCCGGCAGCCGCAGCCCCCGCCACCGGCCCGGCCAGCCGGCGCTTTGGACGGTTTTTTTCACGTGTCATGCCGCATCCCTCCTCAGAGCTCTATCCAGTATGGTGGACGCCCGGATCGCCACCGCGCTCGCCTGCCAAACGAGAGGTCCGCCAGCTGGGTTACATGAGGGGCGCTGCGCCAGCCAGTGACCACTGGCGCGCGCCCCTCAGGGATGGTCACTGGGGGAGTGGGCTCGTGCACCTCTGGCGGTTACCTGTGTACATCCGATGGTGCGGCAGGTGACTCAGCAGGACGCGGTCGGCGAGTCCCTCTCGGGGGAAGAGTGTGGCACGGTGTTCAAGGCGGCTGCTTGCCGGTCCACCACGAGCCCACCCTGGCGCGGGCCCCGTGCAGCCTTTCGGTCAGCTACGGCGGGAACGGCCGCGCCGCCCACCGCCCTGGTGTCCTTGAGGGAGTGGCTGGCCGCGCGGCCGTTCCCGCCGGGCGGCTAGTAGCCGTTGCCGGGGTAGCTCCACAGGTGGTGGCCAATGGGGTTCTTCGGGTTGCCTGGCGTGATGCCGGCTGGCAGAAAGTCAATCCCGTCCGGGATGTTGAGATAGCCCGGCGCGCTCCCAGGCACGCCTGTGTGCCCGTACTGCCAAACGATTTTGTTGGTTTTGGGGTCGATAACCAGCACCCGGTCGTTGCGGTCGTCGTTCAGGGCCACCATGCCATTGGGCAGCTCCACGGCGAGCGAGGGGTGGTTTAAGGCAGCGCTGCCGGAGGTGTACCGGTACTCCCACAGCACCTGGCCGGTGTGGGGGTTCATCTTCACAATGGCGCCGGGCTTGGTGTAGAACGCCACGATCACATTGCCGTGCGGCGTGAAGTTGGCGTCCGACGGATACGACAGGCCGGCGGGGAAGTGCAGGGTCCAGACAACTTGGCCGGTTTTGTTGACCAGCACAGCGTCGTCGCCGTTGATTTGGGTGATGAGCGTGCCGCCGTTGGGCGCCGGGAAGTCCCCGTTGGGGGCGCCGTAGGTGGTGGGGGGGTTTACCGCCTGCACGTCCGTTTGGCCGTATTGCTTGATGATCTGCTTCGTGTTGCGGTTGATGAACAGAATGCGCTGGTTGACGATGTCGGCCACCGTCACCACGTCGCCCCCCGGCCTGGAATAGAGAAAGGCGTCGTCCGGCGTGTTGAGATACCCCGGCAAGGAGCCCGGCACTCCGTGGTGCCCGTACTCCCACACAATCTTTTTGCTGTTGAAGTTGATGATCGCGATGGTTTGGAAGTTCTCTTCGTTCGTGATGATCTCGTTGAAGTGCGGTCCGAAGAACGCATCGTCGGGCTCCGTGAACGGCTGGTTGGGCGTGGTGCCCGGCGACGGGAACTGCCACACGATGCGCTTGCCGGGCGTGACGATCAGAATCCGGCTGTTAAACGAGTCCGCAATCATCAGGTCGCCCGGCAGGTACGGGTTGGCGTGATGGCTCTTCCACCCGAGCTTGACCACCGGGACGGCCTTGTGCTTGGCATGCGAGGCGGCCTCGCGGTGCGTCTTGGGATGAGTGAGCGGCTTGGGGGGGGCGGCCTGGTTGATGCCGCAGGCGCTGAGCGCGAGCGAGAGGAGGCCGGCGGCGGCCAGCAGGCGGCGTGAGGCGGGGTGAAGCGCATTCATGGACGTACCCTCCTGAGTCCGCGGGGCCGAGGAGACCCGGACGCCGCGGCGTATGGCCGACATCCTACCGGACACGGGCCCGCCGGGACAAGTCCCCTCAGCGGCGGTCGGCGCGGAGGCTGGAAACTCGCGGTACAATGCGTCCAGATGCGCAAGGGGGCTTTTTCGGGTGATGGACCGCGAAATGCCGCTGGAAGACCACCTGGCCGAGTTGCGTCGGCGGATCTTCATCATGGGCGGCGCGCTCTTGGTGGCATTTATCGGGAGCTATTTCGTCGCCCGCCCGGTGCTGATTTGGATGCTGCACACCGTGGGGCTGCACCGCGTCATTGTGGTCGGCGTCACCGAAGCATTTTTCAGCATGCTGAAGGTGGCGTTCATTCTGGCCGTGGCGGCGTCGTCGCCCATCTGGGTGTACCAGATGGCGGCTTTCGTAGCACCGGGGCTCCTGCCGCACGAACGGCGCCTCTTGGCGATCGTGGCGGTGCCGGGCATGTTGCTGTTTGTGGCAGGGTTGGCGGGGGGCTTCTTCCTCATCGTGCCCACGGTGCTGCGCATCATGGCCAGCTTTACCGGCGGGGTGATTGTCCAGCGGTTCACGCTCTCCAGCGTGTTGGCGTTCATGATTGGCCTCACGCTGCCGTTTGGCGTGATTGCCGAGCTGCCGCTGGTGGGAGGAGCGCTGTCGCGCATGGGCCTGGTGTCCCCCGCGTGGTATGCGCGCCAGCGCCGCTATGCCATCCTGGTGGCGTTTACCATCGCGGCCATCCTGGCGCCTCCCGACGCCCTGTCGATGATTCTCATGGCCGTCCCCATTTACTTAGTCTACGAGCTGACGGCGCTGGTGGCGCGGCTGACATGGCGTGGGGGGCTGCCGCCCGCCGGTGGCGATCGCTAGCGGGGGACCGGTCAACGGCGGACGGCTTGGGCGGATGAAGTAGACTATCCACGAAACGGTCGACACGAGGTGCCGCCGCATCTTGGGTGGACGGGG
Organism: Bacillota bacterium; assembly: GCA_021820465.1. Lineage (GTDB taxonomy): Bacteria > Bacillota > Sulfobacillia > Sulfobacillales > JAIMBI01 > JAJZWV01. The sequence continues at coordinate 7,413 of JAKADP010000002.1, forward strand.
GCGAGCGGTCACACCCTCGCCCGAGCGGGGAGGGCGACCTGAGAGGTGGGGGCGCATGGGCATTGAGCATTTGGCGTTTATCCTGGCGGTAGCGCTGGGCTTTCTCTGGTTCTTCGCGCTGCTGGCGGAGAAATTTCGGCTCGTGATGCTGGGCGGGCCCATCGTCAGGTGGGATCACCCCATGGAGCGCCTGGCCGGGTGGGTGTCCGGGGTGCTGGGGCAGCGCAAGCTGTTCAAGGACAAGGCGCCGGGCCTCATGCACTTCTTCATCTTCTATACGTTTGTGGTGCTGCTGATCATCACGTTGGACTTCTTGGTGCGGGGCATCTTTCCGGGCGTGCTGCCGTACCAGGGGCCCGTGGCCAGCGTGCTGTCTACGCTGTCGGATATTTTGACGGTATTGGTGCTGGTGGCCCTCGCGATGGCGGCCGTGCGCCGCTATGTGGTGAGGATTCCCCGACTCGAGCGCAACGTGGACGCGGCGGTGATCCTCGGCTTGATCGGCGTGGTGGTGCTGGGCGACTTTGGCATTGAGAGCTTTACGCTGGCTCTCAACCCGCACTTGTACTTCGCGCCGCTGGGGAGCGTGGTGGCGGCGTGGGTTCGGCCCATGGGCGCGGTGGCTCTCTCGCATACCCTGACGGTGATCACCTGGGTCAAGCTGCTGGATCTGCTGGCGTTTATGGTGTACCTGCCCTACTCCAAGCACTTTCACATGGTGGCGGCGCCGGTGAACGCGTATGTGCGCAACTTGGAGCCCCGGGGGCGGCTTCCCAAGCTCGACCTAGAGGACGAGAGCCGCGAAAGCTTCGGGGTGGGGCAGGTCACGGACCTCACCTGGCACGATTTGCTCGACGCGTATGCCTGCGTGCAGTGTGGCCGCTGCACCGCCCAGTGTCCCGCGCACCAGGTGGGCAAGTCGCTGTCGCCCAAGCAGATCATTGTGAACCTGCGCCAGCAGCTGGAGGCGGTCGGCCCCATTTTGCTGAAGCCGGCAGCTGACCGGACCGCCGACGAGGTGGGCATGCTGGCCGTGCCGATGGCGGGCGGCGTCGTGGCCACCGACGACTTGTGGGCGTGCACCACGTGCGGTGCCTGCGTCGAGGCGTGCCCAGTCTTTGACGAGCACGTGGTCAAAATCGTGGGGATGCGGCAGCACCTGGTGCTGACGCAGGGGGAATTTCCCCCGGAGGCTCAAAGCTTCTTCCGAAACCTCGAAGGCGCATCGAATCCCTGGGGCTTGCCGCGCGAGCGGCGGGGCGAGCTGGCTCAGGAGCTGGCGGTGAAGGACCTCTCCCGGGGGGATCATGCGGAGGTGCTGTTTTGGGTGGGCTGCATGGGCACGTACGACGACCGCGCGCGCAAGGTGACTGTGTCGGCCCTGCGCCTGATGAAGGCCGCGGGTGTCGATGTGGGCCTTATGGGCCCGCTCGAAAACTGCACCGGCGACGCCGCGCGGCGGCTGGGCAACGAGTATCTGTACCAGGCGCTGGCCCAGCAAAACGTCGAGACCCTGAACGACCTTGGCGTGAAGACCATTGTGACCACGTGCCCGCACTGCTTCAACACGATCCAAAACGAGTACCCGCAGTTTGGCGGGGAGTACACGGTGATTCACCACAGTGACTTTTTGGCTCAGCTCGTCGCCGAGGGAAAGCTGGCGCCAGCGTCGGGCGAAGCCAGGACTGTCACGTATCACGACTCCTGCTATCTGGGTCGCTACAACGGCATTTACGACGCCCCGCGGGCGGCGCTGGCCAGCATTCCCAACCTGACGCTCGTGGAGATGGAGCGCAGTCGGGAGAAAGGCTTCTGCTGTGGCGCTGGCGGCGGGCGGATGTGGATGGAGGAGCCCGCCGGACACCGGGTGAACGTGAATCGGTCGGAGGAAGCCGTGGGAACCGGTGCGGACGTGGTCGCCACCGCCTGCCCCTTTTGCCTCACGATGATTCGCGACGGGGTGCAGGCGGTGGACGCCGACGCGCGGGTCCAGGTGCGCGATTTTGCCGAGTTGCTGGCCGATTCGGTGCTGGGCGCCTGAGTCATCCGGGCGTGAGGAGTCGGGGGGACCCCGGCTCCTCTTTTAATTTGCGAGGCCACCCGAAACCCCTTGACGAAGTCACTATATACTGTATAGTGGCAGTAGCGGCCCGCAAGGCCAGCTTGTCGACAGGAGGGTGCCCACATGGATGTGCTTGTCTTCATCGGCCGGGTGATCTTCGGCCTGTTTCTTCTCTATTCGGGGATTCACCACTTCACCAGCTATCAGGCGCTCCGGGGATTTGCGAGCTTCAAGAAGTTGCCGCTGCCCGGGGTGAGCGTGGTGGTGTCAGGGCTGCTGCTGGTGTTTGGCGGGGTGAGTGCGCTGGCAGGGTGGCTGCTGCCCTACGGCATGATTGCGGCGGCCCTGTTCCTGCTCATGGCCAGCCTGACTCTTCACAATTACTGGACCGAGACCGATCCGGCCAGTCGATCCGGCCAGCAGACCAACTTCAATAAGAACCTGGCGCTCATGGGGGCGGCCCTGGTGCTCATTCACATGCCACTCACCGTGTGGTGGATTCACTGACAAGGTCCCGCGACAGGCAAGGGCGCCCGCGCTGGGCGCCCTTGCCTGCATGTGGGCCCTCACGGACGCTCGCGGAGGCGCATCCCACTGGGATGGCGCGCGAATCCCAGGCGCTCGTAAAACGGCTCGCCCCCGGTAACGCTGAACAGGGCAATGTACGAGAAGCCGCGGCCTACAAAGGGCGCCACGGCGCGCTCCACCAAGGCGGTGCCGATGCCCTGGCGCTGGTAGTCAGGATGCACGATGACATCCCACAGGGTGGCGTAGTACACGCCGTCGGTGGTGACGCGCGCCGTACCCACGAGGCGCTCTCCATCCCATGCGGTGACCACGAGATTGGAGCCTAGGAGGCAGCGCATGACCGCCTCCGGGTCCCGCCCCTCGGCAAACGGAATCCTGTCCCAGAGCGCCTTCACGGCGTCTGGGGTGCGGGGAGGCTCGGTTGACAGCTGAATGGCCACGCCACATCTCCCTTCTGTGCTGGGCGGCTGCCTATGGGCCGCGGCCGTTCGCCCATGGGCCGGGCGCGTGGCCGGAGCGCTATACTCGGGGCAGCGACCCACCGAGAAAGCTTTCGGGGCCGCCGCGCCGCTTCGTCATCCCAAGGAGGCTGGTCAGTCATGGAAACCTCGGACGCGGACGCCCAGGGCACGGTGGCCCTAGGGTCCATTGTAACGTTGGAGTCTGCGAGCCTCGCGCTGACGCTGCTGCCCGAGCGCGGCGCGCTCGCGTGCTCGCTGGTGCATCGGGCCAGCCACACGGAACTCTTGCGGCGGCCAGGCAGTCTGGCTGTGTTGGATGCGGAGCCATTTACCCACGGCATCCCGATTCTGTTCCCCGCCGGCCGGATCGCCGGTGCCCAATGCACGGTGGACGGCCATACATTTCATTGGCCGGTTAACGACACGCTGGGCCCAAATCACTTGCACGGCTTTCTGTGGAACATCCCTTGGCAAGTGCGGGAGCAAACCGGACACCGCGTTCGGCTGGAGCCCACGGACCGCGGCCGTGACGCGGCGTCGCAGGCGTTCGGCGCCGAATTCGGCGCCAGCATCGTCTACACGCTGGACGACGCGTGCCTGGAGTCTCGGCTCACCATCACCAACCGGTCGCGCCGCGTAATCCCGTTTGGGGCCGGGTATCATACGTCCATTGCGCTCACGCGGCCGTGGCTGCTGCGGCTGCCGGCCGGCCGCGAGTGGGAGATGGATCGGGAGAGCTTGCCCACCGGGCGCCTGCTGGACCAGCCTGCCACGCTGGTGAACGTCGACCGGGGCTTGTCGGTGCCGGACCTCGTGTCCGATACATGCTACCGGCCGGAGCCCAGCGAGCCCAACATAGCGCGCCTGTGGGATCCCCAGTCGGGTCTGTCCATAGACATGGAGGGCGAGGCGCCGCTTTCCCAATGGGTGGTGTACCGGCCGCACCTCGGTGCGCACTTCGTGAGTGTCGAGCCGGTCACGTGGGTCCACAATGCGCCCAACCTGTCGCTGCCCGCGGAGCTCACGGGCAATGCTGTGCTTCAGCCCGACGAAGAGCGGAGCCTCACGTATCGCTGGACCGTCACCACCTCGTGACCGGTGCGCTCCAGCGCCTGCGGCGCGCCGCCGGGGCGTATCCGGCCCCGGTGTGGCGCCTCATCGCGGGCACCGCCATTCACAGTGGCGGCTTTGCGTTTTTCTGGCCGTTTATCACCCTGTATGTTCACGTGGTGCTGGGCCAGTCGCTGGCACTGGCCGGCCTGGTGCTCATGGCGCAGTCGGCCGCCGGCATCGGGGGGGCCGCGGTGGGCGGGCTGCTGTTTGACCGCTGGGGCGGCCGCCGTCCGATGGTCTGGGGCGTCGGGCTGTCCGTCGCCCTGATGGCGGGCATGGCGCTGGCACAGGGGTTTTGGCCGTTCGCGGTCCTAGTGGCGCTGTTTGGGTTTGCGTCCAGCCTCGTGAGCCCGTCGCTGTATGCCTACGCCGCCACCATCTGGCCTGAGGGCGGTCGACAAGCCTTCAATGCGCTGTACGTGGCGCGCAACGCGGGCGTCGCCTTTGGCACGCTCGCCGGCGGCCTCGTGGCCGCGGTGTCCCTGCACCTCACGTTCGTGGCGGCCGCACTGCTGTTTGTGGCGTTTTGGGTCATGGCGCAGTGGGGCTACCGCGGAGCCGCCTTTGACCGCGTGCAGCGTGCCCCATCGGCCGCGGGGCCGGCCCGGCGGCCACTCCGCGCCTCACCTGGCGTGCTGCTTCTGATGGTGGGGCTCGGCCTCGACTGGATGGCGTATACGCAGTGGCAGACGACGACCGCCGCGTACATGTACGGCGAGGGGTTTTCCCTGCCCGCCTACAGCGTGCTGTGGACGTTAAACGGCACCCTGATTCTGGCCGGCCAGCCCGTCACCAGCTGGGTGGCCCGCCGCTGGCCGGCCGTGCGGCACCAGCTGCTGGTGGGGAGCAGCTTGTTTTGTGCCGCCTACGCCCTGTTGGCGCTGTCGCACGCGTACGCGGGATACGTCGTGGCCATGGTGCTGGGAACGCTGGGCGAAATGCTGGTGTGGCCGGCGGTGCCCACGGCCGCCGCGCGATTGGCGCCCGTTGGCCAGGAGGGGCGGTACCAGGGGTGGGTGGCCAGCGCCACCTCGGCCGGCCGGATGGTGGGGCCGCTGGTGGGCGGCCTGCTGGTGGCCGGGGTGGCACGGCCCGTGTTTTATGGATGGATGGTGGGGGCGTTTCTGGTCGCGTTAGGGGCGTACTGGCTCTACGGTCAGCTGGCGGCACGCCCCACCGGCCTGGACCGGCCGGGGACCGCGGCAGCCGGGAGCTGACGCTGCGGAGCATGGGTTCCCGTCCGCCCACCCGGCCAGGGCCGATGCCCGGGCGCGGGCGCCCGTAGCGTCGCGCTCAGGGCGTTGGCCGCCACTGCGCTCCCGAATCGACGGTGCGATACTGCACGACGACGCCACCCGAAGTCAGTTCAAATAACCATGCCTCGGTGGGCGACGGGGAAACCAGATCCAGTTGATGCCACGTCGGGGTGAGAGGAACAGGGCTGGGATTTGACCAAGTCAATCCGCCAGTCGTTGTTGTGGCTGTGATCCAACGCGGGCCGTCCGGGACGCTGGCCAACAGCCAGCCGTCCGTCGCCGACAGCCAGCGAGTGCTCATCATGGCGAGGTCAGCCTGCTTCCATATTGGTGACCAGGTGGTCATGTTGGACGAGCGATACAACGTGGCGAATTCATGATACGTGAGGATGCCCTTTACGTCCTCGGGCACAAGCAGGGTGACGGGCAGCATCGCGGTGTCGGTTCCCGATACCGGCGCCGGCGGCGCGCTTAGCTGCAGGCTGGGTTGGAGTTTGGGATTGGGCGACGCGGCAGCGCCGGGCAGGCGCGGTAGGGGCAGGGCAACGGGAGACCAACGACGACCGCCATCTTGGGTGTAATACAGCACGGTCGTGTTGTCGGGAAGCGCATCAGAAGTCGTCGTCATCCATCCTTGCTGGAAGGACTGCCAGCTGGCTGCTGCGAAGTCGCCGTTGACGACAGCATAAACCGGAGCGGTCGCCAGTTGGTTGGCGTCAATCCGCCACAATGCTTGCGGCCCCGTTTGGAGCCCGACCGGGCCGGATGCCAGCAGCGATCCGAAGCCACCAGCGGACACGGCCAGCGACGCGGTAGCCACCGGCCACGGTGTGTCCAAATGTACGGTCGTCCATGAACCGCCGCCGTCTGTCGTCCACGTCACCACCAATCCCGGTCGCGACGCATCGGTTTGGCACGCGAACCACGCGATTTGTGCAGTCGGTGCAGTCCAACTGACCACGGCACCCGGCAGATGGCCGACTCGCGCCCACTGAGCCGCGGCCGTCTCAGTGCGCCACACGCTTCCCGACGTGAGCCCCCATCCCTTAGACGGGGTTGCCATGTGAAATGCTCGAAGGTCGGGCTTTGCGGGTGGGGGAGAGGTGGTCCGCTCGGGAATGCGGAGCCGCGGTCGCGGCGCCGAGCTTGTTGGCGCTCTAGCACCGACAGGACCAGACGCGGTTATGGAACTGAAGCCCAAGAGCAGCGCGGGAATGAGATGCCGCCACATGCCACGTGTCGCCACGTTCTTGTCCCCCCGTCCGCTGTATCCGAGCACCTTCAGCGGCGTTGCTCGTCTACCCGGCAGAACGAATCCTCCGGGTGGGAAGTTTTCTCGGAATCGAGTGGTTGCTGTGGGGGTGCTATGTTGGCAGTCGAATAGGATACAGGCAGGCGCGCTGTCGAGGTGTGTCAGAGTCTTCACTTGTCATAGCCGCCCACAACGGCAGCGTGCGATGCCCAGGGCGGCGTCCATCGTGCTCAGGCGGACTTTGGGTTAAGCCGGGGCCGATGCCACCGCCACTGTGCTATCCTGCCCTTAAAATGCTTGCGGAGGCGGTCTACATGCCGGATGACGTCGCGGCCACGGTGGTGAAGAACATCGTCGGTGCATTTCCGGAAGTGGAGCGCGTGATTTTATTTGGTTCACGGGCTCGAGGAAATGCGCGCCAGGACAGCGACTGGGATTTCCTCGTCGTTATGCCCTCGACCCTGCGCCCGGTGGCACGCGGAGTGTCCGTACGACGGGTGGCGCGCGTTCCCGGCATCCCCATGGACTTTCTCGTGAGAACGCCCGAGGAAGTGCGGGAGGGGTTCTCGTTCCTCGCGGAAGACATCGCACGCGAAGGGCGCCTGCTGTATGAACGACGCCGCTGAAGCGTGGGCGCGGCGCGCGCGGGAAGACCTAGCGGTGGCGCGCCATGCGAGTCAGGTGGGATGGCACGCCACCGCCTGCTTCCATGCGCAGCAATCCGCGGAGAAGTGGCTAAAGGCCTAACAGGTTCAGTCCGGGCTCAGGCCCCCGCGCACGCACGACCTGGACGTGCTGGCCGACACGTTGGCGGCGTTTGTGACCGTGGACGCGATTCGCGAGGCGGCGCTGGTGCTTACCGAGTACGCGGTGGACGCACGGTACCCAGGGGCCGACGCGGACGCGGACGAGGCAGCCCCGGGCGGTTTCTTACGCGGAATCCGTGCAGCGGTGGGCGGAGACGGCCGGCCTCTGACGCGCACTCCATGCGATCCCAAGCCTCGGCCAGTATACTGAGCTAGGGGGGATCGGAGGTGCAGGACGCCAATCGGCTGCTGGTGGGGCTCGCCGCGCTGCTGGTGGGCGCCATGGTGGTCATTCAGCTGCGCCTCGAAAACGTGGTGCCGACACCGTCCGGCAACCAGCAGCTGCTGAACCTTCTGCACCAGGCGGATGCCAAAAAGGCCACCCTCAAGCGCGAGCTGGGATCTGCCCAGGCGCTGTTGAACCAGAAGTTGTCTCAGGCGGCGGCCGCTAAGCACTTGGACCAGGAGCTGGTGCAGGCCGAAATGCTGGCCGGCACGATCCCCGTCAGCGGACCCGGCGTCGTGGTGCACTGGGGCAACGGCACGGCCGCGTCCGGCTTTCAAATTGCCGACATTGACCTCCTCCTGATGGTCAATGAGCTTCGGGCGGCCGGGGCGGAGGCGATAGCCATCAACGGGCAGCGCATCACGGCCGAAACGCAGATCCGGTCGGCCAGCAACTACATTTTGATCAATCAGAGCCAGCAGGCGGCCCCCTTCGTGATTCAAGCCATCGGCCCGCCGCACACCATGCTGCAGGCGCTTGAGCTGCCGGGTGGCCTCGTGGATCAGTCCACCCAGGAGGGGCGGACCATTTCGGTGGCCACCGCCAAGCACCTTAAGCTTCCGGCCGCCACCACGGTGTCCACCCAGTACAGCCACGCACCGTGACGCCGGGCGGTGGACGCGGGGCGGCGAGATCGTTCGCCGGTGGGCTCACGAGGGCAAAGAAGGGGGAAGCCCGGTGCCATCATTCCTCATGCATCTGGTGGTGGCCGAGGGCGTCGCGCAAGCCCGCCCCGATTGGGATGTGGCCGCGGTGTGGCTCGGGGCGCTGGCGCCAGACGCATCGGGCGACAAGCGCGTGAGTCACTTGAAAGGTCCCCGGTACGCCGCGTCCGATGGCGCCCCGTTTGGGCTGGGGGAGTTTCTCCGCCGATTTGGCCCCAACCTTCGGGATCCGGTGGCGGCAGCCTTTTATGCGGGCTATTGGTCCCACTTGGTCGCGGATGACTTGATGGCGCAGTGGCTCTACTTCAGCGGACTCAAGGACAAGCTGGCAGCGACTCCCCGCGGGCTGGCCACCCTTTACGATGACTATGACGTCTTAAACGCCGGCCTGGCCCGCCGCCTGCCGCCGCCGGAGGTGGTCCGCGCGCGCCTCGGCACACCGCTGGACGTGGCGCGCGCCTGCCCGCTCATCGAGGCGAGCCGACTGACACCGGTGTTGGAAGCGACCTGGGCCCATGCCAACGCGTCGGACGGGGGGCAAGAGCCCCAATGGCTGGCCGCGGCGCTGGTGGACGGGTACCTGGAGCGGGCGGTCGCCCGCTCCCTGGAGGGATTGGGCGGCGCCTGAGCCAGTCCTGCGGAGACGAACCGACGCGGGCGCGAGAAGTTGTCGGCGGCGGGGGGGTGAATTGTGTATGATGTCAGGGGTAAGGCGGGCGGTGAATGCCGCCGGGAAAGGGGTTGCCGCGTTGGCGACAGGAGCTCGGGGGGAAGGAACGCGCATTCGGTACGACGAGGGCCGCTTGGTGGTCCCGGACGTACCGATTATTCCGTTCATCGAGGGCGACGGCATCGGACCAGACATTTGGCGGGCCACCCAGCGGATGGTGGACGGGGCCGTGGAGAAAACATACGGCGGCCAGCGGCGCATTCAGTGGCGGCAGATTTTGGCGGGCGAGCGGGCTCACCGGGAGACCGGCGAGTGGCTGCCGGCGGCGACGCTGGAGGAAATTCGCACGCATCGGGTGGCGATCAAGGGACCACTGACCACGCCCGTGGGCGGGGGGATCCGGTCGCTCAACGTCACGCTGCGGCAGGAGCTGGACCTGTATGCCTGCGTCCGGCCGGTCCGGTACATCGCGGGCGTGCCAAGCCCCATGCGGGCACCGGAACTGGTGGACATGGTGATTTTTCGGGAAAATACCGAGGATGTGTACGCCGGAATTGAGTGGCCGGCGGGATCCGAGGCGGCGCGCCGCTTGGCCGCTTTTATCACGGACGAATTGGGCCGGCCCGTGTCGTCTGATGCGGGACTGGGCATCAAGTTGATGACCCGCGCCGGCTCCGAGCGCCTCATCCGCGCGGCGATCGAATATGCGCTGGCCCACGGCCGCCGCTCCGTGACGATGATGCACAAGGGCAACATCATGAAGTTCACGGAAGGCGCCTTTCGGGAGTGGGGGTATGCGCTGGCGGAGCGCGAGTACCAAGGCCGCGTGATTACCGAGCAGGCGCTGTGGGACCAGTTTGGCGGTGAAGTGCCGGCCGGAAAGGTTGTGCTGAAGGACCGCATCGCCGACATCATGTTTCAGCAGGTTATCCTGCGCCCCGCGGAGTACGACGTGATTGCCTGCCCCAATCTCAACGGAGACTACCTGTCGGATGCGCTGGCGGCCCAGGTGGGCGGCGTGGGCATGGCGCCGGGCGCCAACATGTCCGACGGCCTTGCGGTCTTTGAAGCGACGCATGGCACGGCACCCAAGTACGCCGACCAGGACAAGGTCAACCCGGGATCGCTGGTGCTGTCCGCCATCATGATGCTGGAGTACATTGGATGGGGCGAGGCTGGGAGAGCCTTGGATGCGGCCCTGGCGGCCACCATCGCCGAGGGTGTGGTGACCTATGATCTGGCGCGGCTTCGGACCGACGCGCGCGAAGTCAAGACGTCGGAATTTGCCACGGCCGTCATTGAGCATCTCACGGGGCGCTGAGCAGAGAGGGACGAGAGGGGAGAACCAACCGATGTTTCAGCCGTTCAAGCGACCAAAGTTGACCGTGGTGGGTTCAGGAGCGACCGGGGCGGCGACCGCGCACATCGCTGCGCTGAAGGGGCTGGGGGACATTGTCCTGCTGGACGTGGCCGAAGGGATTCCCCAAGGCAAAGCGCTCGACATTTGGGAGTCGGGGCCCATCGAGGGGTTTGACAGCCGCGTCGTGGGCACCAATGACTACGCGGACACCGCAGGGTCCGACATTGTCGTGATCACCGCGGGCATGCCCCGCAAGCCGGGAATGAGCCGGGACGACCTCCTCAAAGTGAACGCGGGCATCGTCCATGATGTGGCGGCGGCCGCTGCCCAGCAGTCGCCGGACGCCATCATCGTGGTGCTGACCAACCCGGCCGACGTCATGACGTTCGTGGCGCAGCGCGCCAGCGGCTTTCCGCACCACCGGGTGCTGGGGCAGGCTGGGGTGCTGGACTCCGCACGGTTTCGCACCTTCTTGGCCGACGCGCTCGGTGTGTCGCCCAAAGACGTGTCGGCGTTCGTGATGGGCAACCACGGCGATGCCATGGTGCCGCTGGTCCGCTACTCGTTCGCGGGAGGCATTCCGGTCGAGAAGCTCCTGCCGAAGGCACAGATCGACGAGATTGTGCAGCGCACCCGCGTGGGGGGCGGCGAAATCGTCAACTTGATGAAGATGAGCGCGTACTATGCCCCGGGCTCGTCGTTGGTGGCCATGCTGGCGTCCATTCTGCACGACGAGCACCGCCTGCTGCCGACCATCGCGTATCTGAATGGCGAGTATGGGGAGCGAGACATTTACCTGGGTGTGCCGGCCATCTTAGGCGGCCGCGGCGTGGAGCGCGTGCTGGAAGTGGATTTCACCGACGAGGAGCGTGCGATGTTCCAGAAGTCCGTGGACAGCGTGCGGGGGCCCTTGGCGCTCGTGAAGTGAGGGCCGTCTTGGGAGTCGGAGTTGTATCGGGAGGGCAGATCACATGAAGCTGTATGAGTACCTGGCCAAGCAGATTTTGGCCGAAGCGGGGGTGCCCATTCCACCCGGCCGGGTGGTGGACACCCCTGAGGACGCGGCGGCCGCCGTGCGCGAAATTGGGCCGGTGGCGCTGAAGGCGCAGGTACTGGTGGGCGGCCGCGGCAAGGCCGGAGGCATTAAGTTTGCGGAATCCGCCGAAGAAGCGCCAGAGGTGGCCAAGCAAATTCTGGGCATGGATTTGAAGGGATACCGGGTCGAGCGGCTGTACGCGGAGGGCAAACTGGCGATTGAGCGCGAGATTTACGTGTCGGTGACGACGGACCGGTCGCGCCGCTGCCCCTTGGTAATGGCATCCGCCCACGGCGGGGTGGAGATCGAGGACGTGGAGGATCGGCATATCATTCGCCGCCATGTGGATCCGCGCGTGGGCGTGCTGCCATACTTCGGCAAGGAGATGGCGTACGCCATGGAGCTGCCGGCTGGCTTGGCCCGCGAGTTTGGCGACCTCGTCGAGCGGCTGTACCGCATCTACCGGGAGTACGACGCCGAGCTGGTGGAGATTAACCCCTTGGCCGTCGTGGACGGCCACCTCGTGGCGGCGGACGCCCGCCTGAATGTGGACGACAGCGCGCTGTTTCGCCATCGGGCGCTGCCCGTGGTGGACGAGGGCACGGCCACCGAGCGCAAGGTGAGCGAAATTGGCCTGGCGTTCGTGGAGCTGGACGGCGACATCGCCGTCATGGCCAACGGCGCCGGCATGGCGATGGCGACGCTGGACACGATTCAGCATTTTGGGGGCCGCCCGGCCAACTTCCTGGACGCGGGCGGCGGGGCGTCCGTCGAGCCCACGGCCCAGGCCCTGGCCGTTTTGGTGGGCATGCACCCTCGGGCGATTTTCGTCAACATCTTTGGCGGCATCACGCGATGCGACGATGTGGCGAAGGCCATCATCCAGGTGAAAAACACGCAGGGCATTCCCGTCCCGCTTGTGGTGCGGCTGACGGGGACGAACGAAAAAGAAGGGGTGGCCCTCTTGGAGCACGAGGGCATTTCTGCATATTCCGAGATGGACAAGGCCGCGCAGCAAGTAGTGGCCCTGGCCGGGGAGGGCCGCTAAATGGCGATTTATCTGCACCGAGGGCAAAAGATCCTGGTCCAGGGGATCACCGGGCGCCAAGGCGCCTTTCATGCGCAGCAGATGCGAGCGTTTGGGGCCAATGTGGTCGGCGGCACGTCGCCGGGCAAGGGTGGCACCGTGGTGGACGGCGTGCCGGTGTTCAACACGGTGCGCGAGGCGGTCGAAGCGACCGGCGCCACGGCGTCGATCGTCTTTGTGCCGGGCCCCTACACCAAGGACGCGGCCTTTGAGGCGCTGGAGAACGGCATTCGCCTGTTGGTCCTCATTCCGGAACATGTGCCGGTGGCGGACTCCATCGACATTGTGACCCGGGCCCAGGATTTAGGCGCGGACGTGGTGGGCCCCAACACCTTCGGGGTGATTTCCCCGGGCGAGGGGACCAAAATGGGCATCATGCCTAATCACATCTACCGTCCCGGCGACGTGGGCGTGGTGGCGCGCTCAGGCACGCTGTCCTACGAAATTGCCTACCAGCTGACCAACGCCGGCTTGGGGCAGAGCACGGTCGTGGGCATGGGGGGCGACCCGGTTGTCGGCGGCACGTTTGTGTCGGTGTTGCAGCGATTCCGTGAGGACGCGGCCACGCGGGCCGTGGTGCTTGTGGGCGAGATCGGGGGGAGCGCCGAGGAAGAGGCAGCGGACTATCTGTCCACGCTCGGCAAGCCGGTCGTGGCCTATCTGGCAGGGCGAGCCGCGCCGGTGGGCAAGCGGATGGGCCATGCCGGGGCTATTATCGAGCGGGGGCGTGGCACCCTGGAGAGCAAGGAGCGCGCTCTGTCCCAGGCGGGGGCGCGTGTCGTGACCGTGCCTTGGGATGTGGCGCCGGCTGTGGCGGAGGTGCTCCGCTAGCCGACCGTCAGAGAGGGGGGAGCCGCATCGTGCTGATGGTGCTGGGCGTCAACCACGTGCGCGCGGATATTGCCTTGCGCGGTGATGTGGCGCTGGACCATCCCCCCCTGGTGGCGGCGCTGTATGCGCGGCTCAAGCGGGAGGTCGGGTTCGAGGGCGCGGTGGTGCTGTCGACGTGCAACCGCACGGAGATTTACACCACCGACGCCCTGCCCGCTGACCGCGTGGCGGTCCTGTGGGGCGAGACGGTGGGGATTCCGCCGTCGCACTTTACGAGTGCGGCCTACGTGCACGTGGGCGAGGCAGCGGTCGCGCACCTGTTTGAGGTGGCGGCGGGCCTCGACGCGATGGTGTTGGGCGAGACGGAGATTCTCGGCCAGGTGAAGGCGGCGTACCGCGTGGCCCAGGAGAACGAGGCGGCCCGCGGGCTGCACCGCGTCTTCCAGGCGGCGTTCAAAGCCGCCAAGCGGGCCCATGCGGAGACGGCCATTTCCGAGCGTGCCCTGTCGTGGGGCTATGCCGCGCGGGAACTGGCCACAAAAATTTTTGGGGATGAGCTGCCGGAGCGCCGCGTGCTGGTGGTGGGGGCAGGCGCCATGGCCGCCAAAGTGTTTCGGCACCTTCGCGATGCCGGGGCCGAGGTGACCGTGGTGAACCGGACGGCGGCCCGGGCCGAGGCGCTGGTGGCGGACGGCGGGGGCCGGGCCGCGCCGTGGGCAGACTTGGCCACCCTCGTGGCGTCATCCGACGTGGTGGTGGCGGCCACTCGCTCGCCCACCGTCGTGATTCCGGTGAAGTGGGTGCGCCCTGCGGCGCCGCTGCGGCGAGGCGTGCCGTGGCTGTTTTTGGACCTGGCGGTGCCGCGCAACATTGCCCCGGGCGTCGGACGCGTGCCCGGGGTCCTGCGGTACGACCTAGACGATCTGGAGGCCGTGGTTCAAAAAAACCGAGCCCGGCGGGCGGCCGAGGTGGAGGCGGTGCGGCTGATTCTCGGGGAGGAGGCGGAGCGCTTGGCGCATGACCTGGGAGCGATGGCGGTGGGACCCGTCATCCGGTCGCTGCGTGAGAAGGCGGAGCGCATTCGTTCGGACGAGCTGGAGGCCCTGTGGCGGCGGCTGCCGGACCTGAGTCCGGCGGAGCGGGCGGCTGTGGAGCAAACCACTCATCGCATGCTGACGAAGCTCTTGAACGACCCCATGACCAGCATTCGCCAGTGGGCCAGCGTCCCGGATGGGCCGGTGTATCTGGATGCCCTGCGGGAGCTGTTTCGCCTCGATGCCTCCGCGACCCAGCCGCAGCCCGACTGAGCGGCGGTGGCGGCGTGGCTGGTGGCGGCAACAGGGGCCGTGCTGGTGGCTTCCTCGGTGGGGTTTGTGTGGGGGTTCTACCAACCGCGCCATGAGCGGTGGGCCGCCGTCGGCCTCGGTGTGGTCTGGGTGCTGGCGACCGTGTGGCTGGGCCGGACCTTGGGTCTCTCCCAGCCGTCGCTGACGGCGCCGGCCGTGGTGGGAACTCTGGCGGTGTGGATGGCGGCAGCGGGATTTCCGTGGTGGAGCCGCCGCCCGGGCTGGGCCCCGCTGGCGGGGTTTGCCGTACCGGTCCTCACGCTGTGGTGGGCGGCGAGCCAAGTGGTGGCGCCCGGGCTGCGCGCGGCGGCCGGCAGGGCCTCCCTGTGGGAATGGGCTCACTTGGCACTCTTGGCCGCCGCCATGACCAGCCTCCTGCTGGGGGCCGCGGCAGCGGGGATGTACCTGGAGCACGAACGGGAACTGCGCCAGAAGGCGCCGCGTGTCTTTTACTACCGGCTTCCGCCGCTGGGCGACCTGGATCGCTGGAGCTATCGCCTCACGGTGTGGGGCTGGGTCAGCCTCTCGGGGTGCATGGTCACAGGGGGGTTGCTGACCGCGCCGGCCGGGGTATATTGGGTTGAGACGACCGGGGCTGTGGGGATGCTGGCCGTATGGCTGGCCTACCTGATTTATGTGGTGCTGCGCGCCCGAGGTTGGCGGGGGCACGGGTCCTCCTGGGTGGCCGTGGCCGCCTTTGTGGCCCTGGCAGTGGACGTCGTCGGGGGTGGGGGGGTCAGCCACGGGGTCGCCGCCGCTTGGTGGCAGGGCTGGTACGGCTGACGCGAGTGGTCCCGGCCGGGTTCAGGAGAGGAAGGGGTTCATGGGGTCAATGGGACGAGGGTGGCGCGTGGGCACCCGGTCGAGTCCCTTGGCGCTGGCCCAGACGGCGTGGGTCGTCGACCAGTTGGCTTTGGGCGGGGCACCCGTGACGCTGGTGCCGATCGAGTCGGAAGGAGACCGGGCATTGGACCGCTCGCTGAGCGAGATCGGGGGGCGGGGCGTCTTCACCACGGCGCTGGATAACGCCTTGATAGACGGGCGCGTCGACCTAGTGGTCCATTCGCTGAAAGACCTGCCCACCCGGCTGGCCCCCACGCTCCGGCTGGCCGCGGTGACGCGGAGGGAGGATCCCCGCGATGCGGTGGTCCTTCGGCACGCTGGGCGCATCGAGGACCTGCCGCCGGGGGCGCGGGTCGGCACGTCGAGTCTCCGGCGGGCGGCGCTCCTGCGGCAGGCGTACCCCCATCTGGCGGTGGTGCCGGTTCGGGGCAATCTGGGTACGCGCTTGGCTAAGCTGGCGGCCGGAGACTATGACGCGCTGGTGCTGGCGGCGGCAGGGCTGCTGCGGATCGGGCGGGCGCACGAGATTGCGGATTATTTGGATCCGGCGTGGATGGTTCCGTCACCGGGGCAGGGCGCGTTGGCGGTGGAGGTCCGGGCGGACGATCTGGATGCTCACGGGCTTGTGTCGCCGCTGGACGATCCTGAGGTGCGCCAGGCGACGCAGGCGGAGCGGCAGGTGCTGGACGCGATGGGCGGCAATTGCCAGATCCCGCTGGGAGCGTACGCCCAGCGGGACGCCAGCCGCGACGAGTGGCGGCTGTTGGTGTTTGCCGCCGGCGGCGAGTCGCCGCCCGCGCGGCTGTCGTGGCGAGGCACGGCGCTGGAGGTGGGCGTGGCTTGGGTGACGTCGGAGCTGCTGCGGTGGGCGGCCACCTCCGTCGGGCGGCCCGAGGCGCTGGAGACAGGGGGACAGCTATGAGGGGAGTGCCGTTGGTGGGCTGGCCGCCGGACGCCGGGTGTCTGACCAGTGCCCAAGTCGACGCCCTGCTCATGGCCGATGTGCTGGTGGGCGATGAGGGATTCGATCCGCCCGCGCGCGAGCGGTTTGTGCGCGCTGGGGCTGAGTGGGTGCCTGTCGCCTCCGAAGCCGAGGCGGTGCACATCTTGAGCGAAGAGGCCGCCCGCGGCCGCGCTGTGGTGCGCGTGGTGCCGGCGCATCGCCTGGTGGCGGTCTGGCGCGACAGTGCCCGCGCGGCGGCCACCGAGGGACCATACACGCCGGTGGCGGGCATGCGGCCGCTGGACGTGCAGCTGGCCCGCTGGCAGCTGCCGGCCGGCGCCGTGGCCCACGATGCCTGGGCCGCCCGCGACGAGGCGGCGCTGGCGGCCGGGGTGGCCTGGGTGGGTCCGGCCGGCGTGTCCGGCGTGTCCGAGACTGCCTTCGCGGCGGCGCGGCCGGAGGGCCACGGGGAGCTGGTGGACGCCAGCGGCGCGGCCCTCTACGAGGGGCCGCTGGCGACCATGCCGCCGTCCGCGGGGCCGGATCCCCTGCTGGTCCACTGGCGGCCGCGGGCCGCCGCTCGGCCTCCCCGGGTCCTCATCCTGAGGGCGGACGGTCAGGCGGGACCGCTGGTGGCGGCGGTGCGCCGAGAGGGATGGACGGCGGTCGCGGCCCCCATCCTCACGTTCGCCAGCCCGGACTGGACAGCGGTAGACGACCGGCTGACGCATTTGGAGCGGTACACGTGGGTGGTGTTTACCTCCGCGAACGGCGTGGCCGCTTTTTTTGACCGCCTGCGCTTCTTGGGGCAGGATGTGCGCCGCCTGACGGGGCGGCTGGCGGCCGTCGGCCAGGAAACCTGCCGCAGGCTAGCCGAACTGTGCCTCACCGTCGACCTGGTGCCCGGCGGCGAGTCGAGTCAGGAGGGCCTCTTGGCGGCCTTTGAGGCGGCGGGGCATCTCGCCGGCCAAAACGTGCTGCTGGTGGTGGGAGACCGGCGGGGCGAAGCGCTGGCCAGCGGACTCCGGGCAGGTGGAGCCCTCGTGACAGAGGCGGTGGTGTACCGCACGGTCCCCCGCCCGCTGGATGAAGGCGTCTGCCGCGCCCTGGCGGAGAATCGGTTGGACGCCGTCGTGTTCACCTCGGGTTCGACCGCGCAATTTTTATGGGCGGCACTGCGCGGCCCGGAGCGCGAGGCGCTGGCAAGGTTGGTGCGCGTCAGCATTGGGGCCAGCACGTCGCGCAGCCTGGAGCGGCTGGGAATCGGGCCGACCGCCGTGGCGGCGCGGCCCGACACCGCCAGCTTGGTCGAGGCCCTTCGCTCGGGGCTGGGCGTCGCGCAGCAGGGGGCGCGGGCATGAGCCGCCTAGCGCTGGCCGAGCGGCCGCGGCGACTCAGGCAGAGTGCGGCCCTGCGCCGGATGGTGGCGGAGACGCGGCTGAGTCCGCGTGAGCTCATCTACCCGCTGTTTGTGCGGCCGGGCCAGGACCTGGCCCGGCCGATTTCCAGCATGCCCGGCCAGTACCAGTGGTCAGCGGACAGGCTGGTCGGCGAGGTGGCGCGTGCGGTGGCTGCCGGCGTGGGGGCGGTCATGCTGTTTGGCATTCCCGCCGCCAAAGACCCCGCGGGCTCGGCGATGCATGACCCGGCGGGCGTGGTGCCGACGGCGGTGCGCCGCCTGAAGGATGCGCACCCGGACCTCGTCGTGATGGTGGACCTGTGCCTGTGCGACTACACGGATCATGGGCACTGTGGGATTCTCACGCCCGACGGCCGCGTGGACAACGATGCGACGGTGGCCAGCTTGGCCGCAGCGGCCGTGCTGTTCGCCGAGGCGGGCGCCGATGTGGTGGCGCCCTCGGACATGATGGATGGCCGTGTGGGGGCGATTCGGTCCGCGCTGGACCAATCAGGGCACCTTGACACGCTGGTGCTGTCGTACGCGGTGAAGTATGCCTCGGGCTTCTACGCGCCCTTTCGGGAAGCGGCGGAAAACCGGCCGCAGTTTGGGGACCGGCGGGGCTACCAGATGGACGTCGCCAATGCTCGGGAGGCGCTGCGCGAAGCGCGGCTGGATATGGCGGAGGGCGCTGACGTGCTGATGGTCAAGCCGGCTCTCTCGTCGCTGGATATTCTGGCGCGGCTGGCGCCGATGGTCGACCGGCCGCTGGCGGCGTACCAGGTGAGCGGCGAGTACAGCCAAATCCTCGCGGCCGCCCAGTGCGGCTGGCTGGACGAGCGGGCAGCGGCTCTGGAGACCCTGCTGGCGATCCGCCGGGCGGGCGCTCAGCTAATTTTGACGTACTTTGCGGTGAAGGCGGCCCAGTGGCTGTCGGAGTGAGGGCGCGCGGACGGGGTTTGCGATGGGGCCAAGGGGAGGCTACGCTGGGCGTTGGGGCGGCGGCTTGCCCGGCCGTCGCGGAGGAGGTGCTTGATACGATGGAGAATCACACGCGGAGGGATTCCCCGCCCCGTGCCGGCGCGGCTTCATCCCGCGCACGTGGCGGGGCACGGCCGTCACCCGACCCCAACCGGGCCGAGTGGCTGGATCCGGCGCACAGCGATCAGGCTTTTGAGGAGTGGCCGGCCGTCGTGGACGACTCGAGCCTGGGGCTCACGCTGACGGAGGCGCAACATCTCAGGCGGCGGGCGGACCGCCGGCCGAGGCAATGAATTGAGCGACGCCGCCACGCCAACTCCCGGCCGCCCGACGGTGGCGGCCCAGCTCCGGCAGCTGCCGCAGGTGCACCGGCTGGCGGAGAGTCTGCCCCACGCCATCCCCGGCGTGTACCGGGTGGCTGCGAGCCAGGCGGTGCTGGCTCGAGCGCGGCTGGCGCTGCGCGAGGCGCCCAACTTGGCCGCGGAGCGGCTGGCCCACCTAGGCGAGGAGGCCGCCGCCTTGGCGGCCCGCATGGCATCGCCGCACCTCGACCGGGTGATCAACGGGACGGGAGTGATTCTCCACACCAACCTGGGGCGCGCGCCCCTGGCCGAGGCGGCGCTGGCGCAGGTTGATCGCGTGGCGCGCGGGTATTCGACCCTGGAGTGGGACCCCGAGACCGGCCGCCGCGGCTCGCGCCTGAGCCATCTGGACGAGGTGCTGCCGGCCCTCACGGGCGCCGAGGCCGCCATGGCTGTCAACAACAATGCGGCCGCCGTGCTGCTGGCGCTCTCCACCTTGGCGGCGGGCCGTTCCGTGGTCGTGTCGCGCGGGCAGCTGGTGGAGATTGGCGGCGCGTTTCGGATTCCCGACGTCATGCGCGTCAGCGGAGCCCGGCTGGTGGAGGTGGGCACCACCAACAAGACTCGCCTCAGCGACTATGCCTCTGCCATCGTGCCGGGTGAGACGGCGCTCTTGCTGCACGTCCACCCGTCGAATTTCCGGCAAACCGGTTTCGTGGAGAGTGTCGCCCCGGGAGAGCTGGCGGCCTTGGGGCGGGAGGCGGGGGTGGGCGTTATGGCCGACCTCGGCTCGGGCGTGCTGTTTCCGCTCACCATGGGAGGCACGGACGAGCCGGCTGTGCGCGAGGTGGTGGCCGCTGGCGTGGACGTGACCACCTTTTCCGGTGATAAGCTTTTGGGGGGGCCCCAGGCTGGCCTGATTGTGGGCCGAGCGGAGCTGGTGGCTGCCATGCGCCGACACCCCCTGGCGCGTGCGCTCCGGCTCGACAAGATGACGCTGGCTGCTTTGGAGGTGACGCTGCGGCTGTATCGCGAGGGGCGCCAGAGCGAAATCCCGCTGTGGCAAATGCTGTCCCAGTCGGCGGACAGGCTGGCCCAGCGGGCCGGACGGCTCAGGCGGCTGGTGGTGCGTCAGCTGGGCGGCATGGCGGGCGTGCATCTGGCCGTGCGGCGCACCACCGCGCCGGTGGGCGGGGGGGCGCTGCCCGAGGTGATGTCCACGACCGCTGTCCTCGCGGTGCGGTCGGAGTCTTGGCCGGCGGAGGCGCTGGAGGCGCGGCTCCGTGCGGGCACGCCAGCCATGGCGGTGCGCCTGGCGGAGGACGCCGTGTGGGTGGACTTGCGGACGGTGGCGCCGGCCGAGGAGCGAGAGGCAGCCGGGTGCATCGCGCGTGCCCTCGCGGCACCGTAGCCGGCCGGGCGAGGCATGGGCCAAGCAAAAGAGTGCGAGAAGGGTTGGCAGCGATGAAAATTGCAGTGTTGGTGAAGCAGGTGCCGGATACGGCCACGCGCATTCAACTGGCGGCGGACGGCTCGGGGATTGAGACGGCAAACATCAAGTGGGTTTTGAATCCGTACGACGAATTTGCCATCGAAGAAGCGCTGAAGCTGCGTGACCAGCACACCGGCGAGGTGGTGCTGATGTCATTTGGCCCGGCCCGAGTCGAGGAAGCCATCCGGCAGGGGTTGGCCATGGGCGCGGACCGGGCTGTCTGGATCAGCGACGAAGGGGTCGCGGACGTGGATTACCTGGGCCGGGCCCAAATCCTGGTCGCGGCCCTCCAGCAGGAATCGGACTGGGACCTGGTGCTGGTGGGCAAGCAGGCGGTGGACGACGACGCGGCCCAGACCGGCCCGCTGGTGGCGGCGCTCTTGGACTGGCCGCAGGCGATGGTTGTGCTGGGCCTGGCGGTCGACGCCGCGGGGCGCCGGATCACC
Organism: Bacillota bacterium; assembly: GCA_021820465.1. Classification (GTDB taxonomy): domain Bacteria; phylum Bacillota; class Sulfobacillia; order Sulfobacillales; family JAIMBI01; genus JAJZWV01. The sequence goes on from JAKADP010000002.1 coordinate 28,578, forward strand.
GCCACCCGCGAGCTCGAGGGCGCCACCGAAACCGTCGAACTCCCGATGCCGGCGGTGCTGGGAGCTCAGAGGGGCTTGAATGTGCCCCGGTATCCCACCCTGCCCAACATCATGAAGGCCAAGCGCAAGGAAGTTCGGCACACGCATGCCGCGGAGTTGGGTTTGGACGCGGCCGAGCTCACGGCGGGCCGTCGGGTCCGGGTGGAAGGATATCAGCTGCCCCCGCCGCGGCCCGAGCCGAAGGTGCTGACCGGCGATCCGGCCGAGGCAGCCGCCACGCTCGTGAAGCTGCTGCACGACGAGGCCCAGATTCTATAACGCGAGGGCCCGGATCTCCGCCGAAGGGCGTGCCGGCGCAAGAAGGGATGACAGCATGAGCGGCATTTTGGTGGTTTTGGAGCAGCAAGAGGGTCGAGTGCGCCGTGTGAGCTTGGAGGCGTGCGCCACCGCGGTGCGTCTGGGGCAGGGCGCCGTCTCTGCGCTGGCGTTCGGCCCGGGGGCGGAGGGTTTGGCCGAGGCCGTAGGCTCTCAGGGCGTGGAGCAACTGCTGGTGCTGTCGGCGTCGCCATTTGACCGATACAGCTCCGATGCCTTTGCCCACGCGGTGGTCCAGGTTGTGCGGCAGACGGAGCCGTCGCTGGTCCTGTTTGGGGCGACAGCGTTTGGCAAGGACTTGGCGCCGCGTGTGAGCGGGCTCCTCATGGCGGGCCTGGCCAGTGACGTGACGGCCATCGAGGCCGACGGCGACGACGTCTTGATTACACGACCGGTCTACGCGGGCAAGGCGTTCCAGCGCGTGCGGATCGCGGGCACGCCCAAGCTGGTGAGCCTGCGCCCGAACGTGCAGCCGGCCGGGGCCGGCGGCGGGGCACCCGCCCGCGTGTCCGTGCCGACGGTGGATGTGCCCGCACCCCGCGCGGTGGTGACGGGCACCGAACGCAGCGGCGAGCAGCTGGAGCTCACCGAAGCCAGCCGCATCGTGTCGGGCGGCCGCGGCATGAAGGCGCCGGAGAACTTCCGCCTGCTTGATGAATTGGCGGCCGTGCTGGGCGCGGCCGTCGGGTCCTCGCGGCCTGTGGCGGATGAAGGGTGGGTCCCTCACTCCTACCACGTGGGGCAGACCGGCAAGGTGGTGAGCCCCGACCTTTACGTGGCCGTCGGGATTTCGGGCGCCATCCAGCACGTGGCCGGCATCTCCAACTCCAAGTGCATTGTGGCCATCAACAACGACCCGGACGCCCCAATCTTTAAAGTGGCGAACTACGGGATCGTGGGTGACCTGTTTCAGGTGGTGCCTGCGCTGACGGCTGCTCTGAAGGCGCACCTCGACGCCTCCTGACGCTGGCCGAGGCATGCCCCGGCCGGACTGGCCATACGGTCAGGCGGGGGGATTGGATGCGGCGGCCAGTCACAAGCGTGCTGCTTCTGCTGTTTTTGGTCGCGACGCTATACGTGGCGCGACCCGTCCGGCCGCCGGCCGCCGTGCCCGCTGTCGCACCCGTGCAAAAGGTGCTGGCGGTCCCCACCGTGGTGGTGGCGGCGCCTCGCGGCACGTACCTGGTGGGCGAGCGCCAGGCGTGGCGGGCGGGCGGGGCCCATGGAGCGGATCTGACGCCCACCGTGCTGCACTGGATTGACATTCCGGAGCCGTCGGGCGCGGGCGTCTGGCGCCTAGCCGAGCTTGAAAGTGGGCATACCCTGTTTGGACTGGGTGGCCCCGTATACCCGCGGCCCACCCAGCGCGAGACGCTGCTGCTGGATCCGGGCACCCGCCATCTCTATGAGATGGCGGGGGCGGCCGCGCCGCCGCTGGCGGTGGCGCCCGAGGTGCAGGTTTCCGGGGTGCGCTGGGCGGCCAGCGGCCAGTTTGCCGTCCTAGTGGGCGCGGGACCCGACGGCGTGGGGCTCTACCGATGGTCCCCAGGCGGGGGGACCACGTGGCTGGGCGCGGCGCCCAGCGTGGCTAAGGTGGCGGCGCTGGCGGATCCGGTCGTCGTGACCCCTGCGGGAGACATTTGGTGGTTTGGCCATGGGCGCTACCCGCTCCATCTCACCAGGGCCACCGTGAGTGCGAGGGGCACGGTGCTGGGATTTGTGGGCGGGCATGCCGTGTGGTGGGCCGCGGGCCACTCCGCCGACGTGAAGGTGCCCGGCCTGCCTTCGGCGACGCCGCAATTTGCCCGCAACGGGCGCGCAGCCGCGTACGTGGCGCAGGTGGGCCGCACCACCGAGCTCATTGTGGTGTCGGCGCGCGGCGTGGTCGCGTCACGCGTGCTGCCGCGCGGGCACGCACTCGCGACCGGCTGGCTTGGCCGACGCGTGGCGGTGGCCGTGCTTTCAGGGACCGACGCTGGCACGTATGTCGTATCGCCCTAGCGGACAAGCGCCGCCCAGCAAAAAATTGCGCGGCGCGGCGCTTGACCGGCCGTGCGTGGGCCGCTATAATTGCCCCCGAGGGCGACCTGGGCGAATAGCTCAGCGGTAGAGCACCTGCCTTACAAGCAGGGGGTCACAGGTTCGATCCCTGTTTCGCCCACCACTTGAACGCGGAGGCGTGGTGTAGCTGGCCTAACACACATGCCTGTCACGCATGAGATCACGGGTTCGAATCCCGTCGCCTCCGCCATTTTTAGAAAAACAAGTGCCGCGGTAGCTCAGTCGGTAGAGCAGAGGACTGAAAATCCTCGTGTCGGCGGTTCGATTCCGCCCTGCGGCACCACTTAAATTTGAAGCCCTGCAACGCTGGCAGGGTTTTTTTCATGGTCCGCATTCGGTGGTCATTGAGGGATGGCGTCACCAGGAGAGAGAAATCAGCATGGGGCCGCGGCGCTGCGAAGGCTCAAAGGCCGTACGGAGACCCATTCTCGGGACTGTCGGCAGAATCGGTCGGGGTCACCACGGCGTCACCAGGAGAAAGCGCCGAGGAGGATGCAGGGCGGTGTGGCCAGGAGTATATAGACACGCGGGTACCGGCAGACGTCGGCATTTACGCCCTGCCATGCGTGCAGGGCTTTGGCTGCCATAGACAAACGAGTCTGCCGGCGTCACCACGGCCCTCTGCTTGAGCCTTGGCACAAGGAACGCCAGCTGACCGAGGATTGGGAGCTGCCCTCTTCGAGAAGCTTGCTCGCTATCTCGCTATATCTAAGCGCTACAAGGTGTATCGGCGCAGGTCCTCACCTGGGACCTCTCGTCAAGTGACTCGCTGAATGTCACATGAGGCGGGGCGTGGGAGGATGCCCGGACCGGAGCGCCACTGGCCCTCGGACGCCGGCGGGCCTACGGCAAACTCCTCCGGGAAGGGCTGTGGCCGCTCCGGATGGGTGGACGCGTGGGCGTCCACCGCTAGGGGTATCTCTTCATGGCCGCGGCCATCGCGAGCGCGTGCGCTGGGTCGTGCGATGAGCTGGTGAAGTACACGGTGTCGCCGACGGTCCACTGCAGAGAGGTGTGGCGGGTGCCGCCGCTGGCGTCTACCGTCAGCAGGCCCGTGGCGCTGGGCCAGTGGTAGTGGGCCAATAGCGCCGTGAGCCGGTTGGCGTTGGCGAAGGCAGACGGGCCGGCCACCACCACGTGCCAGCCCGCGTCCCGCCAAGCCACCTCGAGCGGTGCGCTGGCGCCGGGGGCAATCCACTGTTTGGCCGTGATGCCGCCCAGCAGGGGAGCCGGCAGCGGCTGCCCCGGCGGCGTCTGATATGACGTGGCCTGTTCGACAGCCGTGGCGGAGCCATAGTGCGTGGCGCCGAACGCCTCTGCCATGTTCGCGAGGGATCCGCAGGGCCCCACGCCCACCTTCGCGCTGTTGACCGGCTCGGGCTTTGGGCATTCATAGAAGGCGACGGCATACGTGTCGGCCGTGATAGACACCGTGGCGCTGTTGCCGCGCGGCACGACGGTGGGGGCAATCAGCACGCCGGTAAACGTCATGGGAGCGGCCGTAATGCCCTGGCTCAGCAAGCGGGGCCATGCGCCACTGCCCGTGACCGCGTGGTGAGTGACCGTGACCGCCCCCGCGCGGCTGGCGGTGGACGCACTCTGCGGCGCACGTGGAGCGGGCGGATGGGCGTGGGAGGCCGAAAGGGTTCCTCCGCAGGCCGCCGCGACGACGGCGACTATCGCAAGGGCGGTGGGCCAGAGGCGCGACACCATGTTCATAGGGGCTTCCTCCACATCGCGGGCTCAAGCCACAGCGCGACGCTCATTCACTGAAGGTAACGCAGTATACGGCGAAATCGTTTCGCATCCCGGCAAAATATTTCTCGCAGGGCTGCGATGATCCCCCCCTAGGCAGTGGTGGCCCTGTCCGGGGCGCCCTCTGACCCCGTCCTAAGACATCGGGTCTGTGATGGCCGTCGCCGCTTAGGCAAGTTGGCCGAATGTGACGTGGTGGTGCTGGGACTCCTCAGCGAGCCGAGCGCGGGCAAACACCGGGCCCCTCCCGCGCTCCGCGCCAAGCCGGGGAACCGGGTCGGGCCGCCGCCGGAGCTTCCTGGAGGTCCAGGTATGCTTTCGCACCCCATCGCGGGACGGTGGCCAGCCGATCGTGACCGGCGGGGTCGGCTGCCGCGCCTCACCCTCCCGCCGCAGATGACCCGGCAGGCGCCACTAAGCCGGCCCTCCCTTGGGGCGGGGAGGGCCGGCCGGATGCGGAGAGGGTCAGCGGGGGTAGGTCGCCACGGTGCCGCGCAGGCGCTGAATTTCCTTGAAGAGGCAGCGGTTCATCACGACGGCCTTGCCTGCCCGATGCGCGGCCTCAGCGGCAGCCTGGCTCACTACGCCCTCCTGCAGCCAGAAGATGGGGGCGGGGTGGTGGCTCGCTTCCTCCGCCACAGCGGGCGCGTGCTCGGAGCCGCGAAACACCTGCACCACGTCCACCGAGTACGGCACGTCGGCCAGGTGCGCGACACACGCCTCCCCCAAAATGTCCTGGCCCGCATACGCCGGGTTCACCCCTATGACGCGGTATCCCAAGCGGTGCAGCTTGCGGGCCACCCGGTAGCTGGGGCGGCCCGTCTGGCCCGACAGGCCCACGACCGCGACTGTGATGGGCGTCCCGTCTGCCTTCCAGGGGCTTTCGGCGACCTGCCGAATGACCGCCTCGTCGTTCAGCAGCCGCGGCGCCGCTGGATGCCCCGTGGCGAACGCGAGTGCCTGGTCTAGGTCAGCCCACAGGTCGTCCACATCTTCCAAACCTACGGACAGCCGGACAAGGTCCGGGTCGGCGCCGGCTCGGACTTGCTCCTCGGGCGTGAGCTGCTGATGGGTCGTGGAGGCCGGGTGAATGACCAGAGAACGCACGTCGCCCACGTTGGCCACGTGGGACCAGAGCCCCAAGCGGTCGATGAAGTGCCGGCCTGCGTCCACGCCACCCACGATGCCGAAGTTGAGCACGGCGCCGTAGTGCCCGGCCTTCAGGTAGCGGCCGGCGGTGTCATGCTGAGGGTGATCCGCCAGTCCGGGGTAGTTCACCCACGCCACGGCAGGGTGCCGGCCCAGCCGCTCGGCGAGCGCTTGGGCCGTGGCACACTGCCGGTCCATGCGCAGCGCGAGCGTCTCCACGCCTTGAAGGATGAGAAATGCGTTGAACGGGGCGAGCGATCCCCCGAGGTCCCGCAGGAGCTTCACGCGGAGGCGCGTGGAGAAAGCGAGGCCGCCCATTTCCCGCGCGTACACCAGCCCGTGATAGCTGGGATCTGGCTCGGAAAACTGCGGGAACGTCGGGCGGTTGTAGTCAAAGCGCCCGCCGTCCACCACGACGCCGCCCATGGCCGTTCCGTGGCCGCCCAGCCACTTGGTGGCCGAGTGGATCACGATGTCGGCCCCAAACTCAATGGGGCGGCAGAGGTATGGCGTCGCAAACGTGTTGTCCACCGCCAGGGGCACGCCATGGCCGTGGGCCAGCTCGGCCCAGGCGGCCAAGTCGGCCACATCCAACTTGGGATTGCCCAGGGTCTCCACCAGCACCAGCCGCGTGCGGTCGGTGAGGGCTTGCCGCGCTTCGGACAAAGTTTCCGCCAGATGCACCCGAATCCCCAAGTCTGCCATCGTTGACGTCAAGAGCGTGTGCGTGCCGCCGTAGAGGTGGCTGGACGCCACGATTTCGTCGCCGGCGCGAGCCAAGTTGAAGATGACGGCGCTGGTGGCCGCCTGGCCGCTGGCAAACGCGACGGCGGCGACCCCGCCCTCCAGCAGCGCGATGCGCTTTTCGAGCACATCCGTGGTCGGGTTCATGATGCGGGTGTAAATGTTGCCCGCCTCATCCAGGCTGAACAGCTCCGCGGCATGCTGGGTGTTTTGAAACGTGAACGCCGTCGTTTGGTAAATCGGGACGGCGCGGGCCCCCGTCGCGGGGTCGGGCGCGGTGCCGCCGTGAACGGCCACGGTGGCAAAGCGATAGGGGCGAAGAACCTCGTCAGCAACAGGCGCCATGGGATGCCTCCTAATGGGATGATTAGGAAGGCCTCTCCGCCATTGCCGGTGCCCCAAGATCCGGGCGCACCGAATGGAATCCCCTTCATCTCTCAGCCACGGCACGGCTGCAGGAATTGGCACCAGACGCGGGTATCCCGCCGGTTGCCGGGCTTCATCGGGCCAGTCCCTCCACCACTCTCCATGAAGAGGCGCTTACCTGACCGCGATGCTAGCAGGGGCCAGCGCCCCTGACAAGGGGTTATCGCCCGAAGACGTGCGCCCGACCGGCGGCCTGCGTGTCCTAGCCAGGCTCCTAACGTGCGTCCAGCCAACCGAGCCGGCAAGCTCGGTTGGCTGGACGCGGGCCGAGTGACTAGCCGCGGCGCGGCGCCGAATTCACGCGAATCGGGCCGGTGTAGCGGTGATACTCGATCCGCGATGGGTGCTCAGGGTCGTGATGGATTGTGATGTGGGCCACGGGCCCCTCCACATCATCAGCATTGGGTCCGCCCGTGTGCCAGTTGCGGTCCGCGAGGGGAAAGTTGGAGCCCGCCACCTCCAGCCGAATCTGATGGCCCGGTCCAAAGTAGTTGGCGGTAGTCATGCCCTTGACCCGCAGCTCGTAGACCGTGCCGGGGGTTACGGGCGCCGGGTGGGCCATGCTGTCTCGATAGCGCAGGCGGAGCGCGCTCCACGCCACGTTGTAGGCGGTGCCATCTGGATAGACGTCGACCAGCTTGAGAAACACGTCGGCGTCTGGCACATCGACCGACACGTGCAGGACGGCATCGACGTCGCCCGCGATGGCGATCCCCTCGTCCAGGGGCGGCGTGGAATACACCAGCACGTCATGGCGCGACTCTGCCGACCGCTGGTCGCACACGATCGGGTCGGACCCCAGCGCAAACCCCAGCGACTGCACCGGGTTCTTGGGGTCGGAGCAGACGACATCCTGGGAATGGGCCGGGGCGTCCGGCGCCCGAGTCAGTGTTCCATCACCATAGAGGCTTTGGGCATGGCCGGTGCTGTTTAGGTACAGCGGCTCCCAGCGGGTCTCGGGCAGCGGCCAGTGCTCTCCGGTGAGCCACTGATTCGCGCCCATCAGAAACACCTGCACCTTCGGCATCGGCGTCCAGGCATCGGCCTCCCCATTGAGGAAGCGGCGGAACCAGGCCCAGATGACATCGTCATAAGGAAACGTGGTGTTGCCCACCGGGCGGTCGCCCAGCATCGCCTGGGGCGACGCGGCGCGGATCATGGCGCAGTGGGAGCTGGCGGTCATGATCAGGTACTGATCCGGATGGTGCTGCTGGAATTCGAACAGCTTGACCGACTCGTAGGCGCCCACGTCCAGCCAGCCGTTGATGTTGATCTGCGGCGTGGCGCCGGTGTGGTGCGCGTGGATGTGGGAAGACTCCTGCCACACCGGGTCCATGGGCGTGACCCGCATGTAGGTGTCGTAGCCGGTCTTGGGCACGCCCATGCGCTTTAGCACGTCGCCGCTGGGCGGGATGCGCCGAATGCGCTCCAAGGTGCGCTTGTACTCCGGGTCCCGCGAGCCCGGGGATGAGACCACGAAGGTCCGCATGGCGCGCTCCAGCGCGTCGGGGTCGTCGGTATCGGGCAGCCGCGGCCGGTCCAGCACGGCGGAGGGATGGTACCACATGGTCCAGGTGCTGAGGACGGGAATGCCCCCCTTGTAAAACAGGCCGTTGTTGCCCTCGCAGCCCGGTATGTTTCCGACGCCGGCCCCCGGACTCATCGGCACGCCGGCCTTGAGCGCCGGGTGGCCCTCGGCGGCCACCACCAACTGGTTTTCGGCCGGCGAGGAGCAGCCAATCAGGCCCACGCTGCCGTTTGACCACGACTGGGCCGCGATCCACGTCATGGTGTCCGCCGCGTCCTCGGCGCCCTGGCCAATCAGGGTGTAGGGCCCATCGGACCATCCCGTCCCGCGCTCGTTCTGGATGATAGCGGCCCAGCCGGCGGCAAAAGCCTTGCGGAACACGTTGTAGCCCAGCTCGTGCGTAGCCGGGTTCTGGTACGGGGTTCTCACCATGATGACGGGCACGGGCGCGGTGGCCCGCGGGCGGACAATCACCGTCGCCAGGCGCTTGCCGTCGCGCATCGCCAGCATCCGATATTCGACGACGTACTTGTCGCCGGTCGCCCCCAAGCCTTGGAGGTGGGTCTCCAATTTGGTCGGTGCGCCGTAGTGGAGCTCCAAGGTATTCGGATCGGTCGCTTCGCTGTCCACTGTCCCACTCCTTCCAGCTTCCCGACTTGATGCACGGGAGTCTGTCCTTGCGGGGATGCCGCCCAGGGGCCTCGAGCGCCTGAAGACGGGCGGTCCCCGCGCCTCGACAGTTCGCGAGCCGCTCGGGATTCCCTGCCTCCCGCGTCCAAGCGGGCAGCGTGATGCCCCCCGGCGTAGCCGTCGGTGCTTGACAGCCGTGCGTTCTTTCTCTAGCGTAGAGCCGCGCCCGCGTGGGCGGGAAACGGCCAGCGGCAAGCCAAACATTCCACAAAACTTCATAGCGTGGCCCGATTATCGAGAGCGGCGGAGGGACTGGCCCGATGAAGCCCGGCAACCCAGCGTAGCTGAAGGTGCCAACTCCTGCAGACCCCAACCGTGCCTGGGCGCGGGGAGGTCTGAGAGATAAGCGGACGGCGGTCGTGCGACTCCGTCAGCTTGTCTGACGGATTTTTGTGTAGGAAGGGAGCTTGACCACGAAGACCGAGGTGACCGTGGCCAGTGAGGGCTTAACATTGGACAGGGGTGGGTGGCTGCCAGCGGCCACGGTGGCCGTGGAGACCTGGGGGACCCCCGGACGGCCCGTGGTGCTGGTGTGCCATGCGCTGACGGGGGACGCCCACCTCGCGCGCCACCATGCCGCAGATCGCGCAGGCTGGTGGGAGTGGCTGGTGGGGCCGGGCCGGCCACTCGACCCCGAGCGGGCTTACATCGTGGCCACCAATGTGCTGGGGGGATGCGCCGGCACAACCGGGCCGGACCTCGCCAACCCCACGGCCGCCTTTCCCGCCATCACGGTCGGCGACATGGTGCGCGTCGAAAGCTTGGCGCTAGACAGCCTGGGCATCGGGGATCTGGCGCTGGTGATCGGGGGATCGCTGGGCGGGATGCGCGCCCTGGAGTGGCTCGCGGCCTTTCCGCAGCGCGTCAGGGCGGCTGCGGGCATCGGAGTGTCTGCGGGGTTGTCGGCGCAGGCGCTCGGGGCAAACCACGTGCAGCTGCAAGCCCTCGCGTGGGGACTCGCGCATGGCCCCGAGGCGGCCCGGTCGGCTCTGGGCTGGGCTCGCATGAGTGCGATGCTGACATATCGATCCGCGAGCCATCTGAATGGCCGCTTTGGCCGGTCCGTCGGCCCGTCCGGGAACTTTCAGGTGGCGTCGTATCTGGACCACCAGGCCGACAAGCTGACTGCCCGGTTCCACCCGGCCAGCTACTATCGGCTGGCCGAGGCGATGGGCTGGTGGGAGCTGGACGTTTGCCGGGTGGCCGGGGCCACCGCGCCTGTGTGGCTCTTGGGCTTGGAGGGCGATGTGTTATTTCCCGCCAGCGACGTGCGCGACACGGCCGACCGGCTGGGTGCGGCTGGCGTGCGTGTCCACTACCACGAGCTGGCGAACGCCGTGGGGCACGATGCCTTTCTCATGCCGGGGGCGTCAGGACTGGACGCGTGGGTGGCGGCGGCGGTGGACGAGGCCATCGGCCGGCGCACCCTGGCGGCGGGCACCCGGGGCGAGGCGCCATGGAGCTGACCGTCATCGGCGTGGGAGAGGTCGGAGCAGCACTGCTGCGCCAGCTGGACCGCATGCAGGGGCATCTCCCCGACTTGATTGGCGAGTCGTTGGTGGTGCGCCACGGGGTGGTCCGCCACCCCGATCGAGAGCGAGACTGCCCCGCCCCCACCCACGGGTACACCACGAATGCCGAGGCTGCCGCGCTGGATCCCGCCGTGGACCTCGTGGTCGAGGTGGCGGGGGGCCGCGGCTGGGCGCCGCTGCTGGAACGCGTCGTCGGCCGCGGCGTGCCGGTCGTCACCGCCAATAAAGAATTGGTGGCCTGGGATGGCCCGCAGCTCAGGCGCGCCGCGCGCGCCGCCGGCACCGATGTTTGGATGGAGGCTTCCGTAGGCGGAGCGATTCCGGTCCTGCGCACGCTGGAGCTGTCGTGGCCGGGGTACGCGTTTGGGTACGTCGCGGGAGTGTTGAACGGGACCGTCAACTTCGTCCTGGACCAGATGGCTGCGGGCCAAAGCCTGGCCCATGCGGTGGCGGCCGCCCAGGCGGCGGGCCTCGCCGAAGCGGACCCCGAGGCGGACGTGTCCGGGCGGGATACCCAGCGGAAGCTGGCGGTGCTGATGCAGCTGGCTTTCGGGGTGGCGGTGCGTCCGGATGACATCCCCACGCGGGGGATTGGAGCGGTCCACCCGGATCAAGTCCAGGCGTGGGCGCGCCGCGGCTACCGCGTGAAGCTTTTGGCCCAGGCGTGGCGTGGAGCCGATGGCGTGGCGGCAGTGGTGGGGCCGGCCGTCGTGCCCGCGGCGCACCCGCTGGGGCAGCTTTCGGGAGCAGAAAATGCCGTGCTGCTGTCCGGCCCCGACACCGGTGAGGCGCTGTTGATGGGCATGGGCGCGGGCGGCGGCCCCACGGCGTCGGCCGTGCTGGCGGACATCGTGGCGGCCGCCCGGGTGAGGCGCGGCCGCAGTGGGTTGTCTTGGTGCCGCCCGATCCAGGACAATGTGCCGTGGGTGGATCGCCCGCTCGGGGTGGTGTGGGCCGCCGAGAGTCCTCCGCGCCGCGGGCGGGTGTCGCCGCGGGCGATGGACGGCTGGCGGCGGATTACTCCGCAGGCGGCAGAGCCGCTCTGGTGGTGGGATGGGGGCGCCCTCTCCGGCTGAACGGGTGCCGCGGGATGGCCGAGGTGAGCGATGGAGGACATCGGGGACACCGGGGACTGGGAGGCTTTTATGGACGCCATGCGGGCGGGCCGCTACTTCGAGGCGCACGACCACCTCGAGCCGCGGTGGCGCGCGACAGCAAGCCCCAAGGTGCAGGCGGCCATCTGGCTGGCGGTGCTGCTGCTGCATCGGGCCCGCGGGAATGGCGTGGGTGTCGACCGCGTTCAACATAAGCTGGTCCGGCGACTGCGCGACGCCGCGGCGCCGGCGGCGCTGGCGGCCGCGGCGGCCGCCAGCCCCGTGGATGCGGCCGAAGTGTGCCGGGCCCTCGCCCAAGCGGAGGCCTGGGTGCTGGCCGGCGGGCGCGGGGGCCCTCCATCGGGGGGCCACACGTGACAGGAGAAGGAGGCCGACCGAGTGGTGGATGAGCCGGGACCGCGGGGGCTCCTGGTGGGTCGGCGCGCTCTGGTGATGGGCGTCGCCAACAAGCGGAGTCTCGCCTGGGGAATTGCCCAGGCCCTTGTGCGTGAAGGGGCCGAAGTGGCCCTGAGCTATCGGCGGGAACGCGTGCGCGAGCATCTGAGCCAGTGGGTCCGAGACTGGCCCACGCCGCCGTTGCTGGTGCCGTGCGATGTGATGGATGACGGCTCGGTCGCGGAGATGGGTGCCACCCTGGCCCGTGAGTGGGGCGGGGTGGACGCCGTGGTCCACAGCATTGCCCATGCCCAGCCGGGAGACTTGGCGGGGCGATTCGTGGACACAAGCCGCGCGGGCTGGCAGGTGGCCACGGAGACGTCCGCGTATTCGCTGGCCCTAGTGGCGCGAGCCTGCCTGCCGCTGTGGGAGGCGCGGGGCGGGGGCAGCTTGACCGCCATGAGCTACATCGGGGCGGATCGGGTGGTGCCGAATTACAACGTCATGGGGGTCGCCAAAGCCGCCTTGGAGTCGGCCGTGCGCTATCTGGCCAGCGACCTGGGTCCCAGCCAGGTGCGGGTGAACGCGATTTCGGCCGGTCCGGTCAAGACGCTGGCCGCCACCGGTGTCCAGGGCTTTTCCGAGCTGCTGCATCAAATTGCGGAGCGCTCGCCGCTCCAAAGCGGCATTACCATCGAGGACGTGGGCAGCGCTGCCGTGTTTTTGGCCTCGGACTGGGCGCGCCGCATCACGGGGCAAGTGCTGTTTGTCGACGCGGGGTACCATGTGACCGGCGTGTGATCGGTGCCCAATCCGCCCAGCGTCGGCATGGCGCCGTGATGCGGACCGGGGCGTAAGCAGGGTCGTTAGGAGGGGCGTCAGGATGAAAATTGGGGTGTTGGGTGCGGGGACCATGGGCAGTGGCATTGCCCACACGATTGCGCGAGCGGGGGATGACGTGCTGCTGTATGACACGAACCCCACTCAGGTGGAGCGAGCGCTGGCAGGCATCCGGGCGCGGCTGGACCGGGCCATCGCACAGGAGCGCGAGACCCCCGAGCAGGCCGCCGCCACGCTGGGCCGCCTCCACGCCGCGGACTTGGACGCCTTTGCCGATGCCGAGGTGGCCGTCGAAGCCGTGCTGGAAGTCATGGACGTGAAGCGCGCCGCGTTCGCCGACCTGGATCGGCGGCTGCGGCCCTCGGCCCTGCTGGCCACGAACACGTCCTCGCTGTCCATCACGGAGCTGGCGCAGGCCACGGGCCGGCCGGACCGCGTCGTGGGACTGCACTTCTTCAATCCCGCGCCCGTGATGAAGCTGATCGAGGTGGTGCGCGGGCAGGACACCTCGGACGCCACCCTGGAGGAGGCGGTGGGGCTGGCCCGGCGCTGGGGCAAGGAGCCGGTGGTCGTCCAAAAGGACACCCCCGGGTTTATCGTCAACCGAGTCCTGATGCCGCTGTTCATCGAGGCGATGCGCATTCTGGAAGAGGGCATCGCATCGCCCGAAGACATCGATCGGGCGGTCAAGCTGGGGCTGAACCATCCCATGGGGCCGCTGGCCCTCGCCGACCTCACCGGCTTGGACGTGGACTTAAATGTCATGGACTACTTGTTCTCGGAAACCCACGACGATCGGTTCGCCGCTCCGCTGGTGCTGCGGCGCCTGGTGCGGGCCCGGCGCCTGGGACGGAAGACCGGCCAGGGCTTCTACCAGTACTAAGGAGTTCCGGGCGGCGGCGCGACAGAGGCGGCGGTCTGGGGGTGAGGGCCCAGCCCCCGCTCCCGCCGCTCTTCGTCGGCGGCGGCCGCGGCCCAGGCACCCAGAAAATTGTCTGGGGTCATGAGGCCCGCCAGCGTCCCGTCACTGTGGACGACCGCGAGGACCGAACTCATGGTGCGCCCCATGGCGACGGCGGCCTCCCGGGCGCGCCGGTCCCGTCCCAGGGACGGCACCGGGCGCGCGTATCGGGCCACCGGCTGGCTGGCCGCCTCTGGGTCCTGCAAAAGATCGCGCAGCGCCGCGGCCGTGGTGGAGCCTATGGGCCGTCCCGCCGGGTCCAGCACCACCCCAAGGGCCGTGGCGTCCCCCAGGTGGGCTGCCGCCTGCCGGACCGTCCAGCCTTGGGGGACGGTAGGCACCCGTTCGCGCGGCGTCATGAGCCGCGCCACCGGCACCCCTTCCAAGATATCGACGGCGTATTCGCGGGCTACATGGGTGCCGCGCCGCGCCACCTTCTCCGTGAGGATGGAGCGCCGCACCCAGAGCACAGTGACCAGCATGCCCACCACGGTGGCCAAGAACACGGGCACGACGGCAGTCCAATCGTGCGTCGTTTCCATGGCAAAGATCGTGGCGGTAAACGGGGCGCGCATGGTGGCGCCCAAGAGGGCCGCCATCCCGACGGTCGCCCACAGGGCCGGCTGGTGACCCGGGAGGACGGGGGACAGCGCGGCGCCCAGCGCACCGCCCATCAGCAGCAGGGGAGCCAGCACGCCCCCCGACGTGCCCGAGGACAGGGCCAGCACCCAGATGATAAACTTGACCACCAGCAGCGAGAGGGCAAACGTCACCAGCACGGTGCCGGCGTCCAGGGCGCGAATGGTTGGATATCCCACACCCAGAGCCTGGGGCACGACCAGCCCACCCAGTCCCACCGCCAGTCCGCCCAGCGCGGGCCACCACACCCAGTGAATCGGCAGGCGGCGATACCAATCCTCCACGAGATAGACGGACTTGGTGATGGCGCCCGACGCCACCCCGGCCAGGCCGCCCAAGAGCGCGGCCGCGACCAGCCACAGCAGGTGGGGCGGCGGCGAGAGGGGGCTCTGGAAGATGGGAGTGCTGCCAATCAAAAGGACCCGCACCGCGTAGGCAGCCACGCTGGCCACGGTCACGGGAATCAAGCTGCGCGGCTTCCACTCGAACAGCAGCAGCTCGACAGCCAGCAGCACCGAGGAGATGGGGGCGCCGAAGGTGGCGGACATGCCGCCCGCCGCGCCAGCCACCAGCAGCGTCCGGCGCTCCGCAGCCGTGATGTTCAGGTACTGACCAATCAGGGAGGCCACCGCGCCCCCCGTCATGATGATGGGCCCCTCGGCACCAAAGGGCCCGCCGGTCCCGATCGTGATGGCGGACGCGATCGGCTTCACCAAAGCCACACGCGGCTCCATCCGACTCTTGTTCTCCAAAATGCTCTGGATGGCCTCGGGGATGCCGTGGCCCCGGATTTTCTCGGTGCCGTACTTTGCCAAGAGGCCGACAGCCAAGCCGCCGGCGACGGGGATGGCCACCATGACCCACCCGTGGCCGGCGGGCGCCACCAGTGCCGTCGACCAGCGGCCGAAGTAGGCGAGATTCGTGATGAGGCCAATGAGCCGCAGCAGAACAAAGGCGATCACGCCTGACAAGCCGCCAATCGCCAGCGCCAGGGCAGCCAGGTACGCCAGGCGTCGGGGATCGGCCGTAAAATCGCCCAGCGGGCGCAGGCCGCCAGACCGATAATCGGTGGGCGCCTCGCTAGGGCCCTGCGAGCCGGGTGGGCCGTTGTGCATCCGTGACCTCTTTCCTTGGCGGCCTTATTATGTCGCGGTACGATATGTGAGCGGATGAGAAAGTTAGGAGCAGCCCGGTCAGTGCAGTCGCTGCAACGCGGCCAGCGTGGGCCAGAGGCGCCGCAGCTCGTCCACATGGGACCGGGTCAGCGCCTCCAGGCGCGCCTCGCCGTCGGCGGTGAGCGCCACCTCAATGTAGCGGTGGTCGTCAGCATGGGCGCGACGCTCGACGATGCCCGCCCGGCATGACCGATCCACGATTCCCACGACGCTGTGATGGCGCAGGGCCAGCGCCTGGCTCAGCTCCGATATCGTGGCCCACTCGCGGCCGGGATACCCTTTGATGGCCAGCAGCAGCTGGTGCTGCTGCGGCGTCAGACCCACCTGGGCGGCCGCCTGCTCGCTGAAGCGCAGGAAGGCCCGCAGCTCCCGCCGAAACGCGGCCAGCACCTCGTACTGCTCTTTGGTGACGGCCGCCGATGTATCGCTGGGCACTCCGCTTCCCCCTCGCACGACATTATATCGTAGAGCGATATGTGCGCGCAAAAAGGCCGTCGCCTTCAACAAAAAATGGTGGGCGGTAGAGGACTCGAACCTCTGAACCTCTCGCATGTCAAGCGAGCGCTCTACCAGCTGAGCTAACCGCCCGTGTGCGGGACTGGTGCTGTCCGCAGGCCACGATGGAGGCGACGCCCGGATTCGAACCGGGGAATCGGGGTTTTGCAGACCCCTGCCTTACCACTTGGCTACGTCGCCGACAACAAAAATTGGAGCGGAAGACGGGATTTGAACCCGCGACCCTCGCCTTGGCAAGGCGATGCTCTACCACTGAGCTACTTCCGCGACCGGGCGGAAGCATAACAGGTTCGCCGCGGCACGTCAAGTGTGGCAAGCGCTCTGTCAAACTTGTGGGCTCGAGACGGCGGCCGCCAAGCGCCTGTCCCCGAGAGGCCAGCCACGGGACGCCGTGCCATTCCACCAGAGCTGCCGACGACCTTTGGAGCGGCATGACGGGCGCGGGCCGGAGCCGCGGCGAGGGCCGCGCATACCTCGTGGCGGCGCCGCAACACTAAGTCATGGGGAGACTGGGAGGTGGACACACGGACGACGCAAGCTGGCTGGTGGCCACGGATGCCGACACGGACGGCGCACTGGGCATGCGGCTCGCCCAGGCGGTGCCGGGCGAGTGGTATGAGCGGCGACTGGGTCGCTGGCCTGCCTATGCGAAGCGCCGCGACACCGGTGCGGTGGAGGCCGCCCAGATCGCCCGAGCCCTGGCTCTGTATCTCTGCCGCGATTACTGGCCGCGCGTGCTGACCCAGGCGGCCGCCGCCCTGGCGTGCCCCCCCTCCGAGGACTGCCGCGACCGCTCGATGGGGCTGGCGGGCAGCCCCAGGCTGACGGAGGCCATCTACACCTATGTGATGCGCCACTCGCGCATCGTCATTCCGGGGCTTGTCCATGTCTGGCTGCCCGCCGCCCCCGGCGCCATTTGCGAGCGCCAGCTGTGGGCCGAGTGGTGCGAGGGTCCAGCCACCAGCGCGGCGGTGGAGCGCGAAGAGGCGTGGCAGCGCGCGCTGCTGGTGGCCCTCCGCGATCGCCGCCGCCGCTGAGGCGACCGAAGCCTCGGGCGGCGCCGCGTCCTGCCGGCCCGCCCCCGCCGCAGGATTCACCGTCCTTAGGAGAGTCATGACCCCGGTTGCCAATCAGGGCGGGCCCTGGTAGCATGAGTCATCCGACGATGAGCAGGATGCGCGACGGACGAGCAATCGCCAGCGAGGTGGGCCAAGGCTGGAAGCCTGCCGGTTGTGACCGCCGCCAACCCCCTGGGAGTTGCTGTCGAGGCCGAGCGATGCGGATAAGGCAGCCGGTGCGAGCCGTTAGCGTCGATGCGAGTGGGGCAACCCAAGCAAGGTGGAACCGCGGGCGCCGCCCGCCCTTGTGGGCGGGCTTTTTTGTGTTCGCGGGGGCGTGGCGCATAGGAGAAGACGGGAGAGACCGCAAGGAGGAACCGAACGTGGCAGAAGCCGTCAAAGTGCTGGTCCAAGACGAGGCCAGCCGTGAGGAAGTGCTGGTGGAGTCCACGGCCCCACTCGCCAGCGTGGTGCCCAGCCAAGATGCGTCGGTGCTGGCCGCCAAGGTGGGGAGCCAAGTGGTGGATTTGACGCGGCCGGTGGGGGAGGCGCGGGAAGTGCGCCTGCTGCGCTTTGCCGACGACGAGGGGCGCCGAGTGTTTCGGCATTCCAGCGCCCACCTGCTGGCGCAGGCCGTGAAGCGGCTGTGGCCCCAGGCCCAGCTGGGGACGGGTCCGGCGTTGGAGGACGGATACTACTACGACCTGCGCCTGCCCGAGCCGCTGGCGGAGGCGGACCTAGGCCGCCTGGAGGCGACCATGCGCGAAATTGTGGCCGAGGCGCTGCCCATCCAGCGAGAAGAGCTGTCGCGCGACGCGGCGCTGCGTCTGTTTCGCGATCGGGGTGAAGTTTTCAAGCAGCAAATCGTGGAGCGCATCCCCGAAGGCACCCCGATCTCGGTCTATCGGCAGGGGGAATTCGTGGACCTGTGCGCCGGCCCCCACGTGCCCAACACGGGCGTGCTGCAGGCCATCAAGCTCACCAGCGTGTCCGGGGCGTACTGGCGCGGCGATGAGCACGAGCCCATGATGACTCGGGTGTACGGCACGTCCTTCCCGTCGGCGGCGCAGCTGGAGGAACATCTCGCGCGGCTCGAGGAGGCTAAGCGCCGGGACCACCGCCAGTTGGGCCCGCAGCTGGGGCTGTTTCAGTTTCGCGACGAGAGCCCGGGCTTCGTATTTTGGCTGCCCAAGGGCCTGAGGCTGTTTCGGCGGATCGAAGAGGTGTCGCGGCGGCTGCAGGAGGCGCTGGGCTACGAAGAAGTCAGCACGCCCTGGATCTACAAGGACGCCCTGTGGAAGCGGTCAGGGCACTGGGACCACTACCAGGACAACATGTTTCTCATCGAGCGCGGCGACGAGCACCTGGGCGTCAAGCCCATGAACTGTCCAGGACACGCGGTGCTGTTTGGGTCCACCGTGCGCTCGTACCGCGAGTTGCCCGTGAAGTGGGCGGAGTACGGGCCGCTCTCCCGCTTTGAGCGCAGTGGCACCCTGCACGGACTGCTGCGCGTGCGGGGATTTCACCAGGATGATGCGCACCTGTTCGTGCGGCCGCAGCAGATTCAGGAGCAGATCAGCGAAGTGTTGGATCTGGTGGATCGGGTGTACGCCCTCTTCGGCATGACCGTCGAAGTGGTCTTCTCCACGCGGCCGGACGACTACTTGGGCGATCTGGAAACGTGGGAAGACGCCGAGAGCCAACTTCGCGCCGCACTGGCGGCGTGGGGGCGGCCCTATCGCCTAAACCCCGGCGATGGAGCGTTCTACGGGCCCAAATTAGACTTCAACGCCATTGACTCCCTGGGGCGGCGCTGGCAGACCTCAACCGTCCAGCTGGACTACCAGATGCCCCAGCAGCTCGACATCTCTTACGTCGAGCAAGATGGCAGCCGCCAGCGGCCGGTGATGATCCACCGCGCCGTGTTGGGATCCGTCGAGCGGTTCATCGGGATCCTGACGGAGCACTATGCGGGTGACTTTCCCCTTTGGCTGGCCCCGGTGCAGGTGCGCGTGGTGCCCGTCACCGATGACGAGGCGGCGCGTGGGCGGGAGCTGGTCGCAGACCTGCGCGCTGCGGGACTGCGTGCCGAGGTGGATGACCGCTCGGAGAAGCTGGGCAAGAAAATTCGGGAGGGGCAGCTGGACAAGGTACCTGTGCTGCTTGTGATAGGGGCACGCGAGCGGGAGGCGGGCACCGTGTCCGTGAGAAGCCGGGCTGGTGACAGCGGGGTTTACGATTGGCCTACCTACCTGGACCAGCTGGTGGCGAGTGCTGCCATCCCGAGCAGCCCCAGCGCGCAGCTGGGGTAGGGCAGAAGGCCGAGCGACGGGGCTGGGATTCAGCCCCGTCGCTGGCGCCCCCGGGGCTAGGCGCCGACCCGGGGGGCGGCCGGCTTGTCGGAGTGAGCGCCGCTTGGCCGTTGCGCCCGCGTGGCGCGTATGATATCCTCACGGCGTGATAGTGAAGCAGAAGTTCGCTTCTCACCTGACGACACAGTTGTTCAGGTTATCCTGCGGAGCGCCGAGGCGTTTCGGTTGGGGCGGGGAAGTGACCCGTCCTGTTTTTGTCTGGGTGGCCAGCTATTCATCCGGGGAGGGATCGCCATAAAGGACCTCAGGGTCAACGACGAGATTCGTGCGCGGGAAGTGCGGCTGGTGGGCGACGGCGGGGAGCAGCTGGGCATTGTGGCGCTGCGGGACGCGCTCCGGATGGCGGTGGAGCGCCGCGTAGACCTCGTCGAGGTGTCACCCACGTCGCGGCCGCCGGTGTGCCGGCTGATGGATTACGGCCGCTTTAAGTACGAGCAGCAGAAGCGCGAGCGCGAGTCGCGGAAGAAGCAGCACGTGGTGTCGGTCAAGGAAATCAAGATGCGGCCCACGATCGACGACCATGACTACGAGTTCAAGAAGCGAAACGCCGCCCGCTTCTTGGAAGACGGTGACAAAGTCAAGGTGACAGTGACGTTTCGGGGCCGCGAGATTGTCCACTCGGAGCACGCACGGGTTTTGCTGAACAAAATGGCCCAAGAGGTGGAGGCCCAGGGACTGGTGGAGCGGGCCGCCCGGGTGGAGGGGCGCGCTATGATCATGATCCTGGCCCCGAAGAAAGGCGCCAACGCGTGATGGAGCGGCCCGCCGGTATCTAACGCAGTTAAGGATGTGGAGAAGTGCCTAAGATGAAATCGCACCGCGGCGCTAAGAAGCGCCTGCGAGTCACCGGCACCGGGAAATTGGTGCACAAGCGCGCTGGCCGCAACCACATGCTGTATGGCAAGAGTGCCAGTCGCCGCCGTCGGCTCCGGGCGGCAGGCAGCCTCTCCAAGGGAGACACCGCCCGGACGAAGGCGCTCATGCCGTACGACCAGTAGGTGCTGGCACCCGGTCTTTTGGCAGCACCAGGGTTCAACGGCTCGCTGAGGAGGAAATAGAGTGGCTCGGGTAAAGAATGGCATGGTGCGGCATCGGCGGCACAAAAAGATTCTCAAGTTGGCCCGAGGGTATCGTGGATCGCGCCATCGGCTGTTTCGCCCGGCCAACGAGGCGGTTCTGCATGCCCTGTGGTACGCCTACAAGCACCGCAAGAAGCGGAAGGGTGACTTTCGCCGCCTGTGGATCATTCGGATCAACGCAGCGGCGCGCATGCATGGGCTCTCCTACAGCACGCTCATGTTCGGCTTGAAGCGGGCCGGCGTGCAGCTGAACCGCAAGATGCTGGCCGACATGGCGGTGCGCGACCAGGAGAGCTTTGGGCGGCTGGTGGGGATGGCTAAGGGTCAGCTGTAGCCGTGGGTGTGGTGCTGCGTCCGCTGGACGACCCGCAGAACAAAGTGGTCAAGGCCGCCGCGCGCCTCGGCGTGAGTCGCGAGGCGCGCGAGCGGGCGGGCCAGGCGCTGGTGGAAGGCCCGCACGCCGTCGAAGAGGCGCTGGCCCACGGCGTGGCCGTGCGCACCGTGCTTTACAGCGCGCGCCTCTTGGACCGCCCCGGCGGGCGGGATCTGCTGGATCGCACCACATGGACGCGTGCGCGCATGATTTATGTCACCGACCGCGTGTTGGACACCGTGACGCAGGTGGAGTCGCACCAGGGCATCGCTGCCGTCGTCGCGTGTGACTTGCCCTGCGCCGCCGTGGTGCCGGCGGCCCCCGCCCTCGTGCTGGAAGCGGTCCAGGATCCCGCCAACCTCGGGGCACTGGTGCGCTCGGCGGTGGCCTTCGGGTTTCGCGTGGGGGTGACGCGCGGGTCGGTGGATCCGTTCAACCCCAAGGCGTTTCGGGCCTCCGCGGCCACCATGTTTCGCGCAGGCCTGGTGCGGCTGGACTACGCGTGGTCCGTGCCAGCGGGCGTGAGCTTGGTGGTCAGCTCGCCGGCGGGCAACGTGCCGTATACGGACTGGGACTGGTCCCGCCCCACGGCGCTGGTGGTGGGCAACGAGGGCGCAGGCGTGTCGTCCGAGCTGGCCGACCGCGCGGTGGCCCGCCTCTGCATTCCGATGACTCCCGGCACTGAGTCGCTGAATGTGGCGGCTGCTGGCGCCGTCATTATGGCCGACGCCTATCACCGCCGCCCCTCCTGACCCCCGGCGCGCATGCGCCGGCGCCCGCCGTTGCACAGTAAGACACACGTCAGCTGGCGGCGGCAGGAGGGAGCGGGTCATGGCCCCAAAGAGCAAACCAGCGCTGCATCCGCGCAAGGGGGCACACCCGCATCCCCCATCGCCGCCCGGGCTCCAGGCGGCGCTCGCGCTGCGCCGTGAGCCGTGGCCGTGGCGCAAGGCGATCGGCGCCCCCATCGCCACCGCGATGGCGATGGCGCTGGGGTTGGCGCTGGGCCACTTTTCCTGGGGCACATGGGCGTTTATGGGGGCATTCACATCGATGTATGTGGATCCCATGCCGTATGGCCCGCGCGCCCGCCGGCTGCTGGCCGTGGGACTGGGCCTCGCGGCGGCCATGGCCGTCGGGTCGCTGGCGGCCGTGAGCTGGTGGACGATGGCGGTGGGCCTCGCGGTGGTGGCCGGGATGGGGACGTTTCTCACCGGAGCCTACGACGTCCCCTTGCCGGCCGGGTTTATGTTTGTGCTGGTGGCGTGCATTGCCGCCGCGCTGCCCGTCCATCCCGCGCTGACCCCCCTTCGGGTCGGATGGGCCCTCGCCGGGGCAGCCCTGGCTTGGCTCGTGGGCATGGCGGGCTGGGGCTGGCACCCCCGGCGGCCCGAGCAGCAGGCGGTGGCCCACGCATTGGGGGCGCTGGCCCGCTATGCCGTGCATGCGGGGGGGCCCGGGGGATTTCGCGCGGAAGCTCAGGCGGCGCAGGCCGTGGCGGCGGCGGAGGCGGCTGTGGCTCCGCTGGCGCGCCTGAGGTTCCGGGGGCCGGACGCCACGCGCCTCGTGCTCTTGGCTCACGAGACCCGCCGGCTGTTTGATGCGCTGGCGCTGGAAGCCCCGCCGGCCCCCGCACGGGCTCAGGTGGGCCGCATCCGGCGCGCCGCCGACGCGGTGACCGGCGAGGTGTCGCCCCAGCGGGCGCCTGAGGCTGGGGGAGGACGTGTCGGGCGGGCTTTGGCCCGCCTCGAGCGGATACTGGTGTTTCGCGGCAGCTGGCCTGGCCTCGTCCCGGCCGCGAGCGGTGGGCCACCGACCCCCGGGGAGCGCCTGCGCGCGGCGTGGGGACGCACGTCGCTGGTCCGGGTGGACGCACTTCGCATGGCCTTGGCCGTCGCGGGGGGCACGGCGCTGGCGGGGGGGCTGGGCGAGGCTCATCCGTATTGGGTGCCGCTCACCATCGCCGCTGTCCTGCAGGGGCAGAGCGTTCTAGGGATGCTGGAGCGAGGCATTCAGCGGGTGGCGGGGACAACAGTGGGGCTGGCGCTGGCGGGCGGGCTTCTGGTGTGGCACCCGGCGCCGTGGGCTACCGTGGCCGTCATGCTGGTGCTGCAGTTCCTGCTTCTGCTGTTCATCCGCGCCAACTATGGCGTGTCCGTGGTGTTCATCACGGCGCTGGCGCTGATCATCATCGTGACGGAGGTGCATGGGCCGGTTGGGCCTCTGCTGTGGGCCCGGTGGGTGGACACCCTGGGTGGGGTGCTGCTGGCCAGCCTGGCTCTGTGGCGCCTGTGGCCGCGCGACGCCTCCCGCCGGCTGCCGGCGGCCTTGGCCGAGGTGGTGGAGCAGGCGGGGCGCCTCTGGCGGCAGCGCCTGGCGGGGCCGGGGCCCGACCCCGCCACCGCGGCGCGGCTTGGGGCCGCCGTCGCGACCCTCGGGACGCTCAGTGCCGACGCCGCAGCGGAGTGGCAGCGCTCCCCCCGACTCGAGCGCCTCTGGCCGGCGATTGTCGGGGCCCGCCGCCTGGCCTGGGTGGTGCGGGCGGGGGCGTGCCGCCCTGCAGACACTCGCGCGGAGCAGGACGCCTGGACCCATGCCTTTGACCGCCTCGCCGCGGCCGCCCGGACGGGGTCTCTGCCAGAGTCTGGGCCCCTCAGGCGGCCAGCGACCGCGCCGGCGGTGCACGCCAGCCTGCTGACGCTGGATCGGGCCCTTGCGCGGGCGGCCAGCGCCGCGGAGGGAGGACGCGGCCCCGCGGCGCCCGCCGGCCAGCCGACGCCATCTTGACTTTGCGCATCCGCCCCGCTAGCATCAGCAAAAATTGAACTCGATGACCAAGACAAGTAGCTCTCACCCGACGCCCAGGAAGCGCTTCCGAAGGGATCTCCCGGGATTGGAAGAAGCGTGCGGCGGGCCAGCGAAATTCCCTTGCGAGAGGCGCCCTGAACACCGTGGCTCGGCACGGAGTAGGGGTGACGGGGGCGCCCGATAGCGCGCGGAGAGCCGGCTTTGGCCGGAAATCAGGTGGTACCGCGAGCAAATCGCCCTGTGGGGGCGATTTTTTGTTTTGCGGCGTGAAGGGAGGGTGCCCGATGGCGCGCAGGATGGGCAGCGAGGAGTGGGCCACCGCGGCGCTGGCCGAAATCGCGGCGGCCAAGACGGTGGCGGACGTCGAGGCGCTCCGGGTCCAGTACCTGGGGCGGCAGGGCCGCGTGACGCGCGAGCTGCGGGCGATGGCGGGTCTGCCGCCCGACGAGCGGCGAGCGCGGGGCGCGGTGCTGAACGCCTGCAAGGCCGATATCGAGCAGGCGCTGGCCCAGCAGCGGGAAGTGCTGACACGGGCGGAGCAGGCCCAGCGCCTGGAGGCGGAGCGGCTGGATATGACGCTGCCAGGGGTGCCGCCGGCGTGGGGCACGATGCACCCCATCACCCGGGTGCGGCGGCGTCTGGCCGACGTCATGGTGCGGCTGGGCTTCACGATCCGCACCGGGCCTGAGCTGGAAACCGAGTGGTACAACTTTGAGGCCCTGAACATGCCGGCGGAGCACCCGGCCCGGGAGATGCACGACACATTTTATCTGGAGGCGCCGTACGTGCTGCGCACGCACACCTCGCCCTTTCAGATTCGTGCCATGCGGGAGGCCGGCGGAGAGCTGCCCCTGCGGGTGGCCACGCTGGGCTTCACCTACCGCCGCGACGATGATGCCACGCACACGCCGCAGTTCATGCAGATGGAAGGGCTGGTGGTGGATCGTGGCATTGGGCTGCCCGACTTGAAGGGCGTGGTGTTGGCGGTCGTGCGGGACGTGTTTGGCCCGACGGAGCGCGTCCGGCTTCGCCCCAGCTTCTTTCCGTTCACCGAGCCCTCGGCGGAGGTGGACATGAGCTGTCCGCTGTGCCTGGGCGCCGGGTGCCGCGTGTGCCACACGGGCTGGATCGAGGTGTTGGGATCTGGCCTGGTGCATCCCCGGGTGTTGGAGGCGGGGGGGTATGACCCCCGCGAGGTGTCGGGCTTTGCCTTCGGGTGGGGCGTGGAGCGTGTGGCCATGCTCCTGTACGGCCTTGACGAGCTGCGTCCGCTCTATCAAAACGATGTGCGCTTCCTGCAGGCGTTTGACGCGTGGGGCGCCTGGTGAGCAGGGGCCCTCATTCCGGGGAGATGCGACGGGGAACAGGAGGTGTGATGTGGACCTGCCGATGAGTTGGCTCCGGGAGTGGCTGCCGGGTCTGGAGCTGGAGCCCGAGCGCATTGCCGCGCAGCTGGAGCAGATGGGTTACGAGCGGGATGGGCTCGTGGCCGGCGAGGCGGATCTGGCCGCGGTGCGGCTGGGGCAGGTGCAGGAGCGGCGGGCTCATCCCGCCGCTGACCGCCTGGCGGTGCTCATCGTGTCCGTGGGGGCGGGCGAGCCGGTGCAGGTGGTCACCGGCGCCCCCAACGGCCACCCGGGCGACCGGGTGTGGCACGCCCCGCCCGGGACCCGGCTGCCTGACGGGCGCCAGTTGGGTGTGGAGCACTTTCGCGGCGTGCGGTCCGACGGCATGTTGCTGTCGGCCGAGGAGCTGGGCTATGTGGGCGCGGGCGGCGGCTTGTGGATTTGGGAGGGGCCGGGGCAGGTGGGGGACCGATGGCCAGCGGTCATGGGCACCGAGGCCGTCCTCCAACTCTCCCTCACCCCGAACTTGGCGCAGTATGCCCACTCCGTGCTGGGCGTGGCGCGCGACTTGGCGGCCTTGGCGCGCCAGCCGCTGCCGCCGCTGCCTGCAGGCCTTCCCTTGACGGGTGGCGACGCGCTGGTGCAGATTGACGCCCAGGATTTGTGCCCGCGCTACGCGGTGGCTCAGCTGGCGTGCGCGGCCCCGTCGGCGGGCGTCCCCCCGCTGTGGCAGCGGCGCCTGGCCCTAGCCGGGGCTCGGCTCATCCATCCGATCGTAGACGCCACGAACGCCGTGCGCATCGACATGGGCCAGCCGCTGCACGCGTTTGACTTGGACCGAGTGCGGCTGCCGCTGGTGGTGCGGCGCGCCGCGGCCGGCGAGCGGCTCGTGCTGTTGGATGGAACCACGGTGACGCTGGGCTCAGAGGACCTTGTCATCGCCGATGCGGATGGGCCGGTCGCGCTGGCGGGTGTGATGGGTGGTCAGCGGTCGGCCGTGACGGCGGACACCCGCCGCGTGCTGCTGGAGTCGGCCCACTTCGACCGCGCGAGCGTCTACCGCACGGCCCGGCGGCATCATTTGGGGAGCGACGCGGCGGCGCGGTTTGGGCGCGGAACCGACGTGGAGGCGGTGCTGCCCGCCGTGGCCCGGTTTGTGGACCTCCTGCGCACGTTCGGTGTGGACGTGGCGGTGGAGGCGGTCCAGGTGGTGGGGCCCCCTCCCCGACCCCGCCATACCGCGTTTCAGCCGGAGCGCCTCCGCACGTGGACCGGCCTGGCCCTGGACGACGCGGAGCTGGCGCGCCACCTGGAACGCTCCGGTTTCACGCTGGAAGCCGGCCGCATTCGCGTGCCCAGCTGGCGAGTGGACATCGAGGGGCCGCAGGACCTTGCCGAGGAAGTGACGCGGCTGGTGGGGATGGATGCTGTGCCGGCGCGGCTGCCGGAGCGGGCCACCCCAGGTGTCGGGGACCCCGATACCCGGCAGGCCGATCAGCTGCGCGATTGGCTGGTGGCCGGGGGGTTCGTGGAAGTCGTCTCGCGGAACTTCATTCCGCGCGGTGTGTCGGAGCGCCTAGGCCTCGTCCCACCCATGCATGTGCTGAAAAACCCGCTCCGCGAGGAAGAAGCCGTGATGCGCACCAGCGTGTGGCCTGGCCTCCTGGAGGCGGCGCGCTACAACCGGGGCCGCGGCGGTGATCGGCTGGCGCTGTTTGAGGTGGGCCCCGTGTACCAGGGCACGCCCGCAGCTCCCGTGGAAAGCGTGGAAGCCGGCGTCCTGGCCATCCTGGGTGAGTGGCCCGGCCTGTTTGGGACGTTGCGGCAGTCGGTGTACGACCTCAAGGGCCTCGTGGAGGAAATCTCCCGCCGCCTGGGCTGGGGGTTTGATTGGGCCCCGTGGGCCGGGCCCGCCGGCGCACTGCACCCCGGGCGCTCGCTGGCCATTGTGCGCGATGGCCAGGTGTGGGGAGCCCTGGGCGAGCTGCACCCAGCGGTGCTGGAGGAGTGGCGGCTGCCCCGCACGGCGGTCGCCCGCTGGCAGGTGCCGCCCGTGGTGGCGGGGCGGGAGCGCGGGGGCCCGCGGCCCCTGCCACCGCCCCCGTACCCCGCCGTGCGGCGCGACGTGTCCCTGCTGGTGCCCGATGGAATGCCCTGGGCCCACATTGCCGCCTTGCTGCGGCGCCACGCAGGACCCGACGTGGAGTCTATTCGGCCCTTCGACCGGTACGTGGACCCGTCGGGGACCGCGGTGACGGTGGCCATCCGCTACCGGGCGGCGGATCGCACGCTGACCGACGCCGACGTGGACAGCCGGCAAGCCGCGCTGGTGGCGGCGCTGGCCGAGGCGGGCATTACGCGGCGCTGACCTAAGAGGCGTGTGGTGTCAAAAAAAGTCGAGGTGGGGCAGGAAAAGAGGCGCATCGGCGAGAATGAGTCGCCAGAAGTAGCGGGGAGGGATGGCAATGGCGGGTTCCGAGGGCGGGACCGTCACCCGCACGGTGGTGGCGATCTACGGCGAGGAGTATCCCCTGGTGAGCGACCTGCCCCCGGAAGCGGTGCACGCGCTGGGACGCATGGTCGACACGCGGCTCCGCATGCTGGCGGCCAAGCACCCGCGCGTGCCGTCGACGCGGCTGTCCATTTTGACGGCCCTGACCCTGGCGGAAGAGCTGGCGCGGACCAAGGCGGAGCACGCCGAGGCCGTGGCGGCCCTGCAGGCCCAGTGGCGGCGCGAATCCAACACCCGCCGCGTGGGCCAGGGCGGCCAAAGCAGCTAGGCACAGCCAAGCGGGCCGGCGTGGGTGCGGCCCGCTTTGCTGTGCCTGCCCGGCGCTCGGCGTTGCGCGACCGAGTGCTGCGCGGTGTTCCGCGGGTTATTCTAGAGACGCGAGCTGTGGCAAGGATTGAGCCGGTGGACGGAAGGGGGCGGGCCGTGGGCGGATCTTTGTGGGTGGTGTCTCAGGGCACCGCCCTGACGGCAGGCGCACAGCGGGGAGACGTCGACGTGCGCTTGGGCGCGGCGGACACGCCGCGCAGCACCACGGTCCGTGCGGCCCTGCTGACCGGGCAGAACCCGCTGGCGGCCGCGGGAGCGCCCCAGCGCGGGCGCCCCACGCCGGCGCTGAGCGCCTTCGTGCGCCAACATGTGCTCTGGGCCGGGCCCCGGGACCTCTGGGCCAACGCCCATCGGCCGGATGCGTTTCGGGGCGAGCCATCGGTGATGATGGTGGCCGCGGCCGCGGCCGGCGTCACCGTCCGCACCGTGGGCCACCTTCGCCGGGGCGAGGCGGTGGCCGGTGACGTCACCGGGGCGTCCCTGATTCGCCGCGGGCATTCTGACCTGATGCCAGACACGCCCGAGCGCGTCGTGGAGCGGCTCGCGGGCTGGGCGGCCCTTGGCCACCGCGTGTGGTGGGAGCTCGATCCCCACGTGGATGGCGGGGTGGTGGACGCGGTTCTGTCGGCGCTAGGACAGCGGGGCGTGCGGTGGGCGGCCATCGGGCTGCCGGGGCCGGGGGTCGACGTGTGGCCCGATGCGGTTGCCGTGTGGAGTGGCGTAGACTGGACGCCGCCTGCCGCCATCACGGAGCTGCTGCCCTCGTGGTGGCGGCAGGCGCCGTGAACGCCCACGGCCTTGAGCGGCTGGAGTGGGGGCGCCTAGTAGAGCGCCTGGCCGTCTATGCGGATACCCCCGCCGGCAAGGCCCGGGTGCTGGCGACCGTTCCCGACCCGCACGCGGATTGGCTGAGTGAGCAGCAGCGCCTGTACGCGGCGGCGGCCGTCCATGCGCCGCTCCAGCAGCTGTCCCTGGCGGGGGCGGTGGACTTGGAGCCGCTGGTCGCTCGGGCGCGGAAGGGGGGCATGCTGCCTGCCGACGCGCTGTGGTCGGTCATGGCCACGCTGGAGCGCGGCCAAGCCCTGAAGGCGGCGCTCGCCGGGGCGGACAGCGGCGAGCTCTCGGCCCACCTCGGGCACTTCGAAGTCCCGGGCGGCCTCCGGCAGCGCATCGGGGCGGCGATCGTGGAGTCGGGAGCGGTGAAGGACAGCGCGAGTCCGGCCCTGGAGCGCATCCGCCGCGACATGGCGCGCCTGGAGGCGGAGATTCAGGAGGTGCTTGACCGCCTCTTGCGGTCCCCGGCCTGGTCGGAGTACCTGCGGGAGCCCCTCGTAGCGCTGCGCCGCGGGCGGCGGGTGGTGCCTGTGAAGCGCTCGTTTGTCCACCAGGTGGGCGGCTTGGTGCATGACCAGTCGGGCAGCGGGCAGACGGTTTTCGTCGAGCCGGCCCCGGTGGTGGAGCGGCAAAACCGCATTGCCGAGCTGGCGGCCGCCGAGGGGGCCGAAATTCTCCGCATTCTTCGGCAGCTGACGGCGGAGGTGGCGGCGCAGGAGATGGCGCTGCTGGCCATGAACGGCGCTCTGCTGGCGGCGGATGTGCTGTTGGCCAAGCTCCGCTGGGCGAGGCAAGCGGGGGCGGCGCTGCCGCAGTTGAGCCAAGACAGGCTGACCCTGATAGACGCCCGCCACCCGCTGCTGGAGGAGCCCGTGCCGCTCACGGTCAGCGTGGGCGGCTCGCAGCGGGTGCTGGTGGTGACCGGACCAAACACGGGCGGCAAAACCGTAGCGCTGAAGACGGTCGGGCTGCTGGTGGCGCTGGCGCTGTCCGGATGGCCCGTGCCGGCGCACCCCGACAGCGAGGTTCCGCTGTTTCAGGATATGTTTGCCGATATTGGCGACGAACAAAGCTTGGAGCAAAATCTCTCCACGTTCTCGGGTCACGTGCGCCAGTTGGTGCCCGTGGTGGCGGGCGCTAAGCCTGGCGTGCTGGTGCTGCTGGACGAAATCGGCGCCGGCACGGATCCGGAGGAGGGCGCGGCGCTGGCTCTAGCCCTCGTCGACCACCTCTTGGACTCGGGGGCGACGGCCGTGGTGACCACGCATTACGCTCGGGTCAAGTTGCTGGCGTATCGCGATCCGCGCGTGCAGAACGCGCGGATGGACTTCGATCGAGAGCGCCTGATGCCAACCTACCGCCTGGTCATGGGGCAGCCGGGATCGTCGCAGGCCCTGTACATAGCCCGGCGCCTCGGACTTGACCCACAGATCCTGGACCGGGCGGAGCGGCATCTGGGTGAAGAAGGCGTCCGGGTGGACCGAGCCATTGGCGAGCTGGAGCGGGTGGAGCGCGAGCTCGCGCAGGCGCGGGACGGGGTGGTGGCGGCCGAGCGGGCTCTGGCGGAGCGAGAAGCCGCCTTGAAGGCGGCTGAGGCGCGGCTGCTCGCCGAGCGAGCGAAGGATCGGGAGCGGCTGCGCCACGAGGTGCGCCGCCGGCTGGCTGACCTGGAGGCGCGGGCCGCGGCTGCGATCGCCGCGGCCCAAGCCGAGACGCGCGCCGAGCGGGAGCACGCGCTGGCGGCCCTGCGGGCGGAGATGAAGAGCTGGGGCCGCTTCGAACAGGAGCTCAGCGACGGGCCGACGCCCGCCCGCTCCGGGGCGCCGCTGGCGGTGGGGCAGGCGGTGAGCGCCGCCGAGCTTCCCGAGCCGGGCCGCATCCTGTCGATCGAGCGCGGCCAGGCCACCGTCGAGGCGGCGGGGCGGCGCATTGTGCTGCCGGTGGCCAGCTTGGCTCCGGCCCGCAGCCCCCACCCCGCGCCGCGCCGCCGAGAACCCTCGCCCACGTGGGACGCGACGGGCATCGGCAGCGTGGGGATGGAGTGCGATCTGCGGGGCATGACCGTGCTGGAGGCGGTGGATGAGGTGGAGATGTATCTGGATCGCGCGGCCCGGGCGGGCCTGCCATTTGCCCGCCTGATCCACGGCCGAGGCACGGGGTCGCTCCGCCGGGCGGTCCAGGAGCATTTGGTGGGCCACCCGCATGTGGCCGGCTTTCGCTTGGGGCAGGCGGGCGAAGGCGGCGACGGCGTGACGGTGGTGCAGTTCCACCAGTGAGGCGGCCCCGACGGCGAGTCGAGCAGGCGGTCAGCCGAGGCGAAGGAGCGATGGCATGGGATTGGGAGCGGGGTTTGATGCCCAAGGGCGCGTCGGGCCCACATTTGTGGGCACCGTGTATCCGTTTCAGCTGGATCATATGGGGCACATCAACATCCAATTCTATGTGGGGTTGTTTGACCAAGCCTCGTGGGGCTTCTTTGCATGGATGGGGCTCACCGCTGATCGGATTAGGGCCGAAAACGTCGGCATGGCGGCGTTGGTGCAGGAGAATCGGTTTCTGGCGGAGCTGCAGCCGGGGGTGAGTTTAGAAGCCTGGACGCGTGTGCTGGCCACTTCGAATAAGACGGTGAGGTACCAGCACGACCTCCACCGGCGGGGCGGCGGCGACCCTCTGGTGGGGACGAGCGTCCTCACCGCAGCTTGCCTCGACCTCACCCGCCGCCGCGCCCGGCCGCTGCCGGACGACATTCGCCGGCGCCTGGACGACGCGGTCCACCGGGGCGGCGGCGGCCAGTGATTCCGCGCAAAGGGAGCCGCAGCAAGATGCG
The DNA here is from genome assembly GCA_021820465.1 of Bacillota bacterium. GTDB lineage: Bacteria > Bacillota > Sulfobacillia > Sulfobacillales > JAIMBI01 > JAJZWV01. Next base: position 59,995 of record JAKADP010000002.1, read on the forward strand.
TTGGGGGGCACCTATGCTATGATCGCGCCAATTGCAAACTGTGCGGTTGATCCAGCGGCGCGCCGGGCCACGGCGCGTGTCGGCGGCGGCCCCCGCAGCGCATCGGCCGGGAAGGAGTTGGACCCACGCGTGAACGAGGTGCCGCCGTCTGTGCAGCGAGAGGCCGAGCGTCAGCTGGAGTGGCTAGTCGCCGGAGCCCTCGAGGTGCTGCAGCGCGACGAGCTGTTGGCCCGCTTGGCAGAGTCCCTCTGCACCAACCGCCCGCTGACCATTAAATTAGGATTGGACCCGACGGCGCCCGACATCCATCTGGGCCATGTCTTGGTGCTGGACAAGTTGCGCCAATTCCAGGACCTGGGGCACCGGGTTGTGCTGATTATTGGGGACTTTACCGCCCGCATCGGGGACCCGAGCGGGCGTAGCCAGACGCGCCCCGCGCTCTCCGGTGAGGCCATTGCCGCGTTTGGACAGACGTATCTGGAGCAGGCCACGAAGATTCTGGATCCTGCTCGGCTGGAGTTGCGCCACAACCATGAGTGGCTGGCGCCCTTAGGGCTGGCCGATCTCATGGCGCTGATGTCGCGCATCACGCTGGCCCGCATGCTGGAGCGCGAGGATTTCCACACGCGCATGGCGGCCCACCAGCCGCTGCACCTGCACGAGTTGCTGTATCCCGTGATGCAGGCTTACGACTCGGTGGCCATTGAGGCGGATGTGGAGCTGGGCGGGCTGGATCAGAAGTTCAATTTCATGACGGCACGCCAGATCCAGGAGGCATCGGGCCAGGCTCCCGAGGTGGCCCTCCTGATGCCCATGCTGGTGGGGCTGGATGGCACCAAAAAAATGAGCAAGAGCCTGGGCAACTATGTGGGCATTACGGACGCCCCCGCCGACATGTATGGCAAAACCATGTCGGTGCCCGACGCGCTGGTGGCGTCGTGGGGTGAGCGCGTGCTGGGCTGGCAGCCGGGCGACGCGGAGCGCCGCTTGGCTGGTGGTGAGCACCCGCGCGACCTCAAGGCCTCGCTCGCCGAAGGGGTGGTGGCGCGCTTCCATGGCGCCCAGGCCGCCGAAGAGGCGGCACAGGCCTTTCGGCAGACGTTTCGGGACGGGGAGGTGCCGGCCGACGCGCCGCAGATACCGCTGCCGGACGGCGCCGGCGCCGTAGCGGCGCTCGATATGGTGGCGGCGCTGCCAGGCGTGGGCTCGCGGGGGGAGGCCCGTCGCCTCCTGCAGCAAGGTGGGGTGACCGTGGATGGCCAGCGTGTCGACCTGGGAGACGTGGTGGCGGTGGCTCCCGGCAGTTGGGTGCGCATCGGGCGGCGGCGCTTTTTTCGGTATCAGTAAAGGCGAGGTGACGGCAGGGTGGCGGCACGCGAAGAAGAAATGCTTGGATGGAAGCGATTGGAGCAAGGCCAGCTGGAGCGGGCGGAAGGGCACTTTCGGCGCTGTCTGGAAATGGACCCGGATCGCGTAGAAGCGTTAAATGGCTTGGGCCAGGTGTATATGGCGTGGGATGAGCTGGACGAGGCGGCCGAACTGTTCCAGATGGCGCTGGCCATCGCGGAGCCGCGGCTTCCGCGCGGCAAGCGCCGCACGGGGTGGCATGACCCCCATGTGCGGCCCTACCTCAGGAGCCTGCACCTCTTGGCCATGACGCGCATCCGACGGGGGGCGTACGAATCCGCCGCTGAGCCCCTGGAGACGATGCTGGCCTGGGATGCTACGGGAGTGGACGGGGAGGCGTACCTGCTGCTGGGCCAGTGCCGCCAGCGCTTGGGTCAGGTGGAAGTGGCGGATGCGTGCTATGAGAAGGCGCGCCTGAAGCACCCTCATGCCTGGTATCTCTACGGATTGACGCGGCTCTTGCTGGGGCACCGCCCGGAGGCGGCCCACTGCTTTAAGGCGGCCGTCGATGTCGTGCCGGAGGTGGCGCCGCTTCTGGCGTTTTATCCGCGCGTGGTCGGCATCGGCGGCGAGGGCGTTCCCCGCCACCGCCAGGCCGTGCAGTTTGTGAATGCCACCGTCGACCTGTTTACCCGCGACAGCCGAGCGCTGCTGCGCTCGCTTCTCACGGGCGAAGTGGCCAGCGCCCAGTGACCGGCCGCGAGGCGGACCCCATGACGCCCCCAGGCGACAGCCCGGCGCGCGTGCTGCGCGTGGGGCTGGCGCAGATTAACACCCTGGTCGGCGATCCCGCCGGCAATGGGCGGCGGGTGGCGGCGGCTGTGGATGAGGCCGCGTCGCAGGGCGTGGGCGTGCTGGTATTTCCGGAGCTGACGCTCTCAGGCTATCCCCCAGAGGATTTGCTCTTGCGCGCGGACTTTTTGGCCGCATGTGAGCAGGAGCTGGCCCGGGTGGCCGTGGCGAGTCGGGCGGTGCCGCTGGTGTTAGTGGGATTGCCGCGCGTCGGCCCCGGGGGATTGGAAAACAGTGCAGCGGCGCTGGCCGGCGGCAGGGTGGTGGCTTGCTATGCCAAGCAGCACCTGCCCAACTATGGCGTGTTTGACGAGGTCCGCTACTTTACCGCAGGCCAGGCTCCCTTGGTCCTGGCGCTCGCGGGCTGGCGCATTGGGGTCACCATCTGCGAGGATCTGTGGGTGTCGGACGGCCCGTGGCTCGAGGAGGCGCGCGCCGGCGCTGAGCTGTTGGTCAACCTGTCCGCTTCCCCCTACCAGCGGGGCCGACCCCGGCTGCGGGACCAAATGTTGGGGGTCCGCGCCCTGGACGGCGAGGCGTACGTGGCCTCGTGCAATTTGGTGGGGGGCCAGGATGAGCTGGTCTTTGATGGGACATCGGGGATTTACGACCCCGATGGCACCGCCCGGGCCCGGGCGGCCAGCTTCCAGGAGGTGTTGGTGGTCGCGGATCTTGACCCCACCCGGGTCGGGCATCGCCGCCGGCTGGATCGCCGCTGGCGCACCGGGGAGGCGGTCCCGGTGGTGGAAGTCCGCGGCGCCCCGGAGCCGCGGCCGGCGGCGCCCGCCGAGCCGAATGTGGTGCCCTGGCTGGACTCGGTGTCCGAGCTGCGCCAGGCTCTCGTTCTGGGCCTGCGCGACTATGTGGCCAAGAATGGGTTTCCTGGCGTGGTGCTGGGGCTGTCGGGCGGCATCGACTCGTCCGTGGCGGCGGTGCTGGCGGCGGATGCACTGGGCGCCGCCCGCGTCCACGGGGTGTTTCTCCCCTCGGCCATCACGTCGGCCGAAAGCCGGGAGGATGCCCAGCAGCTGGCGTCCGCACTGGGCATCGACTACCGGGAAATTGCCATTGCGGCGTCGTTTGAGGCGGTGCGGGCGGCGTTGGCCCCGTCGTTCGGCGACCGGCCGTGGGACGTGGCTGAGGAAAACTTGCAGGCTCGGCTGCGCGGCTTGCTGTGGATGGGCTTGTCCAACAAGTTTGGGTGGCTGGTGCTGGTGACCGGCAACAAGAGCGAAATGGCCACGGGCTATGCGACTCTATACGGGGATATGGCCGGGGGGCTGGCGGTTCTCAAGGATGTCTATAAGGAAGACGTGTATGCGCTGGCCCGCCACATGAACGCCGAGCAGATGGTGGTGCCGGCGCGGGTGCTGGAAAAGCCGCCGTCCGCCGAGCTGTCCCCCAATCAGCAGGATCAGGACAGCCTGCCTCCCTACCCGGTCCTCGACCCCATCCTGCGCGCTTACGTCGAAGAGGACTTATCCCCGGAGGCGCTGGCGGCGCGCGGGATGGATCCCGCCGCGGTCGACTTGGCGGTGCGCCTGGTGAACCGGTCCGAGTACAAGCGCCGCCAGGCGCCGATCGGGATTCGGGTGAGCGGGCGGGCCTTTGGCCGCGACCGCCGCATGCCTGTGACCGGGCACTTTCCCCGCCGCTGACCCTCCAGCGCGGGTCGTCCGATACAATAGGGCAGAAGTCATGCGCGGAGGGCCCAGGAGCGCGGTGCCGCGCAGGGAAGGGAGGTACCCATGTCCGGTCATTCCAAGTGGGCCAACATCAAGCGCAAGAAAGCGAAAGTGGACGAAGCCAAGGGAGCGACGTTTTCTCGCCTGACGAAGGACGTGGCCTCGGCCGCCCGCCAAGGCGGCGGCAACCCGGACACCAACTTCAAGCTGCGGCTGGCGATTGCTAAGGCCAAGGAGCAAAACGTCCCGACCGCCAACATCGAGCGGGCGATCCTGCGAGCCACTGGCCAGATGCAGGGGGTCACGTACGAAGAAGGCATTTATGAGGGGTATGGTCCAGGCGGGGCGGCCCTGCTTTTGGAAATCCTGACGGACAACCGCAACCGGACGGCCGGGGAGGTGCGCCATCTGTTCAGCCGCCATGGCGGCACCCTGTCGGAGAGCGGGTCGGTGCTGTGGATGTTTGAGCAGAAAGGCCGGCTGTCCGTTCCCAAAAGCGCGGCCCTTAGCGAAGAGGCGCTGTTGGAAGCCGTGCTGGAGGCGGGGGGCGAGGATCTGGGCGGCGACGACGAAGAGTGGGAGGTTATCACGGCGGCCGACACGCTGGATGTGGTCCATCGTGCGCTGGAAGACGCCGGCATCACCATTGACGCCGCCAGCCTGGTGCGGGTGCCCAGCACCACCGTGGAGGTGCTGGGGCCGGACCAGGACCGCCTGCTGCGCCTCATGGAGCTATTGGAGGAGCACGACGACGTGCAGCGCGTCTACACGAATGCGCTGTTTGCCGATGACGACGGCGACGCGTGAGCCGGGTTTTCGGGATTGACCCGGGAGTGGCCCGCCTGGGCTACGGGGTGCTGGACGAGGGGCCCGGCGGGCGCGTTTCCGTGGTGGGGTTTGGGGTGATTGCCACGGAGCCGGGCGAGGTGGGCCCGCGGCTGGTGCGGGTGTTTTCCGAGCTGGAAGCGCTCTTGGCCGAGACGCGCCCGGATGTGTCGGCCGTGGAGCAGCTGTTCTTTGGGCAGAACACCACCACCGCGCTGCTGGTCAGCCAGGCGCGCGGGGTGGCGCTCCTGGCGCTGGCGCGCGCGGGGGTGCCGGTGCGCGAGGTGACGCCCTCCCAGGTCAAGCAGGCGGTGACGGGCTGGGGCCGGGCGGACAAGCGCCAGGTGCAGGCGATGGTGGCGCGGCTGTTGAGCCTGTCGGCGGTCCCCGAGCCCGATGATGCGGCCGACGCGCTGGCGGTGGCCTGGAGTGCCTTGGGCACTCGGGATCGGATGCGATGATCGACTACGTGAAGGGAACCGTGGCGGCGCGGGCCGCGGGCCGCGTGGTGGTGGAGACCAGCGGGGGCTTGGGGCTGGAGCTTTTGGTGCCGTCGTCCACCGGCGTGCGCCTGCCCGAGCCGGGGCACCCCGTGAAGCTGTACACCCACCTGGCCATTCGCGAGGACAGTTGGCAGATGGCGGGCTTCCTGACGGCTGAGGAGCGCGAGGTGTTCCTGGCGCTCTTGGCCGTCAGTGGCGTGGGCATGAAGGTGGCGCTGGCGGTGCTGGGGCACGTCAAGCCAGCTGGCCTCAGGACCGCCGTGGCCGATGGCGACTGGAAGGCGCTCACCGCCGTCACGGGCGTCGGCACTAAGCTGGCGCAGCGCCTCGTGGTTGAGCTGCGGGGCGTGTTGGCGGCCGGGCCCCAAGAGGTGCCCGCCGCGGCGCGGCCGCCGGTGGCCACGGACGAAGTGGTCGAAGGACTCATGGCGCTCGGCTATACTGGGGCAGAGGCGGCCGCGGCCGTGGCCGGCACGGAGGGCCCGGCGCCGGAGCGGCTGCGCGAGGCTTTGCGTCGGTTGGATTCGGGGAGGGGAGTGGGCGTGGCGGATGCCGACAGGCGCGAGGGAAATGCCTGAGCGGACGGTGTCGGGCGGACCACTGTCGGGGGATTTGCCGATGGATCCGACCCTCCGGCCGACGCGGCTCGGAGAGTACGTGGGTCAGCGGCAAGTCACCGAGCGTCTCGGCGTGTTCGTGGAAGCTGCGCTGGCGCGCGGCGAGGCGCTGGACCACGTCTTGCTGTACGGCCCGCCCGGCTTGGGAAAAACCACGCTGGCGCACATCATCGCCAACGAGCTGGGATCGGGCATTCGCGTCACCAGCGGTCCTGCCATCGAGCGGGCTGGCGATCTGGCCGCGATTCTCACGAATCTGGATGAGCGGGACGTCCTGTTTATTGACGAGATCCACCGCCTAAACCGCGCTGTCGAAGAAGTGCTGTACCCGGCCATGGAGGATTATGCGCTGGATCTGGTCCTGGGCAAGGGCCCCAGTGCCCGGTCGGTGCGCCTGGACCTGCCTCGCTTTACGCTGGTGGGAGCCACCACGCGCGCGGGCATGCTCACCTCCCCCCTGCGCGATCGGTTTGGCGTCATCCTGCACCTGGACTTTTATCCGGTGGACGAGCTGGCGGAGATTGTGGCGCGGACGAGCCGCGTGCTGGGCATCGAGCTGGCCCCGCCCCTGACCCAGGAGGTGGCGCGGCGGAGCCGCGGCACCCCGCGGGTGGCCAACCGCCTCCTGCGCCGCCTGCGCGACTACGCGGATGTGCGCGCAGGCGGTGTGCTGACGTCGGCGGTGCTGGAGGAGGGCCTGGCTCTTTTGGAAGTGGACCAGTACGGCCTGGACCTCGTGGACCGGCGCGTGCTGTGGGCGGTCGCCGATCGCTATGGCGGCGGCCCGGTCGGCCTGGAGACGCTGGCCGCCTCGGTGGGGGAAGAGCCTTCGACCCTGGAAGATGTGGTGGAGCCCTATCTGCTGCAGATGGGCCTGCTGGAGCGCACGCCCCGTGGCCGGCAGCTGACGGCCACGGGACTCAAGTATTTGGGCCAAGACCCCCGGGGGCGCGCTCAGCTCGCGCTGCCGGATCCAGACGTCCGCTCGTGACTGGGCGCAAATTGCCCCAGGGCGGCGAATCTTCTGATGAGACGGTGAGGTGAACCAGTGTGGGCCTTCACTTCGGCGGCCAGTCGCTGGGCGACGAGATGCTGAGGCGAGCCCGGCAGGGAGACCGCGAGGCGCGGGATGCGCTGCTTCGGGACTTTATGCCGTTCATCTTGCGGGTGGCGAGCCAGGTGGGTGGCCGCTACATCCGGACCGGCGAGGATGAGGAGGTCAGCGTGGGCCTCTTGGCGTTTAACGAAGCGATTGATGCGTACGTCCCTGGGCGCGGGGCGTTCTTGAGCTTTGCCCAAACCGTCATCACCCGCCGCTTGATTGACCACTACCGCCGCCGCCGCAAGGAGCCGGCGGTGCCGCTCTCCGAACTTGAGCGCGAGGAGGGCGCTGAGCACGCGGGCCCCACGGTGCTGGACCTGGCGGCCAGCGCCGCCTGGCGGGTGCGTGAGCAGGATGAGGAGCGGCGCGGGGAGATTGAGGAATTGTCCCGCGCGCTGGCGGCCTGCGGCATCCGGTTTGACGAGTTGCCCAAGCACTGCCCGCGGCATCGTGATGCGCGGGCGCGCGCGATCAAGTTGGCGGAGGCGCTGGCCCAAGACCCGGAGATGGCGCGCCAGCTCCTCACGACCGGGGTGCTGCCGCTGGGGGCCCTGGCGAAAGCCACGGGAGCCACCAAGAAAACGTTGGAGCGCCATCGGCGGTACATCATCGCGGTCGCGCTAATTTTTATCCATGAGTGGCCGGAGCTCCAAAGCTATCTGCGGCCCGCAGCGGGCGAAGAACGGGGGAATGAGCCATGACGCGGCGCGGCGTCGTCTTGTCGGTGCAGGGGCGGGAGCTTACGGTGCTGTGCCCCGGGGGAGCCGTCAAGACGGTCCCGTGGAGAGGCCGGATGCCGTCGGTGGGCCAGGAGGTTTTCATCGGGGCGGCCCGGACGGAGCAGTGGGCGGGATGGGCGGCGGCGGCCGCGGTGTTGCTGTTGGCGGCCGGCGGCATAGGGCGCGCCTTGGGCGCGGGGCCCGCGGCCCCCGCCGTGTCGGCCACCGCGGTGGGGGTGGTGAGCGTGGACATCAACCCCAGCGTCGAGCTTATGGTGAGCCGCACCGGCCAGGTGGTTGGGGCGCGGGCCTATGATGCGGCGGGCAGGCGTTTGCTGCAGGAGGATCCCCGCCTCCGCGGGGAGCCGCTGGTGGCGGCGGTGGAGGGGATCGAGGCGTGGGCCCGTCAGCACGGCTACCTGACGGCGGCCCACCCGGTCGTGATGCTGGCGGGCTGGGCGGGGAGCCCCCGCAGCGAAGGCACAGTGGCGGGCGACCTGCGCCGGCTCATGGTGGCCCTGCAGCGGCGTGCCGTTCCCGGCTCGGTCCTGGAGCTTCCGCTGGCCACAGGCACCGCGCTCCATGCGTCGGAGCACGCGGGGCTGTCGATCGGCCGCTATCTGCTGGCGGGGATGTTGGGCAAGCCCCCGGCGGCCGTGGCGCACGTGCCGCTGGGCCAGCTGCTGCAGGCGTGGCCGCCCAAAGCCGCCCAGCCGTCTGACGAGAAAACCGCTCCGGCGGCCCACAGCGATCACACCGGGGTCCCCCGCCACTCCGCGTCGGGGGGCGCTGGCCATGCGGCGGGGGCCGTGCCCGGCACCACGGCCCCGCCAAAGCAGGGCACGACGGCGAAAACCTCCGTGGAGCCACCCGCCCAGGCGCCGCGCACAGTTACGGGCGCCCTCATGGGGGTGGGCCCCGACGATGTGGTGGTGAGCGGCCACGCGTATCCCTTGGCGCCGTCCGTGTCCATCACGGTGGGCGGGGCCGCTGTCCGGTTTTCGCTGGGCCGCGTGCTGGGCAACCTGGAGGCGTCGGTGGTGCTCACCCTGAATAGTGCCGGCCAAGTGGTGTCCATCGCCGTGAAGGGAGGCCCGGTGGCCGGGCCGTCGGCGCCGGGGCTCCCGTAGCGCAATTGTCGCCTGAGCTTGGACTTGCGGGCGCGGCAGCCCTAAACTCCTTCTTGCCGGGGACCCGGGCCTCCGGCCAGAGCAAGAAGGGGGAGAATGGCGACGAGCACATCATCGGGCCAACTCTTGTACGTCCTGCTGATTCTCATCGTGGGCGGCATGATGGCGTTTACCCTGATGCAGCGGCGCCAGGCGCAGCGGCAGCGCCAGATGCTCCAGCAGAGCGTCCAGCGGGGCGACCGTGTGGTGACGCTGGGCGGCATCGTGGGGCGCGTGTCCGCGGTGGACGGCGACCGGGTGCGGCTGGCGGTGGCCGAGGGGGTCGAAGTGGAGCTGCTGCGATGGGGAATCGGCCAGCGCCTGGAGCCCTAGGCGAGCGGCGCCGGCGCTGTGCTATAATGGCGCCGCTTTCCGGTCCCGGTCCTTAACGTGAAGGAGGACTCAGTGCGTGGCGGATGCCAGTCTCAACCCCTACTTGCGTGCGCAGCAGGCGTTCAAAGAAGCGGTCGATACCCTCGGGTTGGAACCCGGCGTATACGAGTTGCTGAAGCAACCCCTCCGGTTTTATGAAGTGGCGGTGCCCTTCATTCGCGACGATGGCACCCTGCAGGTGTTTCCCGGCTACCGCTCGCATCACAACGATGCCCTGGGACCCACCAAAGGCGGCTTGCGCTTTCATCCCGACGTCAATGCGGACGAGGTGAAGGCGCTTTCTATGTGGATGACCGTGAAGTGCGCGCTGCTGGGCCTTCCGTACGGCGGCGGCAAGGGGGGCATTGCCTGCGACCCCGAGCAGCTGTCTGAGCGCGAGCTGGAGCGCCTGTCGCGCGAATACATCCGCGGCATTGCCCTGGTGATTGGGCCGGACAAGGACATCCCGGCACCGGATGTGTCCACCAACCCGCAGATCATGGCATGGATGGTGGACGAGTACAGCCGCATCCGCGGGGAAAACAGCTTTGGCATGATCACCGGCAAGCCGCTGGTGATCGGAGGGTCCCAGGGGCGCCTGGAGGCAACGGGCCGCGGGCTGGTATCGGCGGTGCGGGAGATGGCCCGCCAGGTGAATCTCGACTTTGCCAAGAGCCGCGTGGCGATTCAGGGCTTTGGCAACGTGGGGTCGGTGGCCGCCGCGACGGCGCACGACATGGGCGCCCGGGTGGTGGCCGTGTCGGACAAAGAGGGCGGCATCTACAATCCCGACGGGCTCGATGTGCCGGGCGTGCTGGCGTACAAGCAGGTGCACCGCAATGTGGTGGGATTCCCGGGAGCGGAGCCCGTGTCCAATCATGACCTGCTGGAGCTGCCGTGCGATATCCTGCTGCCCGCCGCCTTAGAGAATGTCATCACGGCGGACAACGCGGAGCGGATTCAGGCCCGCATCGTGGGAGAGGGGGCCAACGGGCCGACCACCCCGGAGGCGGACCAAATTTTGTTTGAGAAGGGCGTCTTGGTGGTGCCGGACATCCTGGCCAACGCCGGCGGCGTCACGGTGTCGTACTTCGAGTGGGTGCAGAACCAGAGCCGATGGTACTGGACTGAGGCCGAGGTGGACGAGCGGCTGCACCAGATGATGGGCTCGGCCATTGAGGCGATGCACGAGATGCATGAGCGCTACGGCGTGAGCCATCGGCGGGCCGCGTACCTGGTGGCGGTGGATCGGATTGCGTCAGCCATGCGCGTGCGCGGCTGGCTGAAGTGAGCGCGCCCGGGCCCGCGGGGGAGGCCGGCCGCCTGAGCCCCCCGCCGGAAACGCTGTCGGGCATCCCGGTGGAGCCCGTGTATCGGCAGGCGGGGGAGGGGCCGCTGGGGGACCCTGGCCGCTTCCCGTTTACGCGGGGCATCTATCCGACGATGTACCGCGGCCGCCTGTGGACCATGCGGCAGTATGCGGGCTTTGGCACGCCGGCCGAATCCAACCGGCGGTATCGCTATCTGCTGGAGCAGGGGCAGACGGGCCTGTCGGTCGCGTTTGACCTGCCGACGCAGATGGGGTTTGACTCCGACGACCCGGCCGTGGCGGGCGAAGTGGGCAAGGTGGGTGTGGCCATCGACTCGCTGGCGGATATGGAGATACTGCTGGATGGACTGCCGCTCGACCGAGTGACGGTGTCGATGACCATCAATGCGCCGGCAGCGATTCTCCTCCTGATGGTCTTGGCGGTGGCGGAGCAGCAGGGGGTCCCTTGGGACCGGGTGTCGGGCACCATCCAGAATGACATCTTGAAGGAATATGCCGCCCGTGGCACATATATTTTTCCGCCGCGCCCCTCCATGCGCCTCATCACCGACACCTTTGGGTGGTGTGCCGGCCATGTGCCGTCGTGGAACACCATATCCATTTCCGGGTACCACATCCGCGAAGCGGGCTCCACCGCCGCGCAGGAATTGGCCTTTACCCTGGCGAACGGCATCGCGTACGTGGAGGCCGCGCTGGCCGCTGGGCTGGGGGTGGACCAGGTGGGGCCGCGCCTGTCGTTCTTCTTCAATGCCCAGATTGACCTGTTCGAGGAAGTGGCCAAGTTTCGGGCGGCCCGGCGCATGTGGGCGCGCATCATGCGCGACCGCTTCGGTGCCGCCGATCCCCGATCCCAGATGCTGCGCTTTCACACCCAGACGGCCGGATCGTCGCTCACCGCGCAGCAGGTGGACAACAACGTCGTGCGGGTCGCCATCGAAGCGCTGGCGGCCGTCTTGGGCGGCACGCAGTCGCTGCACACCAATGCGCGCGACGAGGCGCTGGGGCTGCCGACTGAGGCCTCCGCCCGGCTGGCGCTGCGCACGCAGCAGGTGCTGGCGTACGAGACGGGTGTGGTCAACACCGTGGATCCGCTGGGGGGGGCGTACTTCGTGGAAGCGCTGACGGATCGGCTGGAGCAGGAAGCGCAGCGCTACTTGGACGAGGTGGACCGCCGAGGCGGTGCGGTGGCCGCCATCGAGTCGGGATACGTGCAGAAGGAGATTCAGGATGCGGCGTGGCGCTACCAGCAGCAGGTGGAGCGCGGCGAAAAAATCCAGGTGGGGGTCAATCGGTTCCAGTCTGACGATCCGGAACCGGTGCCGGTCGCGGTGGTGGACGCCCAGGCGGAGCAGGTGCAGCGGCAGAGCTTGGCCCGGGTGCGCGACCGGCGCGACGGGGCGCGGGTCGCCGCGGCGCTGGCCAAGCTGGCCGAGGTGGCGGCGGGCGATGGCAACCTGCTGCCGCCGCTGCTGGAGGCCGTGCGCGCATACGCCACACTGGGGGAGATGGTGGGGACGTTGAAGCAGCAGTTTGGGCAGTACCGCCCACCGGTGGTGCTGTGAGCGGCGGCCAAGGGCTGGCGGCGGCTCGCGGCTGGCCGCTGGACCACATCGGGATGGCCGTGGCGGACTTGGACGCTGCGCTGGCGGCTTGGGCACGCTTGGGATTCCAGCCGCACCGGATGGAAGACGTGCCGCAGGACGGGATTCGGGTCGCCTTTTTGGCGTGGGAGGCGGGAGAGCTGGAACTTATGGCCCCAGTGGGGCCGGATGGGGCGGTGGCGCGCTTTCTGGCCAAGCGTGGGCCGGGACTGCACCACCTGGCCTTTCGGGTGGACGATGTGGCCAGCGTGCTGCGCGAGTTGGCACACGATGGCGTGCGCCTCGTGGACCGGGTGCCGCGTCCGGGATCCCGGGGCACTCGGGTGGCGTTCCTGCACCCGAGTGCCTGCGAGGGCGTCTTGACAGAATTGGTGGAGGCAGCCCATGGGCAATAGCGACACACTGCAGGAGCTGGCCCGCCGCGAGGCCCAGATCCGGGCGATGGGGGGACCTGAGCGCGTGGCCCGGCAGCATCAGCTGGGCAAGTGGACGGCGCGCGAGCGGCTGGACGCCCTGCTGGACGCCGGGACCTTTCAGGAGTTGGGCGCCCACGTGGTGGCGCGCGTCGGCGAACCTGCGCCCGCGGACGGTGTGGTGACTGGCGTCGGCCGAGTCGATGGGCGGCCCGTGTACGTCTACGCGCAGGACTTCACGGTGGCGGGGGGCTCCCTGGGGGAGATGCATGCGGCGAAGATTCAAGCCATGCAGGATTTGGCGCTGAAGTCGGGCTGCCCGGTCGTGGGGCTGAACGACTCCGGTGGGGCGCGGATTCAGGAGGGCGTGGATGCCTTATCGGGCTATGGCGCCATCTTTCGCCGCAACACCCACGCATCGGGCGTCATTCCGCAGATTACCGTCATCATGGGGCCCAGCGCGGGCGGCGCCGTGTATTCGCCGGCGCTGACGGATCTGGTGGTGATGGTGCGCGGCACAGCGCAGATGTTTATCACCGGACCGCAGGTGATTCGAGCGGTGACCGGGGAGCAGGTGACCGCCGAAGAGCTTGGGGGGGCGGAGGCTCAGCTGACCAAGTCCGGGGTAGCCCACTTCGCCGCGGACGACGACGCCGCGGCCCTGGCTCTCACCCGGGAGCTGTTGGCTCGGTTCCCCGCCAACAACGTGGAGGATCCGCCGCGGCGGCCCGGGCGGCCTCCCGCGGCGGTGGACCTAAACCATTTGGTGCCGAGCGACCCCAACAAGCCGTATGATGTCCGCCGGGTGATCGCGGGCTTGGTGGACGACGAAAGTTTCTTGGAGTGTCAGGCGGGGTATGCGGACAATGTGGTGGTGGGGTGGGCCTATCTGGAGGGACAGCCCATCGCGGTGATTGCCAACCAGCCCCGGGTGCTGGCGGGCACGCTGGACATCGACGGCTCGGACAAGCTGGCCCGCTTCGTCCGGCTGTCGGACGCCTTCAACTTTCCGCTGCTGACGCTGGTGGACACCCCTGGCTATCTGCCTGGCACCGCCCAGGAATACGGGGGCATCATCCGCCACGGTGCTAAAGTCCTGTACGCGTATGCGGAGGCGACGGTGCCGAAGATCACCGTGATTCTGCGCAAGGCATACGGCGGCGCCTACCTGGCCATGTGCAGTCGCTCGCTGGGGGCGGATTTGGCTCTGGCGTGGCCCAGTGCCGAGATTGCCGTCATGGGCCCGGAGCCGGCGGCCAACATCATTTATCGCCGGGAGCTGGAGTCGGCCGAGGATCCGGCCGCCGCCCGCCGGGAGAAGGTGGCCGAGTATCGCGCGCGGTTTGCCAACCCGTACGTGGCTGCGGCCCGCGGCTATGTGGATGCGGTGGTAGAGCCGGCGGAGACGCGCGCAGCCGTGGTTCGGCTCTTGTCGGCCCTGCTGCCCAAGCGGGAGGCGCGGCCCAGCCGGAAGCACGGAAACGTGCCCCTGTGAGCGCCCGGGTGGAGCCGACCCCCGAGGCGCTGCGGCGGGTCGCTGCGATCGTCGCCGCGCTGGTTGCCTGCGAAGGCGGCGCGGCGGCGGTGCGCGTGCGCCCAATGTGGCCTGAGCCGGGACCATGGACGTGGTTGGGGCGTCGTGACGGAATGCAGGGAGGGGGACGGTGGTGATGCCGAGGCGCTTTCAGGTCACGGTGGATGGACACACGTACGAGGTCGAGGTGTCGGAGCTGACGGACGCCAGCGCCCCGGCCCTGAAGCCGGCGTCGGGGCCCGTGGCCGAGAAGGAGAAGGCGTCCGGGGCGACGCCCCTGGTGGACAAGGAGAGGGCGCCCGGAGCGCGGCCCCTCGTGGAGAAGGAGAGGGCGCAGCCGCCGGCACGGACGGAGGCCCAGCCGGCGGCGGCTGCGGCCGGCACCGTGACTGCCCCGCTGCCGGGAGTGGCCCTGGAGGTGAAGGTGGCGGTGGGGGACCGCGTGTCGGCCGGCGACGTGCTGGTCATTCTGGAAGCCATGAAGATGGAAAACGAAGTGGTCGCGCGGGAAGCTGGCGTGGTGCAGTCCGTGCACGTGGTGCCGGGGGCGAGCGTGGCGTCGGGGGATCCCCTGGTGACCATCGGCTGACCGGCGGGGTGGGGAGCCCAAGTCTCCCCGGGCAGGCGCTGGCATCACGGAGGACCGCGGCCATTCGCGCCAGCTGCACGAAAAAGTGCCCGGCGCGCAGCAGTCTGGCGCCGGGTTCGGTTGGGTCGGCGGCTACTTGGGGTCGGTGAGACGGAGGTACCACTCGCGGTAGTCCAAGCCATGCGCCTTGGCTTCGTCTGCGGTTTCCACCTTGTCGAGGGACGCCGGGGCGGGGACCACCACCGGCTGGCCGCGATGCCAGTCCACCGGAGTCGCATAGTTGGTGCGGGCCTTGACCTGGAGGCTGTCAAACACGCGCAGCAGCTCGTCGACCGAGCGGCCGGTGGACAGAGGGTAGTACAGCAGCGCCCGCACGATGCCGCCGTCGTCAATGAAAAAGACGGCGCGAACCGTTTCGGTGAGCGCATCGCCCGGATGGATCATGCCGTATTTCTTGGAGACGGCCATGTCGACATCGGCGATGATGGGAAAGGGAATCGGGCGCCCGAGCATCTCCCCCATGCTTTTCATCCAGGCGATGTGCGCGGGGACGCCATCGACGGACAGGCCCAACAAGTCAATGCCCCGCTGCTGGAATTCATCGTAGCGGCGGGCAAACTCCATGATTTCCGTGGAGCACACGGGGGTGAAGTCATTGGGATGCGAAAACAGCATCAGCCAACGGCCACGGTACTGCGAGAGGGTCACGGGGCCGTGGCTGGTCTTGGCTTCGAAATCCGGGGCCGGCTCCCCGATGCGTGGCAGGCGGGTGGCCACTTCTTGCACAGGCTCCATAGGTCACACTCCCTCCGCGCCGCTTGCGCGGTCGCTTGTCCATTATAAGGATCGCGGTCGGCCTTGGGCACCCCATGCCAATCGCGCATGTGCGGGGACGAGCGGCTGGAGGCCGCGGCCGCCTGCCGAGCCCACGGTGCCTCGCCTAGAAATAATGTGGGCCCAGACAGGAATTGGGCCCTGGGCTGGAGAACTCTTGCGGCCGAATAGCGGGCCACCGCGTGGGGCGTGGTGCGCCGAGCAAGGGGGCGAGATCGGTGGCCGTTTCCGACGCGGGTGCTGTGCGCGAGGATGAATTTCCCGGTCTCATGATGGACGACCTTCCGCTCACCACCACCTGGATTCTTCGCCGCGCCGCGACGGTGTTTGCCGACCGGCCGGTGGTGACGCGCACCCCCGGTGGCGGGCGGCACCGCTATACCTACCGCGCCATGGCGGGGCGAGCACGCCGGCTGGGCGTGGGGCTGGCCAGCCTGGGCATCGGTCCGGGGGACCGCGTGGCGACGCTGGCGATGAACCACTATCAGCACCTCGAAGCGTACTTTGGCGTTCCGGCTCTAGGCGCGGTCCTGCATACGGTCAACCCACGGCTTCACCCCCAGGACCTGGCTCACATCGTCACCCAGGCCGCCGACCGAGTCATGATCGTGGATCAGGCGCTGTGGCCCGTCTGGTCGGCCATTGTCGGCCAGGTGCCGGTGGCGCACACGGTCGTGGTCGCGGATGGCACCGGACCCCTGCCCCCTGGGACGCTGGCGTACGAAGACCTGGTGGTGGAGGGGCCGGACCAGGTGCCGGACGATGCGGTGGCGAACGACCGCCAAGCCGCGATGATGTGCTACACGTCGGGCACCACGGGCCGGCCCAAGGGCGTGGTGTATTCCCACCGGAGCTTGGTGCTCCACGCCTTGGCCACGGGTGGTGTGGACTCCGTCGGGCTCTCCGCGCGGGACATGGTGCTGCCGGTGGTGCCCATGTTCCACGTCAACGCCTGGGGGCTTCCGTACGGCGCGGCGCTGCATGGCAGTGGGCTGGTGCTGCCTGGGCATGATCTGTCGCCGGAGGGCCTTCTCACGCTGCTGGATGAGACCGGCGCCACCGTGACGGCGGGCGTGCCCACTATCTGGATGGCGATTTTGGCTGCGCTGGATGCGCACCCGAGTCGGTGGAACCTGTCGCAGCTCCGCACGATGCTGGTGGGCGGCGCCGCGGTGCCGGCCGCCGTCCTGCAAGGGTTTCGCGACCGCCATGGCCTCGGGGTGCTGCACGCGTGGGGCATGACGGAGACTACCCCGCTGGGCTCGGTGGCTCACGTGCCGGCTGGGGTGGACGAGGGGCCTGGGCCAGCCGGAGACCACTATCGACTGTCCCAGGGCCGCCCGGCCGCCCTGGTTGAGGTGCGAGCGCGCGGAGAGGCCGGCCTAGTGCCCTGGGATGGGAAGACCCCGGGGGAGCTGGAAGTGCGGGGCCCCTGGGTGGCCAGGCACTACTATGGCGGTGACGACGACGGCAAGTTTACCCCCGATGGATGGTTCAAGACCGGGGATGTGGTGACCATTGACCCCCAGGGGTATCTGGTCATCACCGACCGCACGAAGGATTTGGTCAAGTCCGGCGGGGAGTGGATCAGCTCCGTCGCGCTGGAGAACGCGCTGATGAGTCATCCGGGCGTGGCGGAGGCCGCGGTCATCGCGGTGCCTCACCCCCGCTGGCAGGAGCGGCCAGTGGCGGTGCTGGTGGCCCGGGGGGCCGAGCGCCCGTCGGATCAGGAACTGGCGGCTTTTCTCGCCCCCCAGTTTGCGGATTGGTGGCTGCCGGACGCGTACCGCTGGGTGGAAGCCATCCCGCGGACCGCCACCGGAAAATTTCTCAAGGCGGCTCTTCGGGAGCAGTTTCGCGATGCGCTGGGGGGCGGGGCCCAGAGAACGAGGGAGGTGCCGTAGTGGCAGAGGGGTTGGCCCCAGAACCGTTGGACGGGCTCCCGTGGGCCGACGCGGCGGTGATGGTGTTTGGGGGCGGGTCCGGGCTGGGAGAGGCCAGCGTGGCGCGGCTGGCGCGCCTAGGCGCGCGTGTGGCGGTCGTCGATGTCAATGCGGCGGCTGCCGAGCGGGTGGCCGCGCCGCTTGGGGCACGCGGCCTGGCGCTGGTGGCGGATGTGGCGGCGGCCGAGCCTGTCGAGGCGGCGGTGGCCGCCGTGGTGGACCGCTGGGGAGCGGTCCGGGGCGTGGTGCACACCGCCGGCATTGCGATTGCCGAGCGCATTCTGGGCCGAGGCGGCCCGCACGACCTGGAGCGGTTTGCCCGTGTCGTGTCCGTGAACCTGGTCGGCACGTTCAACGTGCTGCGGCTGACCGCCCGCGCCATGGCGGCCAATCCGCCGGATGGCGAGGGCCAGCGTGGGGTCGTGGTCGTCACGGCTTCGGTGGCCGCGTTCGAGGGACAGGTGGGGCAGGCGGCCTACGCGGCGTCCAAGGGCGGCGTGGCGGCCTTGGTGCTCCCGGCGGCGCGCGAGCTGGCTCGCGACGGCATTCGGGTGGTGGGCATTGCGCCGGGAATTTTCGAGACCCCGATGATGGCGGGGCTGCCCGAGGCGGCGCGCCAGTCCCTGGGTCAGCAGGTGCCGTTCCCGCCCCGGCTGGGCCGGCCGGCCGAGTACGCCGACTTGGTGAGTCACATCTTCTTGAACCCGATGCTGAACGGCACGGTGATCCGCTTGGATGGCGCTATCCGCATGGCCCCTCGGTAGCGCGGACAGGAGGGAGATGCGCGATGGCCAACGCCGAGGCGGTCCTGCGGGTATTCCTGACCAGCTATCGGGACATTGTGGAGGCGGACCCGCTGGAGAAGAAGCTCGCGGCCATTGCCGCGGTCCTGGTGCGAGCGGGCCTGTTCCAGCGCGCGGCCGTGCAGGTGTATGCGTCGCTCTACGGCGAGAAGCTGTTTGGCCTGGCGGGACTGACGCCGCAAGAAGAGGAGTGGATTCGCACCCACGACATCCTGCCGGAGGAGGAGTATGCCCGGGTGCAGCAGCATGGGGTGCGCATCGAAGAGGTGTACTTTGTGCCGCACGAGCACCTGCGATCGGTGCTGCCCAACGTGGACGACGTGCTCCTCATGGATGCCTCGCGTGACCCGGACGACTGGCAGGAGGGGCAGTGGCACCCCGACGATATGCTGTACATGCCGCTGCTGGCGTCCAACGGACTGGCGCTGGGCAATATCACGGCTGACGCCCCCTTCGACAACCGCGTGCCTGACGAGGAGACCGCCGCCCTGCTGGCTCCGTTCGTGGCCATGGCCGCGTGCACCATCGAGCAGGAACTCAACCGGCGGCGCGACTACCTGACCCAGTGCTTCAATGGACAGTTTTTTCGCGATGAGGTGAGCCGCCGCCTCAGCATGCGGGGCCGGCCGCTGGGACTGGCTTTTGTGGACATGAACGGGTTGAAGGCCGTCAACGATGACCTAGGGCATGAGGCGGGCGACCGCGCCATCCAAGCCACGGCTGACGCCCTGCGTGCGCTGGGGGCGAAGCTGGCCGGCCACCTGTTCTACGATCCCGTGGTATGCCGGCTTTACGGCGACGAATTTGGCCTGCTGTTCCGCCCGGACGCGGCCGTGGCCCCCGATGAGGTGGCCGCCGCCATGCTGGCCCACTGGCCCGAAGACGTCCCCCCGGCCGCGGTTGGCGTGGCGGGGGCTGAGCCCGAGGACGACCCGCGCACGCTCGTGCGGCGCGCCGAGGAGCGCATGTACGCGGCCAAGCGGGCCATGCGCCCACCCGGCGCCGGCCGGGAGCGTCGCGCCTCGGAGTAGGGGAACCGCACGTTTTGTCGTATCCTCAGCATGCGGGGATGGCGGGGGCGCGCGGAAGACGGCTCCGAAGGCGAGGCGGGTTCCTGATGTCTTTGTTCAGCGGCGGGGTGTCGAACGGCAGCAACTTTGTCGGAGGCCCGCTCGAAATTTACCTAGAGGACGTCACGGTGCAGGTGGGCGGCTTGGGGCGGCCTGCCCTGGATCGGGTGTCACTGCGGCAGGGCGCGGGGTGCCTGACGGTGCTGGGGCCGCGGGGGTGTGGCAAGTCCACCTTGCTGAGCGTGGTGGCGTCCCGTCTGGCTCCATCCACAGGGACAGCGCGCGTCGGTCGGGCGGACGTGGCCCAAGATCCGCTGGCGGTGCGCCGGCTCGTGGGGTACGTGCCCGAGGCGGTGACGGTGCCGGAGGATCTCACGCTGTCGGAGTATTTGCTGGAGCTGGCACGGCTGGACGGGCTCGGCCGAGAATCCCGCGATCGGGTCGAGGCGGCGCTGGCCGCTGTGCACCTGGCGGCGTCCGCCCACCGCCGCTTGAAGGCGTTTTCCGGCGGCATGAAGCGGCGCGCACTGGTGGCTCAGGCCCTCATGAAGGATCCGGCTTGTCTGGTGGTGGAGACACCGACCGCCGGGCTTGATCCCTATGAGCAGCTTATGACGCTGGAACTGCTGCGCTCGCTGGGCGAGGATCGGCCGGTGCTGCTGTCCACCACGGTGGTGGACGACGTTCAGGACTTGGGCGGGCATGTGGCGGTGCTGGACCGTGGCCGGCTCATCCGGCGCCTGCCGGCGCGGGAGTTGGCGCTGATGGCGCGGGGACTGGTGTGGGAGCTGCCGTGGAGCTTCCGCGCTCGCGTGCATGAGGGTCTGGTGTTTCCCGGGCCCCGGCCCGACACGGTGGCGGTGCTGGCGCAGAGCTCCCCCCACCAAGTGGCCCGCCCCGTGGACCCCACACCCGAATATGGCTATCTGGTGCTGCTGTGGAACAGCCGACGGGAGTCTCAGAGCGCGTGAGTGACGTGGCAATGAAAGTGCGCGGCTTGGTGCAGTACGGCCACGGGGTGGAAGCCCCAGAGATTTTGCACGAGGTCACCCTCGATCTGCGCACCGGGCTCACGGCGCTGGTGGGCCCGAACGGCGCTGGCAAGACGACGCTGCTCCGGTCGTTGGCCGGGATCGTCCCTTTGGAAGAAGGCCATATCGAGGTGGGCGACGTGGCGATGCAGGACCGCCCCGCCGCCGTGCGTCGCCGCGTGGGCTACCTGCCCCAGTTTCCCGGAGTCTACCGCCGGCTCACCGTCTGGGAGCATGTTTGGCGGCAGCAGGCCTGGATGCTGGGCCATCCGCCGGAGGAGGAGGACGTGCGGACCGCACTCCGGCACTTTGGCCTCCTGCACCGCGCCGACGGCAGTGCGGCGAGGCTGTCGGCGTCGGAGCGCCGCTGGCTGGCCTTGGCCATGCTGTGGGCCCGCCGCGTGCAGGTCATGCTGCTGGATGAACCCACCGCCGGGCTGGACCTAGAGGAGCGCCTCGCGCTGTGGGACGTGCTGGCGGCCCTGCTGCACGAGCCGGATGGCCCCCGCGCCATCTTGGTCACCACGCATCTGCTGGACGAGGTGGCCCGATTTTGCAGCGATGCGATGATGCTGGTGCAGGGCCGGATGGTGTATCAGGGCGCTGTGGCCGGCCTGGCCGGGCGCGCTCAGGGCCGCACCTGGTATGTACCGCGGGGCGTGCCGGTCCCGGACGCGGTGGAGGTGGGCGTCGACCTGGCGCAAGACCGGCGGCTGGTCGTGTCGGTGGGCGAGAGGGCCGAAGGGCCGCCGGGGTTCACGCCCCGCCCGCCCCGCCTGCTGGATGGGTATTTGGTGGTGGAGCGCCAGTGGCTGGAAGGGAGGTGGGCCGATGGCCGGCGGGCTCCCCGCCGCTAGGGCGCCTGCCGCGGGCCCCTCGCGGGCCACGGCGATCTGGGTGCTGGCGGGCGACACGTGGCGCCAGAGCTGGCGGGAAGTGGTGGTGCGCACCGAACTGGTGGCCCTGTTGCTCCTGTCCCTGATTGCCGGCGTGGCGGCGGTGGGGTCCCCGACTGCGGGGGCCGGTGCCATCCAGATGCTGGCGCTGTGCCTCATGCTGGTGCCGTTTGCGGTGGTGTTGGCGGCGGGCCAGGTGTGGCGCAGTCCGGCTGCCGAAGTGGCGGTGTTCGCCCGACCCGTCACGGCCGCGGGCTATGTGCTGGGCCGAGCCCTCGGGCTGGTGGCGGTGGGGGCGGCCATGCTGGCGGCGGTTGACGCGCTGGGCACGCTGGCCCTGTTTGGCATTGCCCGGCTGCCGCTGGTGTCGTCGCTCGCGTGGAACACCGCTTGGTGCCTCCTCGCGGTGGCCCCGAGCCTGGTGCTGACGGCTGCCGCGGCCGTGTGGCTGGTCGGGCGGACCGGGGGTGGGGCGCGCTACTTCACGCTGGGCATCCTGGGGAGCCTCGTCGTGGCGTTTGTCGAGTACAAGTGGACGGCGTTGGCGGCGGCGCTGGACCCGCACCTCGTGCTGTGGAGCCCATTTCCGGGGATGCTGACGCTGGGGCTTGCGCTGCCCCCCGAGCTGTTGGGCCCGACGCCCGGCTGGCTGTGGGCCAACCGCGCCGTCTGGCTGGTGGTGGCCGCGGTCCTGCTGTTGGCGGCGGTGCGGGAGCGAGACCGGGGCCGCACCACGCCGTCGGCGAGCCCCGCGCGCGACCAAGCGCTGATCCGCGGCGCCGTGGGGGCGCTGGTGGTGGCGATGGTGTGGCTGGAGTCCGCGGCGCTGTCGCTGTCGCCGGGGGTGCTGCCGGCCGCAGCGGCGGCGGGCAGCCTGGGCGTGGCGGCGGCGGGGCCCTTGGCCCTGTCGCTGGCAGTCAATCCGGCCAGTGGAGTGGTGGCCGGGCGGGCCAGCGTGCACGTGGTGACAGGGCACGCCTCCTCACAGCCGCTCGGGTTTTGGCTGAATCGGGGCCTCGGAGTCCAGCAGGCCACGTGGAACGGCCAGCCCGTGCCCATCATCCATGCGGGCGGACGGGTGCTGGCGGGCAGTGCTGCCCGACTGGTGGCGGTCCGTGTGCCCGGAGGATCCGGGACGCTGGTGGTGACCTACGGCGGCCGGCTGCTGCCGCTGGCCACGTGGTTGCCGACGCCGCCGTTTGCCCCGGGCAGCGGGGCCGGTGCGGCGTACGCGGGCGGCGGGCGGGTGTACTGGTCCGGGGCCGGAGCCTGGTACCCGCGACTGCTCGCGGCCAGCGGGGCGGGCAGGCCGATCTTCGTGCCCACGTCGCTGTCTTGGCACTTCACAGGACCCCGTTCCGCCTTCCCGGCCTGGAGCGGCCTGCCCGGCCCAGGCGCCACCGGGGTGCTGCCGTCCGTCCTATGGCTTCAAGGCCCATATCGCGCGACGGAAGTGGACGGCGTGAGCGTATACACGCGCCGTGCGGTGGGCGCGGTGCAGCAGGCGTCGCTCTCGGCGTATGCGGCGGCCTTAAAGGTGCTGAGCCCCTGGCTGCCGGGGGCCGCCGCCCGCGTGCCGGTGATGGTCGTGGACCCCTTGCTCACGCACGCCGCCATGACGCCGGCGTTTGTGGCGCTGCCGGGCAACCAGCCGTACTGCGTCCCCGCCGACCCCGTGGTGGGGACGTGCACGGCGCCGGAGCCGACGGGGGCCGCACCGTGGCTGCGCCTGGCGGCGTTGGGGTGGGAAAACGCGCTGGGCATTGTGCCCGGGGGAACGCGCGCCACGACGCCGGAATGGCCCGCCGGCGACCAGCGCCAGCAGCTGCTGGGGGTGCTGGCCGCCGCTACCGTGATTCGGGCCGATGCCGGCGGCCCCGTGGCCCGGGCCGTTGCGCTGGCCGGGTATCAGCGGCGGGGTCGGCTCCCCATCGTGGGGCGCCTGTCGGCCGTGCGGGCCGGTGAGTTGAAGCAGCTGGCCGCTTGGGCGGCTACGGCGAGTGCGAGCCAGTGGGAGGGCATGGTGGCCCACGTGGCCGGTGCGGCGGCTCGTGGGCCCGTGACCTGGGCCGATGTCTTGGCCGGTGAGTCGTTCTAATCGCGAGGGGGGGCAATGATGGCACAGAGCGGCGGCCGGCGGCTCGGCGTCGGGTGGCCGCGGGCTGTGAGGGTCCAGCGCCTAGTGCTGGAGCTCAAGCTCGCGGGGGGCGCTCCCTGGATTTTGGTGCCGCTGGGCCTGTTGGTGCTGACACTTATGCACACCGGCCTCGGGGGCGGCGCGGCCGAGTGGGCGCCTCACTGGGCCGAAAACTGTGAGGCGTTCCTCCCGCTCGGCTTTGGCATTGGCTCCGCCTCGCTGCTGCTGGTGGAGCACGATGAAGGCATGCTGGAGATGGCGTCGGCCCTGCCGCTGCCGAGGCTGGCGCGGACACGGACGCTGGCGCTTGTGGGAGGCGCCTGGCTCCTGGTGCTGGTATGGCTTGTCGGGCTGCGGGTCCTGTTTGGCCCGGTGCCGTTTTGGACCGGCGTGGGGGCGGCCCTGGGCCCTGGCCTGTTCCTTGGGGGGGGATCGGCGCTGGTGGCCAGCCGGTCTGGGCGCGTCGCGCTGGGCTACCTGGTGGCCATCGGCGTGCCGGTGATGGACTTGGTGCTGCAGCTGCTGGGGGTGTTTTACCGGCTTTGGCCGCTGCAGTTGGTGAACGTGTTTGCGTACCGGTGGGCCACGCCAGAGCCGGGGTGGGTGGTGGTCAAGGTGGTGATGGGCCTGGTGGGCTTGTGGCTGTATCGACGTGCCATCCGGGGATGGCGGGATGCGGGCGCGAACCTGCTGTAGCGGGAGCCCGTGGCCAGAGGAAAGGAGGCGAGCTTACGAGCGTGCAGCGAGGGCCGTGGGGCGGATCCGAGGCCGAGGCAGCCGGCGGCCGCGATGTTGGCCGGCTGGACACGCCAGCGGTGGTGGTGGATCGCGGAATCGCGGCGGCCAATCTCGAGCGCATGGCCGCCCGGGTCAGTGCGCGGCGCCAGGCGCTGTGGCCCCATGTCAAAACCCACAAGAGCCTAGCCTGGGCCCAGCGGCAGCTGGACTTGGGGGCCGGGGGTCTCATGGTGGCGAAGTTGGAGGAGGCGGTGCCGCTCGCCCGGCATGGGGTGCCTGCCGTGTATGTCGGCTACCCACTGGTGGGCCCCGGACCGGCCCGTCGGCTCACCCAGCTGGTGGCCGCCGGCCTCCAGGTGCGCGTGGCCGTGGATTCGCTGGCGGGGGTAGCCTGCCTCGCGGACGTGGCGCGCGCTACCAGTGCTCCGCTGGCCGCGCTGGTGGAGGTGGACACCGGGTTTCAGCGGTGCGGCGTTGCGAGCGTCGACGACGCGGTCCAGCTTGCGGAGGCGCTCGCGGCCGCCGGGGTGCGGTACCAGGGGATCACCTGCTTTGGGGGGCACATTACTTGGCGCCTCTCCGACGACGAGCGGCGGGCGGCGGTGGTGGCGCAAAACCTGCTGCTGGCCCAGTGGTCCGAGGACCTCAGGGCGCGTGGGTGGGCCCCGGAGGTGGTGTCGGTGGGGGGGACCGTGCCGACCGGGCACCTGGATCTGCTGTCGTCCGCGACTGAGCTTCGGCCTGGGACCTATATCTACAACGACGTGGCCACCGTCTTGGCCGGCGCCGCCCAGTGGGCCGACTGTGCCGCGTGGGTGTGGACCACGGTGGTCAGCACCCCGACCGCTGACCGGGCCGTGGTGGACGCCGGCAGCAAGACCCTCTCGAGCGATGGCCCTGTGGCGGGCTCGTTTGGGCACGTGCGCGAACGGCCAGATGTGTTTGTCTCGTCGCTCTCAGAGGAGCACGGGGTGATTCGGGCGCGGGACGGCGGGGCCACGGGCCTCGAGGTGGGCGACCGCCTCTCCATCGTGCCCAATCACGTGTGCACGATGATTAACCTGCACGACAACGTGCACTTGGTGGAGGGGCGGCGGGTCGTAGGGTCGCTCGCGGTCGACCTGCGGGGCATGATTCACTCATGACCCGGCGAGCGACGCCAAGGCAACGCCCCACCCTGCCTCCTACAGGGTGAGATGCTCGAAGGCGGTGCGGAGCTGCTCGTTTAACACGCGGATGTGGGTGCCCTTCATGCCAAGCGATCGCGTCTGGATGACCCCCGCGCTCTCCAGCTTGCGGAGCGCGTTGACGATGACCGACCGGGTAATGCCCATCTCATCCGCCACGTGAGACGTCACGACCAACCCTTGATTGTCGTCGATTTCGGAAAACAGCCGCTGTGCGGCCATCAGCTCCGAGTAGGATAGAGCCTCGATCGCCGCCGATACCTGGGTCCGCTCGCGATCGCGGTTGGCGGAGCGCACCTCCCGCGCCCGGCCCATCACCAGGGCGATGATGGTGGAGCCGTATTCCGCCAGCAGCCAATCGTCGGGGGTGAGGCCCGACTCGGGCCGATGCAGGGTCAGGATGCCGGCGGGGCCGGATGGCCCCTGCAGGACCATCTTGGTGTTGGGCGTCGCGGTGCGTCCGGCG
This sequence comes from Bacillota bacterium, assembly GCA_021820465.1. Lineage (GTDB taxonomy): Bacteria > Bacillota > Sulfobacillia > Sulfobacillales > JAIMBI01 > JAJZWV01. The sequence goes on from JAKADP010000002.1 coordinate 85,758, forward strand.
GCCGTTCCCGAGCCCCCGGCGCTGAGGGGCGTTTCGCCCAGCGGGGCCGTCACCTCCACGGCGCACCCCAGCGCTCGAGCCAACTCCTCCATGAAGGGCCGCAGGTCGTAGCTGTCGGGCACCCCGCGCCACAGTGCATCGGTCAGTTGCCGGAAGTCATCAAGCACAGCCATCTGTCGTCCTCCTCCAATTTGTCGCGGCGCGCTCGGGTCTGCTGCCGCCCGATGCCCGCTTGCCAGGGCTCGCCGACGGGATGCCACGGCGGCCACCGGCTCACTTCGGGCTTGCCTCCACACTGATTCGCAATATCACGGCATTTTGAGGTATTGCTCCCGATCCACTGTGCCTGAGCACTTACCGGTCGTAGTCACGGCACGTGGTCCTACCAGATCACATGTTACCATGAAGTAGTGGACCGGCAAGCCGCCGGCGGGAAATTGGCGAGTATTCGGTTGAGGTCGGTTGAGGATTGGGCGCTCTGACGTGATCGGTGTGGGGTCGGGACCCGAGCGGGCGGGAGGGGGCGGTGGGCGTGGCAGCTGGCGAAGAAGCGGGGTCGGCAAGCTCGAGCACCCTGCACGGCGGCTGGCCGCCGGTGCCCGCAGATGGATGGCACGCGGTGGTTCCCATGGGGGAGGGAGCCCTGCTGCTGCAGTGGGGTGGCGGGCTGGACCGCTCGCAGAACCAGAGAATCCATCGGCTGGCGAGGGCGCTCCGGCGGCCGGCCCCCCGGGGTGAGGCCGCATTGGGGGCCGTCGCGGGGTTTGATACGCTGCTGGTGGAATTTGACCCCGAACGACTGACCGCCGACGCTGTGCTGTCGCGCGTTCGGTGGGCGGCGTGGGCCACCGAGCCGCCGGCGGCCCCGCGCCGCGTGGAGGTTCCGGTCTGCTACGGCGGAGCCTTAGGGCCCGACCTCGACGCCCTAGCCCACCACGTGGGCCTTCGCCCCGACACCGTGGTGCGCCTGCACGCCAACCGACCTTACCAGGTGTATTGCCTGGGGTTTCAAGCGGGGTTTCCGTACGCCGGTCCGCTCCCGGATGTGCTGGTCATGCCGCGGCGCGATCGGCCGGTGGCCCGCGTGCCCGCGGGTTCGGTGGCGGTCGCCGGGCGGCAGACCGGCGTGTACACGCGGCCCGGGCCGGGCGGATGGCACGTGGTGGGCACCACGCCCGTGAATTTGTTTGACCCCACCGCAAACCCGCCCACGCCGTATCGCCCAGGCGATGAGCTGTGGTTTCGGCCCGTGCCGCCCGAGGAGTTTGCCGCCTTGGCGCATGGTGGGAGGGAGTAGGTGGGCCGGGTCGTCGAGGTGCTGGACGGGGGGCTGGCCACCACCATTCAGGACCAGGGCCGTCCGGCCGGCCCGGCCGTGGGGGTGGCGCCGGGCGGCGTCATGGACGCCTGGGCCGCGGGGTGGGCGAATGCGCTAGTCGGCAATCCCTTAGAGGCGGCTGTGCTGGAAGCCACGCTGCTGGGGCCGGCCCTTCGGTTTCCAGACGGGGCCGTCGTGGCGACGGCCGGGGCTGACATGGGAGTGCACGTGGACGGAGTGGCGGTTCCCCCGGGCCACGCGGTGCGGGTTCCTCCTGGCGGCGAACTGGCGGCGGGTGCGGCCCGGGTGGGCGCGCGCCTCTACTTAGCCGTGGACGGCGGCATTGCCAGCGCGTCCTGGATGGGCAGCCGGTCGGTGGATCCCGCGGCGGGCTTCGGGCGGGCTCTGCGGCGCGGCGACCGGCTGCCACTGGGCGCGGCCGGGGGCCCCGCGGTCTGGGCGGACGCGGCAGGGACGACCTGCCTGGTGCGCGACGTGGTGCGCGTCACCGAGGGCCCGTCTGCAGGCGGTGGCTTGGTGGAGTGGCTGGCGGCCGGCCGGTACCACGTGTCCGTGCGGTCGGACCGGGTGGGGGTCCGTCTCGATCCCGAAGAGGTGGACCGCCAGACCCTCCCCCGCGTGTGGCCGGCGGACTGGGACCGCCACCTGTCCATGCCGATGGTGACGGGGGCGGTGCAGCTGACACCGGACGGCACTTGCCTGGTTCTGATGGCGGCGCGGGGGGTGTTGGGAGGGTATCCCGTCCCGGCCGTGGTGGCCGCGGCAGATCGGCCGGTGCTGGCGCAGGCGGTGCCGGGCGCCCCCCTGCGGATGGTGGTGGTATCTCAGGAGGAGGCGCGGGAGGCGTGGGCGCGTCTGCAGGCCGGGGCGCCGTGGCGATCGAGGGAAGGTGGAGGAGGGTCGAGGGGATGGAAATGAGCCTGACGGCGGACTTAGGGGAAAGCTTTGGCCGGTGGCGGATGGGCGATGACGAGGTGCTGCTCGGCGTCGTGACGTCGGCCAGCGTGGCCTGCGGGTTTCATGCCGGCGATCCGATGGTCATGGACCGCACCGTGCGCCTGGCGGGCGCCCGCGGCGTGGGCGTCGGGGCGCACCCGGGCTACCGGGACCTGGAGGGGTTCGGGCGGCGGAATCTGGAGCTGTCGCGCGACGAGATTCGCACGGCCGTGGTGTATCAGGTCGGCGCGCTCTCGGCGTTCTGCCGGGCGGCGGGCATCCGCCTGGAGCACGTCAAGCCGCACGGCCAGCTGTACAACCGGGCGCTGGTCGACCAGGCGGTGGCGGAGGCCATCGTGGCCGGGGTGGCGGAGGCCGGAGGCCGCCTGCCGGTGGTGGCGGCAGGAGGAGCGCTGGCCGGCGCCGCGCGGGCCGCGGGCTTGCCGGTGGCGGTGGAAGCTTATGTGGACCGGCGCTATGCGCCCGACGGCACCTTGGTGCCGCGGACAGAACCCGGCGCCGTGCTGACCGATCCGGCGGAGGTGGTGGCTCAAGCGCGAGCACTGGCCTGCGAAGGACGCGTGCGGGCGATGGGCGGCCAGTGGATCTCGGTGGCGCCGCATACGCTGGTGGTGCACGGCGACACCCCCGACGCGCCGCGCCTGGCCCGGCTGGTGAAAGATGCGCTGGCGGGGCTGGGCGTCCGCTGGGCTCCCCTGGCGGACGTTCTGGCGGCACGGTGAATCCCAAGCCGCCCTAGAGGCGTTTAAGGAGCAAGGCGAGCGGCAGGCAGGAGGGGTGTCGGTGGGGGGCCGGGCGCGGTGGATCGTGGGAGCCGTGATGCTGGCCGCGGTGGCCACTGGGGCGGGGGGCTGCCGCTGGGCGGCCCTCGGGCCGCCCCCGCCGGTTCCTCCCTTCCATCCGGGGGTGCTGCGGGCCGAGCAGCTGCCGACGATTTGGCCGGGGCCCGCGCCCGGGCCCCTGGTGCTGCGGCGCATCGTGGTGATGAGCCGCAGCACGTGGTGGGGTGTGACGCAGGGACCGGGCGGGGGCAGTGGCCTCTTGGAAACCCAGGACGCCGGCCGGACCTGGCGGGAGCATTACCGGACGGGCCTGCCCGTGACCGCGCTGCAGTTTCTCAGCGCACGCGAGGGATACGCGGTGGAAAATGGGTGCGGCGTCGGGCAGTGCCAAACCTCAGCCCTGCTGCGCACCCGCGATGGCGGGCGGCGGTGGTCCACCACGTATGCCACCCATCGCCGCGAACTGGCCAGCCTGTCGTTCGTGTCGGCGGAGTGGGGGTACCGCGTGGCCAAGAGCGGGCGCCAGCCGTGGGTGCTCGGGTTTAGTGCGGACGGGGGGGCCACCTGGGTCTCGCGGTCGTTCCCCTGCCCGGGATCCCCCACCTCCGTCGCGGTGAGCTTTGTGACGCGCGGCGGCGGCTATCTGGCGTGTGGCCCTCCGGCATCCGACCCCACCGGGGCGACGGCTGTGTGGGTCACCCACGACGGGGGCCTCCGGTGGGCGCTGGCGGGCACGGCGGCCTCCGGGGAGGTGACGGGCCTCACGTTCGTGAGCGGATCCGTGGGGTACTTGGGGACGCGTGCCGGGCTCTGGGTGACGCGGGACGGGGGCCGTGCGTGGGCGGTGGCCCGCCGCCCACAGATAGCGGCCGGCCAGGGCGTCGCCTCGCTGGGGCGCATGGGGCGCCAGGTCTACCTGCTGTCGGCGGGCCGGGCGTGGGCCGTGAGCGCCCGGGGCGCATGGTCCTCCCTGTATCCGCTGCCCAACCCGCATACCGCGGTCGTGTGGCCCACGGCTCAGCAGGGCTACGGGGTGGGCGAGGCCGGCGCGCCCACGGCGGTTATGGCGGGCACGCCCGGGCGGCGGGGGTGGACCACGGTGGGCTACCTACCCGGGCCCGCCCGCACTCTGGTGTCCGCGTCCTCCCGCACGCTCTGGGCGGTGGATCCCCGCTGGTACGTCAGTCGAGACGGCGGCCGAACCTGGCAGACGCCAGCCCTGCCCGGAGCCGCCGTAGCTACCGATGCGTCGGCTTGTGGCCGCTATGGCTTTGTGCTCATGGGCCGGCGCACGGTGCGCGTGACCACCAATGGCGGGAGGAGCGTGGGACCCGCGGAGCACTTGCCGTTCGCGGCCACCAGCGTGGCGTGTCAGGCGCCCAGGGTGGGCTTCGCTCTGGGGCGGCCCGCGGGCGCCACCGTGCGGGGCCCGGGGGGCAAGCGCGTGCACGTGGCTCCCGGCGCCGTGTACCTGTGGCGCACGACGGATGGGGGAGCCACCTGGATGCCGTCTCAGCTGCCGCCGGTCCTGAACATGGCCGCGCCCACCATGGTGCGGTTCCTCGGGCCGCGATTGGGGTGGATGTGGTCCGCCAACGGATACTGGCTCACGCGCAACGGCGGCCAAAGCTGGGTCGCACGCGCCATGCCCGCCGGCGTGCTGATCCGGTCGCTCGCGTTTGACAGTCCGACCGCCGCCGTGGTGGTGGTGAATACCGGCGTCTATACCACCTCCGACGGGGGTCGAACCTGGGTGCCGGTGTCGTGAAGACGGCGTGGGGCTACCTGAAGCAGCTGGCGCAGCGGGTGGCGCGGGACGACGTCGGCGCCTATGCCGCCGCGCTGTCGTATAACTTTTCCTTCGCCCTCCTGCCGCTCTTGCTGTTTGCCACGGCGCTCCTCGCCTTCCTGCGCTTCAGCGACCCGGTGGGCGTCCTGACCGCGCCCCTGGCGGGCGTGGTGCCGAAGAACGTGCTGGGGCTCGTGTCCGCCGCACTGGCGGGGGTCGTGCGCCACAAGAGCCCGACCGTGCTGTCGCTAGGCTTTGTGGGCTTCGTGTGGGGCATGTCGGGCGCGTTTCGGCAAGTCATCGACGCGGTGAACCACGCGTACGAATTTCGCTTCCCGTTCCGCCGGCGATCCTGGGAACTTTACGGCTTGTCCGTCCTGTTGGGCATGACCGTCGGGTCGCTGTTGGTGGCGGGGCTGGCCCTGTCGGTGCTGGGCCCCCAAGCCATCAGCGGGCTGGCCACGGCAGTGGTGGACCGCCCGCCGCCGCGGCTGGCACTGGCGGTGCTGCACTGGGGCGTGCTGGCCGCGATGTTGTGGGTGGCACTGTCCGTGCTGTACGCCGTCGCGCCGGACCGGCCGCAGCGCTTTCGCTGGTATACGCCGGGCACGTTGGTGGCGCTCATCGCGTGGGCTGTCCTGTCGATTGCCTTCCGGCAGTACACCACCCGGGTCAACACGTTTGGGGTGTACGGCACGCTGGGCGCGATGATTCTTCTGCTGCTGTATCTCTATCTCTTTGGCTTTCTGCTGTTGGTGGGTGCGGAAGTCAATGCGCTGGCCGCAGCGCCCGCCGGCCCCGAAGGGCCGGCGGGAGAGCCGCGCCCCCGCGATCCCCTCACGCGCTAGCCGTGGGCTCCGGATCCGGGGCTGGCGCCATGTCCCGCGCATCGGTCGAGGCAATGCCGCGCAGCATGTCGGTCAGCTCGGTGGGAATGAACAGCAGCGTGTTCTGCTCGGACTTCACGGCTTCCAGCAGCACATTCAAGCCCCGAAGCCGGAAGGCGGTCGTCGAATGCTCATAAAGGCGCGCCGCCTTCACGAACTCCTCGGCCGCAATGACCTCGGCCTCCCCGTAAATGCGCCGCGCTTCTTTTTCGGCCTGCGCCTGCGCCTTGCGGGACAGGACGTCCTGCAGGGAGGCGGGAATCTCGATGTCGCGGATCTCCACGTTTTGCACCGCAATGCCCCACGACTCCGCCCGCTCCCGAATCTGCTCGGCAATGCGCTCGTCCAGCTGCCGCTGGTCCGACAGCAGCTGCTCGAGGTCGCTGCGGCTCACGATGTCGCGCAGCGTGGTCTGGGCGGCCAGATCGATGGTCGCTTGGTAGTTCTTGACCTCAAGCGCCGCGCGCGTGACGTCCGCCACCCGCCAAAACAGCACGGCCAGCAGCGTGACCGGCACCTTGTCCTTGGAGAGCGTGCCCTCGGTGCGAAACTCCGTCGTGGTGATGCGCTTGTCGATGATCATGGCGCGCTGAAAGCCGAACAGCACAAACCGGATGCCTGGGCCGCGATTGCCGACATAGCGGCCCAGGGTAAACACCAGCATCTCGTCCCACTGCTTGATAATTTTCAGCGACAGCAGTCCCCAGAGAACCACAATGGCCAAGACAATGTACAGCCCGCTCATGTCCGGTGCTCCTTTGCGGATGGTGCGGCGGCCGGTTCGGATGCCGTCGCCTCAGCATAGCACCGGCAGGCGTGGGCGTCAGTTCATCGGCTTGCCGGTCCAGCTGAAGGGCCAGGGATAGTTGGCGCCATACACCGTGTCGAACCAGGTTTTGGCGTACGGGTCCTTCAAGTGAAAGTACTGGTCGTAAATGGCCCGCGCGACGAAGCCGGAGTAGGCGCCAAACACGCCGTCGTGGATGTAGACGAGAATTTCCAGCTTGGGCGTGGGCAGGGGTCCGCTGGCGGCGTACGAGGCCGCGGGCGCGAACGTCTCGAAGAACGCGTTGTTGACGGGGCTGTTGACGCGCTGGGCCGTCCCGGTTTTGGTGCCGACGTACATGGGAATGCCCTTCATCGCGCCGTACCCGGTGCCCAGAGGGCGCTGAGCCGAGCGCTCCATGCCCACGTGAATCACGTGGTAGTCCGCGCGGCTGATGGGGAGCTTCTGCTGCACCACGGGCTGGAACCGCTCGATGACCTTGCCGCTGGGCGACGTGACATACGACAGGAAGTGCGGCTGGTACAGGGTGCCGCCGTTGACCACGGCCGCTTCCGCCCGGGCCAGGCCAATCAGGGTGTAGTCGGAGATGCCCTGCCCAATGGCGGTGTTGAGGTTCTGGCCCCACGTCCAAGGCTGGCCCTCGAGCTGCTGGTAGCGCTGCGGGGTGGGCATCTGACTGGCCACCTCGCCAGGAATGTCCAATCCCGTGGTGGAGTTCAAGCCGTACAGCGACAGGTAGTGGTCCATGCGCTGGATGCCCATCCAGTAGCCCACCCAGTAAAAATAGGTGTCGTCCGACACCTCGATGGCCCGCTCCAAGTTGACCGGGCCAAACCCCGGGGCGTACCAGTTCTTAAACGTGGGGTCCAGCGGGAAGTACCCGTGGTCCACGACGATGGTGTTGGGCGTGATGACGCCCGATGCCAGCGCCCCGCCCGCGATGATGGGCTTGAACACCGAGCCCGGGGCGTACTGGCCCTGGTACACCCGGTTCACCCAGCCGCCGGTTTTGTTGAGCTGGCTCACGTAGGCGTTGGAGGCGGGGGGCTCTAGCAAGGCCGGGTTGTAGGTTGGGAGGCTCACGGCCGCCAAGACCGCGCCGGTTTCGGGGTTGAGCACAATCACAGCGCCTTTGGTGGCTCGGGGCGAGTGCGGCGAGCCTGGGCTCGTCTGCATGGCGTGCATCACAAACTGCAGCGCCTGCGTGGCCACTTTTTCCATCTGCCCATTGATGGTGAGATGAATCGTATCCCCCGGGACCGGGGGCTTGGACCCATAAATCTTCAGGAACTGGCCCGCGGAGTTGACCTGAACCAGCTGCTGGCCGGGCTGGCCGCGCAGCAGACTCTGATATTCGGCTTCTAGGCCCTGCTGGCCAAACAGCGAGGCCGCTGTGTATCCCTGGCTGGGGTGGGCCTTCATCTCCGGCCCATTGATTTGGCTCACGTAGCCCACGAAGTTCCCGAAGAGACTGCCCTGCGGGTACGAGCGCTTCGCCGTGACCAGCAGGTGAATGTCGGGATACTGGCCGCGGTTCTCCTGATAATGGGTGATGGCCGTCGGGGAGAGTCCCTGGCCCGGGTCCAGCACCACCGGCCAAAACGGGGGATTGTTCTTTTCCTGATAGGTCACGGTGGCATCGAGCTGCTTGGGGCTTTCGCCCAACAGCGCGGCGAGCCGCACGGCTTCGCCGTGCGGCAGTGCCCCTTGGGAGGGATTCATCCACTCGATTTCCCAGGCGGGCTGATTGCTGGCCAGCACCATGCCGTCGCTGGTGACGATTTGGCCGCGGGGGGCGGACACGGGAATGGTCCGCAGGTAGTCTTGCTGGCCGAGCGACCGATAGTAGGCCGCGTGGGCTACTTGGAGAGTTTCCAGTCGTGCCGCGATGGCGCCCAGCGCCAGCAATAGCACCCCCCCCATCACCCAGGCCCGCCGAACCGCCCGCTTCTGCTCCCGTTCAATCATGATGTGCCCCCCACCGTTAAACGCCGCCCGGGTGCCTGGCGTTTGCCCGGCTGCCCGTCGATTGGCGAAACCCCCTCAAACATTGCGGCCATTATAGTGCGCGCGGCGCGCTGGGCGCCAGCGTGCGGGGGACGCCGGAGCCGTGGACCCGAGGGCGAAGGCCGGCGATTGCTGTCGGAAAAAAGGATGGACCAGCTCCTACCATTCGCCACAACCGCGGGCCGATCCATGGCACAGTCGCTCGAAAGTGGGGGCGGCAGACGCGCGGGAGGGTGGTGAACTTCGGTGAGGCGGACGTGGGTAATCGGTGCAGCGCTGCTGGCGCTCACGGTGTGGCCGGGGACGCCCCTAGCCGTGCTGGCGTGGTCGCTGCACAGCGCGGCGGGCTCCACCGCCCGTCTCATGCAGGAGCGGAGCGCCGCCGAGGCCGCACTCGTGGCCCCCGCGCCGCCTGCGCCGCTGGTGCGTGCGGTCAGCACCAACCTGGCTCGCGTGAGCGGCGACCTCCTCACCGCCGCTTGGGCCCTGGACTGGCTGGGAAACGAAGGGGAGTGGCCCGCCGTCGGCGCGGCGGACCGGACCCTCCGGGACGGGATCCAGGGGTCTCTCGAGGTGGCCCGCGCGGCTGCAACGGTGTGGCGCGCGGCGATAGGTCGGAGAGCGGGGATCTCCCAGGCCGTGCGCGTGGCGCTGGCACAACTCCCCGAGAGCGCCCTCGGCCTCCGGGACCTGAGTCAAGCCGCCCGCCACCTCCCGGTGCCTGCCCAGTGGAGGCGCGCGGTGACGCGCGCGGCGCCCCTGCTGAGCCGACTGGCGGCGGTGCGCCGTCCCCTCGCGGAGGCGTTGGGGTTTCCCCACCCCGCCCGCTACCTGGTGCTTTTGCAGGATGCGGCCGAACTGCGCGCCACCGGCGGCTTGGTGGTGGCCTACGGCTGGCTGACCTTGAGGCAGGGCCGCCCGGCCCTGCGCTTTGGCGGGGGAATCCAAGCGCTGTCGCGCCGGGTGCGGGTCCGTGTGCCCGCAGGCTCCCTGCTGCATCGGTTCTTCGGGGAGTCCCGCTTGAGCCTCTTGAACGCCAATGACCGGTTGGGGGGGCCGGCCAGCACCGCGGCCATCCTGCGGCTGTACCGGTCGGTGCCGGGCGCGCCTCCGGTTGTGGGCGCCGTCCTGGTGAATTCCTGGTGGATTGCGACGCTTTTTGGGCTGTCCGGGCCGGTCGCGGTACCCTCGCCCGCGGGACGCGTCGTCCTGACGGCGGCCACCGCGCCGCGGCAGCTGGAGCAGCTGGCGGAGCGCGATCAGGTGCCCGGCGTGCCCCGCATGGCCTTCTTGGGTCCCGTCATGCGGGAGCTGGCTGCCCGCCTGATGCCGCGCGGCGTGCCCAGCCTGCCCCTCGTGGCCGCCTTGGGGGCCGGGGTGCGGTCAGGGGGCGTGCTGTGGGAGCCCGGCGGCAGGGCGCTGGCACGCCTGGCGGGAGCGCTCGGGTGGAGCGGGGCGCTGTGGCCCACGCCCGCCGGGGGCAATTATCTGATGTTGGTGAATCAAAATTTTGGCGGATTGAAGGACAACCTGTACCTCGGGCAGCGGGCAGCCGTCACGGTGGTGGGCCGTCGTGAGCAGGTGCGCCTGGTGCTCACATTGCGCCGCCGCGTCACGGCCCAGAATGCGTGGCTGCTGGGGTCGTATGAAGGCTGGGTGTCGGTGGTGGTGCCGCGCGGCACGCGGGTGGTCCGCGCCACAGGCTTCGTGTCGCCGGTCACGGTCACCTCAGGCGCCTCGCCCGCCCGCACGGTGGTGGGGGGCGCGGTGACCGTACCCGTGCGCCTTAGGGCGCCGTCGAGTGCCGCCGCCATCAGCCTCATCCTTCAGCTGCCGCGGGACGTCGCACCGGATGCGCCGCTCCTGGTGCAAGCCCAGCCGGGATGGCGGCCCGGGTCCACCCGCTTCACCATCACCCTGGGGGGCCGGACCGCTGAGTGGGACCCCGGCGCCGGCGTTTTGGTGCGGCGGCGGGGCAGGGGCCTGGCGGCGGCGGCCCGATGGGGACCGTGAGCCAGCCTGGGCGTTCCGCCGCTCCGGGGCCGGGCGTGGCGCGCCTGCCGCGGGATGTGCTCCGCTACCTGCCGGCCTCCGTGGTGCCTGCGCTGTGCGCGGTGGTCGGCACCGTGCTGTTTACTCGGCTGTTTTCGCCCGCGGCCTACGGGCTCTTTAGTCTAGTGGTGTCCGTCACGGGCCCGATGAGCACGGTGCTGGGGCAGCCCAGTGGGCAAGCGGCCAGCCGGTTCGCGTCGGAGTACCGCGCTGGCGGGCAGGAGTTGCTTTACCGAACCGTCATGACGGTGCTGGTGGCCGCGGCCGCAGGGGGGGCCCTCGGGATCCTCGTGGTCGGGCTCGCCGTCTCGGCGCTGATGGGAGGAGGCCCGGAGGGCCGCCTGGCGCTGTGGGGCGCCGCCGGCCTCCTGGTGGCAGGGTCCGCCGTGAGCACGGCGCTCCTGCCGATGCTCGCCGCGAACTTCCGCCCACGCGCGTACACGGCGGCGGTCATCGGCTTGGCCGTGCTGTCGGTAGGGGTGTCGGGCGGCCTTGTGCTCTGGGCGGGGCCGCACGTCGTATACCTGGTGCTGGGGCAGGTGGCGGCGTCGCTGTTGGTGCTGCCGCTGGTGGTGCGCCGCGTGGGCCTCGTGGGTCCCCGCCCGCTCCGCCTGGTGATGGATGGACCTGCCGCACGCCAGGTGCTGGGCCGATTTCTGCGGTACGGCGTGCCGCTGGCCCCCTGGTTTCTGGCGATGTCGCTCCTGAGCAGCGGGGACCGCTACATTCTGGCGTGGCTTGCGGGGACGCGGGCGGTGGGCGTCTACAGTGTCAACTACAACCTCGCCAGTCAATCCGTGGGCCTGTTGAACATGCCCATGGTCACGGCGGCGTGGCCGGTGCTGGCCCGGCAGTGGGCGGGAGAGCGGCGAGCCGCCATGGCCAGGAGCCTGACCGCCGTCTCAACATTTTATCTGAGGCTTTCGCTGGGGGCGGCCGCGGTTGTCTGGGCGGCCAGCCGCCCTCTAACCACGCTGCTGCTGGGTGCCGCCTTTCGGGGCGGGGTCGGGGTCTTTGGCCCTATCCTGGCGGCCATGGTCCTGTGGGGGCTTGCCCGGGTGGGCCAAAAGAGCCTGGAGCTTCATGAGCGCACCGCATGGATGGTCAAGGACGCGGCCGTGGCCGCAGGCGTCGGGCTCCTGCTCACGGTCCTCTTGGTGCCCCGATGGCCGTACATGGGAGCGGCCTGGGCGACGCTGGCCGGCTATTCCGTATATGCGGTCCTCATTTGGCGCGACGCGCGGCGGTGCGTGCCGTGGACCTTGGACGGGCGGGTGGGGCTATCCACGATGGCCATCGCGAGCGCGGCCGCCATCGTGGTGGCCTATGGCCTGCCTGCGCCCGCGTCGGCGGCCTGGGGGCTCCCGCTTGACGCGGCCGCGACGGCGGTCCTGTACGTGGCAGGCTTGGCCGTCTGCGAGCGCCTGCGCGGGGGTCGGCGGGCTCCCGGCGTCCGAGTGTGGAGGAACATCCTCGACGGACTATTATCGGTGCAGGAACAGGCGTATACTGGGACTAAAGGGGGATTATAGAAATTATGGACGCTGTGGTGCTGGCAGGAGGACAGGGCCTTCGGATCCGCAGGGTGACGGACGGCCCGAAGTGCCTGCTGCCGGTCGGGGGGACGGCCGTATTGGATCATGTGATTCGGTGGCTGCTGACCGGTGGGCTCATTGACCGGGTGTGGGTGGCGGCGGGGTACCAGGGTGACCGCGTGCGCCACCACGTCGCGGCGCGCTATCCCCATTCGCAGGTGCGGGTGCAGGTGGAGCCGGAGCCGTTGGGGACCGGGGGCGCGCTCGCCCACCTGCGCCGCGGGGTGGGGGCGGCCTTGAGTGACCCGCTGGTGGTGGCGAACGGCGACACGCTGCTGGTTGGGGACCTGGAGGGGCTGCTGCGGTGCCATCGCTCGTCGCGGGCTTGGGTGACGACGGCCGCGATTCCGGCCATGCGCCGGGACGCCGACGGCCTCCTTGCCCCCACGCTGCCGGGGCCGGTGCGGCGCATGGGCCGCGGCCTGTCCGAGCCCGGGACCTTGGGCAGTGCTGGGCTGTCGGTCATGGCCGGCGCGGCCCTGGACCGCGCAACCTGCCCGGGGTCGCTGGACACCGTGCTGGCCGGCCTCGTGGCGGAGTGTCGGGGGCGGGTGTGGGCCTACCCCTGGCACGCCGCGGTCGACGTGGGAACGCCTCGGCGCTACCGGGCCGTCGCGGTGCTCCATGGCTGCTGACGGGCCGGGCGCGCCGGGCGGGCCGGCCGGCATGGTTCGGAGCCGCGTGCCCCTCCGCGTCAGCTTCGGCGGCGGGGGGACGGACGTCGCGCCGTACTCAGAGCAGGCGGGCGGAGTGGCCCTCTCGGCAACGATCGCGCGGTATGTCGTGGCCACCGTCGCCCCCCAGGGAACGTCGGAGGTGGCCGTGCACTCGGTGGACTGCCGCACGAACACCACGTTCAGCATCCATGGGGATCCGCTGTACGACGGGAACCTGGATTTGGTGAAGGCGGTCGTACACCGCGTAGACCCCTCGTGGCGGTGTGGGCTGTCCGTGCAGCTGGAGTCCGACGCCATTGCCGGCTCCGGACTGGGCGCCTCGTCAGCAGTGGTCGTGGCGACGATCCTGGCAGTGGCGCGGGTGCTGGGGGTGCACGTCGAGTGGGAGCAAGCGGCCCGCCTGGCGTATCGCGTCGAGCGGGAGGATCTGGGAATTGCCGGGGGGTATCAGGACCAGTACGCCGCCGCCTTGGGGGGGCTCAACTGGATGGAGTTTGGGCCGGGACAGGCGGTCCGCGTCGAGCCGGTGGCCGTGGCCCGCGATGTACTGGAAGAGTTGGAGTGCCGCCTCGTGCTGTGGTATGTGGGCAAGACGCATGTGTCGGGCGGCATTCTCGAGCGGCAGATTCACAACGTGCGCACCGGGCAGGGCGAGACACGAGCCGCCTTGGACCGCGCCAAGTGCGTCGCCCTCGACCTCCGACGCGCCCTGGTGCGGGGACGGCTCGATGACTTTGGCGCCCTGCTCCACGAAGGATGGGCCGCCAAGCGGCAATTCGCCGTGGGGGTGACCGATCCGCAGATTGATGCGCTGTACGCGGCCGCCCGGGGTGCAGGTGCGCTGGGCGGGAAAATTTTGGGTGCCGGGGGAGGGGGATTTCTCCTGGTGTACGTCCCCGACCGCCAGCGGTCCCGTGTCCTCGGCGCCCTGGAAGCGGTGGGCGGGGCCCGGGCGCCGGGCGTGCTGTTTGACCCGCGGGGGCCTAGGACTTGGTGGGCTGGGCCGGCGGCGGGGGCCCGACTGCGCGGCTTCATGGCCTAGCGGCCGGTGAGGGACTTTGAGGACAGGCAGGCGACCGGAGTCGGAAGGAGGCGTGAACCATGCTCAGGGGGGAATTCGCCCTCGCGGAAGGGGGGCCGTGGGCTATCCTGGCTCGTCAGAGGGTGGCTGAGAGCGTCGCGGTGAAACAGCGCCTGCTGGGCGATGCCCGGTGGGACGGCGCGGTGGAGCAGGCGCTCTCGCTGGTGGCGGGCGCGGTGCGGGCCGGGCACAAGCTCCTCGTGTGCGGCAACGGCGGCAGTGCGTGCGATGCGCAGCACATTGCCGAAGAACTGCTAGGGCGCTTCCGCCGCGAGCGCGACGCTTGGCCGGCGCTGTGCCTCGGCGCCAACATGGGGGCGCTGACGGCCATCGCGAACGACTACGGGTACGACTGGGTGTTCAGCCGGGAGCTTCAGGCGTTTGGGCAGCGCGGCGACGTCCTGCTGGCGCTGTCCACGTCAGGCCGGTCGCCCAGCATCCTCAGGGCAGCCGAGTCCGCGCGGACCCTGGGCGTCAGCGTGGTGGCGCTCACCGGGGAGGCCGGCGGCCCCCTAGCCGCCATGGCCGACGTGACGCTGGCGGTGCCGTCGCAGGACACGGCGCACATCCAAGAGGCGCACATCACGCTGGGCCACATCTTGGCCGAAGTGGTCGAGCGGACGCTGGCCGGCGCATGAGCCGCGCCGCCGTCTTTTTGGACCGCGACGGCACGCTGGTGGACGAGCGGGGACCCGTCGCCGCGTTTTCAGCCGATTGGCTCTATCCCTACAGCATCCCCACCTTGGCGCGGCTTCGGGCCATGGGCTTTCTGCTCTTTGTGGTCAGCAACCAAGCCGCGGTGGCCCGGGGCCTCGTCACGGTGGATCAGGTGGACGCGGTTCACCGCGCGCTGACGAACCAGTTGGCCGCTCGGGGGGTGCACCTGCAGGGCATTCGCTACTGTCCGCATCATCCTCGGGGCAGTGTGCCCGAATACCGCCGAGACTGCGCCGGGCGAAAGCCCGGGGCGGGCCTCCTGCGCGAGCTGGCCGAGCAGTTCGACGTAGACCTGCGTCGGTCCTGGATGGTGGGAGACCATGCCACCGACGTGCTGGCGGGGCGGGCGGCCGGAACCCGCACGTGTCTCGTGGGGACCGGGCATGGATCGGAGTGGGCCGCGTGGGCCCAGCGCAGGCCCTGGCTCGCCCGCGCCTCGACGCTGGCCGACCTGCCCCGCTTGATCGCGCAAAAAACTTCGCCATCCCCGATTAGATGGCAGGATATGGGATGCAAGGGGTCGAATGGATGTCAGCGAGACGGGAGTAAACGTGGGATGTGATGGATGTGGGAGAGGGAGCGGGCGCCGCCGATCGTGTCCAGATCGCTGCCGACGGCACTTCGGCGTGGCCCGGCGTGAACTGGGCAGCCCCCCCAGCGCGGGGCTCTGTGGTGGTGGTCATCCCGGCGCACAACGAGGAGCGCTTCATCGGG
The DNA here is from genome assembly GCA_021820465.1 of Bacillota bacterium. Taxonomy (GTDB): domain Bacteria; phylum Bacillota; class Sulfobacillia; order Sulfobacillales; family JAIMBI01; genus JAJZWV01. Next base: position 101,142 of record JAKADP010000002.1, read on the forward strand.
AGCGTGGTGCTGGCGAGTCGGCATTATGCCGACGTCGTGGTGGTCGTGGACGACGGGTCGACGGATGGGACCGCACGGCTGGCGGAGGACGCCGGTGCGGTGGTGGTGCGGCAGGGCGAGCAGAGCGGCAAGGCCCGCGCTCTCACCGTGGGGTTCCAGGAGGCGCACCGCCGAGCCGCGGATGTGGTGGTGATGCTGGACGGCGATGCGCAGCACGACCCGGAGGATATCCCGCGTCTGGCAGCGCCGATCCTGTCCGGGGAGGCCGAGGTGGTTATTGGATCGCGCTTTCTGGATAGGACCAGTGAGGCGCCAGGGTGGCGCCGCGCCGGGCAGCGCGCGCTCACGGTCGCCACCAACGCGGCCAGCGGGATCGCCGTCACCGATTCGCAGTCGGGCTACCGCGCGCTGGCGGGGCGGCTGGCGGCCAACATGCGGCTCACCAGCCGGGGGCTGGGCGCCGAGTCCGAAATGCAGTGGTGGCTGGCGCAGGTGGCTCCAGACGCCCGGGTGGTGGAAGTGGCCATCACGGTGCGGTATCGCGATGCGATGAAGAGAAATCCGGTGCGGCATGGCCTCCTCGTGGTGGACACGCTGCTGCGGATAGTGGAGCGGCGCCATCCGCTGCTGCTGCTCACGCTGCCAGGAGTGCTGGTGGGCTTTCTGGGCACCTGGATGGGGATGGGGCTCCTGCACGCGACTCTCGCGGGGCGCGGCGCGTCGCCGATTTATGCTGCAGCAGCGTTTCTGCTGTTCATGGCGGGCCTGATGCTGGCCATCACGGGTGCGCTGATGCACCGCCTAGAGGACTTTCAAACGGCTATCCGCGAGCTTGTCACGCGCGCGGCGGCCCCCAGGTCCGGAGAGCCGACGTGACGCCGCCCACCGTGAGCGTGGTGATTGTCGTCTATCGTCAGCGGCGCGATTTGGAGCGTCTCTTGCCCACGCTGGCCCACGCGACGGACGACCCGCTGGAGGTTTTGGTGATTGACAACGGCGTGCCCAGAGAACCCGGCGACGACACCCAGGCCTGGCTGGCCGCGACCCACCCCGCAGTGCGCCTCCTCGCGCTGGATGCGAACGTGGGCTACGGCGCCGCCAATAATGTCGGCGTGCTGGAAGCCCGCGGCGAGTTCGTCCTGGTGCTGAACCCCGACACGGAGGTAGAGCCCGGCGCCATCGACCAGCTGCGGGCGGCGCTCCAGCCCGGATGGTTCGCCAACCCGTGCCTGCTGCTGCCCGACGGCCGCGTCAACGCCGTGGGTCTGGCCGTCAGCCTCGGAGGCATTGCCACCTGCGACGGCCTGTACGGGCCCGTCCCCCCGGACAGCACCCCGCGGGCGGTCGCGGCCCTGTCGGGTGCCGCCATCTTTGGGCGGCGTCAAGATTGGCTGAAGGTGGGGGGGTTCGTGCCGGAGTACTTCCTGTACGGGGAAGACGTGGAGTGGTCCCTCCGGGCGCGCGCGCGCGGGTTTTCTCTGTTCTGTGTGCCCCAAGCCCGGGTGGTGCATCACTACCGCGCCACGATGCCGCCGCAGAAGTGGTTTTATCTGGCGCGCAATCGGCGGCTGACATTTCATCTGGCACTGGAACGGCACACCCAGCGCCGCCTGCGGGCCGTGTGGACCGTGACGAGCATGGCGCTGTGGCTGTATGCGGTCGGGCGCGGCCCCCGCTATGTGTGGGCCGACCTCGCGGCCATGCTGTGGGTTTGGCGCCGCCGGCGCTGGGTGGCGCGCCTCGCGGCGCGCCTCGCAGCGCGCCGGGAGGTCCCCGACCGCGACGTGATCCCACTGTGGGGGCAGGGCGGCTCGCCAATCCCGCCGGGCGTCGGGTGGGGCGGGCGGCTCTATGATGGCCTCGTGCGGCGACTGGCCGCCGGCGCGTCGTGAACATTGGGGTGGTGACCGCCACCTTTCCGCCGTATCGCGGCGGCACCGGGCACGTGGCGTTCCACAACGCTCGGGTCTTGGCGGAGCGGGGCCACCAGGTAACCGTGTGGACGCGGGCCATGGCCGGGGAGGCGGATGGGCCGGGCGCCAGGGAGGAACTGCCATTCCGCGTCCAGCGGCTTCCGCCCATCGCGGCCGTGGGCAACGCGGCGTGGCTGCCGCGGCTGGCGGCGCGGCTGGCAGGCCATGAGGTGGTGCACGTCCACTATCCCGATTTGGTCGGCGCCGTGGCCGCAGGCCGGGCGACCGCGCACGGTCGCAGCCGCCTCGTGCTGACGCTGCACAACCGGCTGGTGGATGGGAGCCCGACGGCCGCCGCCTGGGGCAAGGCGGGCGTGTTTTGGGGGTACGAGGCGTGCGTGACGCCGTGGCTCTTCCGCCGGGCCGATGCCCTGGTCGTGATGTCGGCCGACCACTTCCGCACGTGGGGCCGGCCCCACCCGTCCGTGCATGTGATTCCGCATGGCGTCGATGCCGCCTTGTTTCGCCCCCAGCCTCAGCGCCAGGTCCGTCAGCGGCTGGGATTGCCGGCTCACGCGGTCGTGCTGCTGTTCGTGGGGGCGCTCGATGCGGCACACCGGTTCAAGAATGTGCCCTTGCTGCTGGCGGCGCTGCCGCACGTCGACCCAACGGTGCGGCTGGTGGTCGCGGGGGATGGCAATCGGCGGGCGGCGCTCGAGGGCGAGGCCGCTCGCCTGGGCGTCCGCCGGCAGGTGTGGTTTGTCGGGGAGGTGGCGCCAAGTGGGCTGCCGGCCTGGTACGCCGCCGCCGACGCCACCGTGTTGCCGTCCGTGTCGACGGAGTCCTTTGGGCTCGTGCTGTTGGAGTCGCTGGCCACCGAGACGCCGGTGGTCGCGACCGCGCTTCCGGGCGTGCGGACGGTTGTGCGCATGGGCCAGGACGGCCTCCTGGTGGAGCCGGGCCGCCTCGATGCCCTGGTCCGCGCACTGCGGATGCTTGTTCGACGGCCGGCGTGGCGCCGGGCACTGGGCCGGCAGGGGCGGCGGCGCGTCGCGGCGCAGTACTCCTGGGATCGGGCGGGGGGCCAGCTCGAGGATGTGTTTTCACAGCTGGGGGTGGGCCATGAATGAGGTGGCGCTGTCGCTGGTGGTGCAGCCCCAGGGGCTCCCGGGCCAGGAGGGCGGCCATGGATGGGCGTGGCGCATGGCGCTGGATGCGCTGTTCATGGACGTGCAGACCGCTGGCGTGGGCCGGCTGGAGTGCGTATTGGGGTCGCCCGGCGCCGCGGACGGGGTCCGAGAGCGCGCCGCGCTCAGCCGGGCCCAGGGCCGGAGGGTGGCAATGGCGTGGCTCGGCGTACCGCCTGGCACGGGCCGCTGGACCGGGGTGGACCGTGTGTATCTTCTCCAGTATCGCCGGCACTTTTGGGCGCGGCGGCCTCCCCACGACACCGCTTGGCATCTGGAGTGGGAGCGTGCAATTTATCGGCCCGCCGCGCGGGTGCTGGGGGTGGGCATGTGGCTGACAGGTCGGATGGGCGCGGCGCTGTGGCACGACCGCTGCTTTCGCAGCCTGCCGCGGCACTTCGCCGCGGTGGGCGGGCCGGCGCACTACCGGGTGCAGGTGTGGGCCCCGGACGAGGTGGACGGGTGAGCACGATGGGGCAGGTGGTGGCCAACCTGGACGCGTGGCTCGGCACGATGCGCCAGGCGGGTGGATACGGGGGACCCGTCCCGCACTGGTGGGAGTCATGCTTTCGCTATGGAGGGCCCGGCATGGATTGGCGCTACGAAGGCCTCTTGGCGGGTTACGCGGTGCTGTACCGCCGCACCGGCGCGGCCCATTGGCAGCGCCGCCTCGCCCAGGCGGCGGAAGACGTGCTGGCCGCCCAGCGGTCCGACGGATCGCTGGCGGCGTCCCGGTTCGAGAACAACCCGGGCAGTCTGGGGACGCCGCACGAGGCAGCCGCAGCGGCCGGGCTGCTGGCGGCCCACCGGGTGTGGCCCCACCCTGCGTGGGCGGCCGCCGCCGGCCGCATCTTGGACAACCAGATCGTCCACCTGTGGGATCCCGTCACCCAGGGGTTCAATGACCGGCCGCACCAGGTTGGCCGGGTGCCCAACAAGCTGGCGACGCTGGCGGAGGCATGCCTCCTGTACGCGGCCGCGACGGGGGAATCGCGATATCTCGCCTATGGGGCCGCCGCCCTCGCCGATGTACTGCGCCTGCAGGTGACGGCGCTGGGCCGTCCGGAGAGCGGGGCCGTGCACCAGCAGGCCGCGCGCTGGGGAGGCGACGGGCGCTTCTTTCCCTTTTACAATGCCCGCATTGTGCCGGGACTGCTGCTGGCGGCCGAGATGCTGGGCGGCGACGACTACCGGACAGCGGCCGAGCGGATTGGCGACTTCCTCACCCGTGTGCAGAATCCGGACGGGAGCTATCCGCAGGTGGTGTACGCGGGCGGTGCGCGGGCCGAGGGCCCCCGCTGGGTCGCGGGGTCCGCAGACATCTTGCGGGCCCAGACGCTTTTGGGGCGGACGGTGCCCGCCGCGGTTCAGCACCGTCTGCTGGCGGGTCAGCTCCCGACTGGCGGCTTTCGGACGGCCGAGAGATTCCGCGGGGACGGGGCGGTGGACTTCCGGGATGTCACGCCTGCGGTGGGGTGGAACGACAAAGTCCTGAGGTGGCTGGCCGATAGCGGAGGGATGCCCTCGACGCCTCCGCCCCCCACGGTGCGGCCGGCCACCGAGCTGGTGGCCGTGGGCGGCCGCCCGGCTATTTGGCGGGAGACGCCGGAGGCCATCACGATGGTCAGCGGGGCCGACCGAGCACTTTGGTACCGGTGGAACAAGCGGGAGCCCTGGGCCAGTGGGGTGTGGGAGGTGCTGGCGGGATGACCGGTCGAGACACGGCGTCACGGGTGACGTGGCTGGTGGCGGGGTGGAACGTGGCCTCCGACCTGGAGGCATTTCTGGCGGCATACCAATGCCTGACGGATACCGCGGATGAACTGGTGCTGGCCATTGGGGGGGCGGACGGGAGCCTGGAGCAGGCCCGGGCCTTTCAAAGGACCCATCCGGAGGTCGTGCTCAAGTTGGAGGAGCAAGTGGCCGGGATGGGCAAGCAGGGAGCGCTGCGCGCGGCCTGGCCGCTGGTTACCGGCGACATCGTCTACCTGACCGACATGGATTGCCGGCCCACCAACGACGCGGTCCGCCCCCTGCTGGCGTGCCTCCAGCGCGGGTGCGACGCGGCAACGGGGTCCGTCCGCCCGCTGAAGGATCAGGAGGACCGGCCGCTAGTTCGCGCCCAGTGGGCCGTCCTGCGCGCCGGGGACCGCCGGGGCGGCGGTCCCAGCCGTGGGCTGAGTGGCGCCAACACGGCCATCCGCCGGGCCATGCTGGAGAAAGTAGGGGAATTTTCCTGGCCAGCCCCTACGGGCACGGACTATACGCTGGCCAAGCGCGTGCTGGCGCAGGGAGGATCGATCTGGCGGGAGCCGGCCAGCGAAATGCCCACGCGCTTTCCGGATCGGCCGGGCGGCTATGTGCAGAAGCAGGCCCGATGGCTGGGAACGGTGGTGCGCATGGGGTGCCGCTATAGCGCCTGGGATGACGTGCGGGCGGTGGGCCGAACGCTGGCTATCCCATGGGTCGTGCTGGGGGCGCTGGCGGCGGGCGCGTGGTGGTGGCCCGGGGTCTGGAGTGTCGCGCTCATTCTGCTGGGGGAGGCGTGCCGGCGGCGCCAGCACTACGTGAGATGGGCGGGCCTGCCCGTGGGGGCGGCACCGACCTTGTCGGCCGTCCTGGTGGATTGGCTGGCGGCGCTCGAAGCGGTCCGGCAGCTCGTGGTGAGGCGGCCGCGGTGGACCTAAGCGCCTGGCGGAGAGGGGGCCTCGCGGGGGCGCTGTGCGTCGGGGCGTGGATCTGTCTTCCTGGCGGCGCGCGGGCGGCGGCGCCTCCCGTCCACCCGGTCGTGGACACCCGGTTTGTATCGCTGACGGGCGCCACGTGGCCGGAGTTGGCCTCTGGCGCGGCTGGGCAGGCGGTCATCGAGTACTACTTGCCGTCTCGGGGCCCCAGCCGCCCGAGCCTGGTGGTGTGGCTCAGCAACGACGGGCGCGCCAGCCTCGCGCGGGTGTACGAGGCTCCGCCGGGGCGAACCTGGGTGCCCATCAGCGGGAGCCAGCCGCTCGCGCCCCAGCTGTTGCGGTTCAAGCCCATCATGGTGGTGGCGGCCCCGCACGGCTGGTGGTCCCGCGGCGGCTTGCCGGACTACAATGTCACGGTGGACGTGTTTGGACCCGTCTACACGATGTGGGGCGGTGCTCCCGGGGCGGGGTCGTATCTGTCTGGGATTCGGCGAGGGCCGCTGGCGTTTGTGGTATATCTGCACGGCAGCGCCCCCGGCATCCCAGCCTGGGATGACAGGCGGCTCATTGTACCGCTGGCCGGCGGCCACATCCGTGCCAGCTATGCCGAGCCCGAGTGCACCACCGTGCGCACCTGGGTGCCGGGGCCGAGTCCGCTTTGGCCCTACGTGGCCTACGGCGGGCACTTTCTGCAAGGCATCGGGACGGAAACGCCCCCGATCGTGGTGAACTGGGCGGCGGGCACCGTGGCGAAGTTCAGCGAAGTGGTCAGTCTCCGCAATCAGGGGTGTAGCTACGGGTTCTACTCCCCGACTCCGGTCGTGCCGGGGCATCTGAACCATCCGTCCTTCGAGTCGCCTTGGGGGCTTTACACCCTAGGGCCCAAAGCCACCGGCCTGCCCAATCTCATCATCCGCGTCAACTGGCAGCCCACGCATACACTGGCCCAATTGGGGCTGCGCAAGCCAACGCCCTTGGCCTTGGCCGCCTTGGGACGGTCGAGCGAGACCGTGCGGTACTCCTGGGCCGACCACCCGGGCAACCAGGAGTTCAACTACAAGGTCGACCTGCTGGGATTTCAAACCATCACCGCTCATACGCGCATTATGGGAGGGCGGGAAACCATCGTGGCGCCCGGCTATGCTGCCCTTCCCGCCGGCATCATCGCAGAGCGCTGGCCGGTCACGACGTTCATCGACCAAAATGCCAAGCCCTATCTGACCAGCGAGGGATTGTATGCATGGCCTGCGGGGCAGGTGGGGCCCCTGTTCCTGTTTGGAGAGCAGGGGGCACCGGACCTCTCGGCCTACCACACCCTGCCCGCTGGGACGCGGGGGGAGTATCGGATTGGGCTGGCCGCGCGCCCGTGGCTGTATGCCAGTCCCGTCGATGGGAAGCTCCACCTCCTGGGAGCCCAGGCGGGACTGTGGCAAATCGACGCCACGGCCAAACTGGTGGAGCGCCGGCTGGGAGATGGGCCGTATATCAATGACTGGCGTCTGTTCACCAAAGGCGCGGGCGGCTACCGCCCGGTATCTCGGCTGGATGCGCTGGACGGACGGGTGTGGCTCTACGCGGGGCCGCATGGCTTGGCCGTGCTGTTGGCCCCATTCACGGCGTCCGCGTTCCAGGTGCTGCCCCCCACCAATGCGGCCTCCTGGCAGCGGTTTGTCCACGAGGTGGCGCCGTATCAGCAGGGCAAGAACCCGCGCCACCTGGGTCGGTGGCTGCCCCGCCGCGCCGCCGCGGCCCTCACCGCCGCGTCAGGCCAGGTGAGTGCGGTCGTGCCGACGCCCGGCGGCTTTCAGGCGTTGGTCACCGTCGGACCGGGTGGGGCCCGCTCGCAGCTTCCGGGGGTCGCGGCCCACGTGGCCTCCGGACGCTATGCCCTGACCTACACCGCCAGCACGGAGCGATTCCGTCTGGTGCCGGCTCCCCTTGGGTCAACCCATCTCGCGATCCGCGGCACCTTGGCCCATGCCCATCCGGGCGAGCCGGACCCGCTGGGGCTTACCGTCTGGAATGCCGGCCCCAGTCCCTGGCGCGGCAGTGTCCGCATCCGTGTCGGGCGGCGGCAGACGATGCTGGCCGCGGCGATCCCGGCGGGGGGGACGTGGCGGGCGTCCACGGCGGTGGCGGTGTCGTCGTCTCACCTGCTGGTGGTTCGCGTGGCGGCGCACCGCCAGCGGGCGGTCATTCGAACCCCGGTCACGCCGACGCGGCGCCCGGGGCGGGCGCACCTGGCCGCGCTGTCGTTTGACAGCCCGCCGGCCACGGCGGCGTTCCTGACGGGGCTCTTCCTGCTGGCCGGCCTGTCCGCTGGCGTGTGGCGGGGACACGCGTCTCCCACCGCTGGCCCCGCCAAGCGGCCAGCCCGCCGGTCCTCAGGCACGACGGGCCCCCGGGCGCGGGGACGCCGTGTGGGCGCACCCAAGGGAGGGTCGGATGAACGTTGACCACCAGGCGGCCATGCGCCGCCTCATGGTGGTGCTGGCGGCGGGCATGGCCTACGCATTTGTGTTTGTCGTCCGCTACCGAGGCCTGTGGGTGGAAAACGACACGGCGTTTTTCACACGGGACGCGGTGATGGCGGTCCGCCGGCACTCCGTGCTGTTTGCGGGAGAGTATCCCCACGGCTTTCTGTACACCGCGTGGCTGGCGTCGTTCCAATGGCTGGCCGGCGTGTCGCCGCCCGTGTTCAACACGGTCGTGGCTCCGTTCGTGGGCATGGCCCTGATGTTGCTGGCCGGCTACCTGTGCTATCGGGCGCTGACCCACTCGGAGCGTGCGGCGACCTTGGGCGCCTGGATGCTGCTGGCCATACCCGAGTTGGTGTTTTCGGCGGTGCGGGGCAACCACGAGAAATTGAACATCGCCATCCTGCTGCTGGGGCTCGCGGCGCTGGCGGCCAGCGTCCCCCGTCGGCCGGCCGGCGCCCCGACCGCGGAGCGCGTGCGGCAGTACACGTGGCTGGGTGTCTTTCTTCTCCTCATGCTGATGAATGCCGTGACCAACGACTACTTTGCCTCCACGCTGGCGGCCGGGGGCCTCTTGGCTGCGGCATTTATGGTGGCCGCCCGGCGGCGGCTGAGATGGCCGGCGGCCGGTGTCGGACGTCTGGCCGCCCGGCTGGGCGCCGGCATGGCGGTGGCGGGCGGACTGGTGGTGTGGGTGATGCTGGCGGTGTACCCCCCGGCCGCCCAGGATTTCGCCCTGCTGTCCACCGCATCCGTCAAGCTGTGGCACCTGCTGCTGACCGGACGCGTGCACTCGAACCCCTATGCGGCGCCGGCCGCCCAATGGGCGGGCCGCCTGGCGTATCTGCTGGTGGCCTCATTTCGATGGATGATGTTTGGCGCGTCGCTGGTAGTGTTTGTCGCCTTTGGACGCCGATTGTGGGTGCGGCGGCGGGTTCCCGCCCCGCTCCTGCTGCTGTTGGCGCTGTACCTGGCCTTGGGGCTGTTGGTGGCGGTGGCGATCCCCATGGACTTTACGGGACTGGCGGCCGGCAGCAACCTCGAGGTGCGCAACTTCACGTACTTTGCCCTGATGGCGGCGCCTCTCGCTGCCATGGGGCTGCTGGCCGTTTGGCGGCATCCCCGCGCGCGGGGTGCGGGGGGCTGGTCGGGCGTGGTGGTGGCCGGGCTGCTGGCGGCGGGCGTCGTCAAGGTGACGCTGGACCCGCTGGTGTCCAACGAGTGGATTTTCTACACGCCCGCTGAGCGGCAGGCGGTGGGGTTCTTTGTGGAGCACGCCCGCGGCGCGGGGCTCTGGACCGGTCCCGACAACCGATTGGTGTACATGGCGCAGAGTCTCTGGCCCGTGATCCCCCACGACAATGTGGTGATGGGCTTTAAGCCCCTACCCCTTACGGCCAACTTCTTGTGGTCGCCCGTGGTGGTGGCCAACACGCAGGCTCAGCACGGGATGCTGCCGCCCTATGCGGTCCAGAATCGGGTGTACGACGACGGCGGGGCCGCCATCTATCAAACGGTCCCGACAAGCCCATTTCAGCCGTGAGCGGACGAGCCGGCGCGGTCGTAGATGGCCAGCGTGTCGCGGGCCGCTTGGGCCCAGCTAAATGGGCGGACGTGCGCGGGGCCACGCCGCCCCAATTCGCGCCGCCAACCGGGATTCCGGCACAGGCGGGCCAGCGCCCGGGCCAGCTCGTCCACGGACTCGGGATCCACCAGTAGCGCGGCGCCCTGCCCCACGGTGGAGAGCGGCGGTCGGTGGCTGGTCACCACGGCCACGCCAGATGCCATGGCTTCCAGCGGGGGCAGGCCGAAGCCCTCATCCAGGGAGGGGAACACCAGCATCATCGCGTTGGCGTACAGACCGGGCAAGTCCGCGTCCGGGACGGGCCCCAGAAACTCCACGCGGTCGGCCAGGCCGAGGACTCGCGCGTGTGCCTGCGCCGCCTCCAGCCGACCCGGCCGCCACGCGCCGGCCACCACCAAGGACCAGGGCTGGCGGCGGTCCAGCCGCGCGACCGCGGCCAGCACGCGGTCGAGGTTCTTGTTGGGGGCGCCGCCCCCCACAAACAGCAGGTAAGGACGGTGGACGGCAAAGCGGCCGCGACCTTGCTCGGCTGGGGAGAAGCGTGCCCCCACCCCGGGGGGGACCACCGTCACCCGGTCGGCCGGCAGACCGAGCCGCGCCACCGCCGCGTCGCGCACCGCCTCGCTGAGCGTGATGACGTGGTGCGCCCGCGGCAGCCGGTGGCGGTAGTACACCTGCCAGCGCCACTGGCTCAGACGGGCCGAAAAACCTTGGCCTGGCGGGTCGTCCAGCGGCATGACATCGTGCAGGGTCACGACCGTGGCGGTGTGGGGATGGATGGCCACGCCATTGAAGTCGGGGGCATGGAAGACCCGAGGGTGGCCGCGGCGGAGCGCCGTGTGCAGGAAGAATTCGTTGTACAGCCAGTATGCCTGTGCCGGCCGGTGGGCTCTCCACCCGAAAGTGGCGTGGGCGGCCACCTCGTCGGGGAGCCACTGGCGCCCCACGGTGCTGGCGAGGCAGGTGATTCGGTCGGGCGCCAGCGCCACGAGGGCGCGGGTGAGCTCGCGCGTGTACGTCCCGACGCCTCGGAGCCGGTGCTCGGACTGCAGGGGCGTGGCATCAATCAGAATGTCCCACCGGTGTCCCATCATCCGCCCACCAGCCCCCGGTACAGGTCAAGGACGGTGGCCGCTGTCGCGTCCCAGGTGAAGCGCTCAGCGCGCCGGCGCCCCTGGACGGCCAGCCGTCGCGCCAGCCCGTCGTCCGTCAGAAGGCGGATGACGGCCGCCGCGAGGGCATCGACGTCTTCCGGGTTGACCAAAATCGCTGCTTCGCCGGTGACCTCGGGCAGGGCGGAGCGGTTGGACGCCACGACCGGCACCCCGTGGGCCATGCCTTCGAGGGCGGGCAGCCCAAACCCTTCGTAGAGAGACGGAAACACCACCACCGCGGCGCCGGCGTATGCGGTCGCCAGCTGGTCATCGGATACGTAGCCTAAGTAGTGCACCCCGTCCGGGATTCCGGC
>JAKADP010000081.1 GCA_021820465.1 Bacillota bacterium
CCGAGCCAGGGATTCCAGGAACTCCTTGGAATTCATTGCGATCCTCCTCGCAGGCACAAGTCGGGTGGCGGGTCCGCGATGGCACGCCTACGGCCGCTTTCGCATGCGACCAAAAAACACGGGCTGACACCCGGCAGGCTGCCCGCATTGTAGCCGGCCGAGATGCTGTGGCCATGGATCTGGGGTACGATCTCCGCCCAAGAACGGTGGGACCTTATCGCGCGGCTCACCATCAACAGTAATTCGCACGGTAATAGGAGCAGCCCACCTACCTGCTACCCGCGTGCCTCGGGGAGCCCGCCCGATGGCCGGCCCGTGCGCGCTGCTTGTTCTTCGGCCGCAAATCGCGTACACTCACGTCGGTCGTCCTTGCGACGCGTGCCGTTCCTGCTCCCGCCTGGGTGGAGGGAGCCGCCCCACAGGGGTGTCCACGGGAGGGGGTGAAATACTATTGGCTCGCTATGAGCTCATGTGCATCTTGCGTCCGGACCTGGACGAAGAGGGTCTCGAAGCCTCGATCAGCCGGGTGGCCGGCTTGATCGCCACCGCGGGTGGCACCACGGAAAAGCTGGAGCGCTGGGGCCGCCGCCATCTGGCTTATCCCATCAACGGCCGCACTGAGGGATTCTACATCGTGCAGGCGTTCACCGGGACAGGCACCATTTCCAACGAACTGACCCGTCGCTTGAACATCAACGAGGATGTCTTGCGTTCCATCATCGTGCGCCGGGATCTGAAAGCCGATGCCTCCGCGCCCGCGTCTGCTTCGGCGCCCGAAGCGTCGGAGGAAGCGCCCGCGTCCGTGGCGGAAGAGGCCTAAGGATTCGGTGCCTTTTGTCATGCGGGGAGGACTGCGGGCGTGATAACGCGATGTTGAATCGGGTGATCCTCATCGGACGGCTGACGCGGGACCCGGAACTGCGCGTCACCAGTCAGTCCGGAGTGTCGGTGGCCACGTTCAGCGTGGCCGTGGACCGTCCCTACCAGACCCAGGGGGGCCAGCGCGAGACCGATTTCATTGACTGTGTGGCATGGCGCCGGCTGGCGGAAACCGTGGCCGAGCACATGAAGAAGGGCCGCCTGGTGGCCGTGGATGGCCGGCTGCAGATCCGGAGCTACGAAACCCAGGATGGCCAGCGCCGCCGGGTGGCGGAAGTGGTGGCCGAAGACGTGCGCTTTTTGGACCGCCCGCGCGATGGCGCCGCGGCCAGCGGCGACCGGGACGACGATCGGCGGAACGACGTGGACTTGCCTGAAGACATCCCGTTCTAAGGGCGTCTCGGGATTGCGGCGCGGGGGCGGCTGGCCGCCCCGGCGGCCGTCAGCACAGGTTGGGCAGGGGAGGTGTACGAGGTGCGCAAAGAACGGGGTCGACGACCGAAGAAGAAAGTATGCAGCTTCTGCGTCGATAAGATTGAGCTGGTGGATTTCAAAGAAGTGATTCGGCTGCGCCGGTTTGTCAGCGAGCGGGGCAAGATGCTTCCGCGGCGGGTGTCGGGCAACTGTGCCAAGCATCAGCGGCAGTTGACGACGGCCATCAAGCAGGCGCGCATTATGGCGCTCCTGCCCTTCACGGTTGAATAGGGCGCCAGCGAGGCCGAAGCAGTGGCACCGAGTCCGGAATCACACGGGAGGCGGGATGCGATGGAAATCATCCTGGTGCAGGACGTGGAGAACCTGGGGAAGAAGGGCGAGATCAAAACCGTCAAGGACGGGTATGGCCGCAATTACCTGATCCCCCGAGGCTTTGCGGAGCGGGCGACCCCTGGCAAGCTCAAGGTGGTGCGCGAGCGGCAGGCGGCCGAGCGCGCGCGCCATGAGAAGCGGGTGGCCGACGCGCTGGCGCGCGCCGAGTCCTTAAAGGACCTGCGCGTGGACATTGAGGTCAACGCGGGCGAGAGCGGCCGGCTGTTTGGGTCGGTGACCAGCCAGGACGTGGCGGACGCTTTGGCCAAGCGGGGCTTGGACATCGACAAGAAGGACGTGCGCCTCGAAGGCGGGGCGATGAAGGCGCTGGGCGACCACGAGGCGACGGTGCATCTGTACGAAGGGGTGAACGTCCCCATCCTGGTGCGCCTGATCCCGTCATGAGCCACGAACCGCCGCCGCCCTCGGAAGCCGTCGTGGAGGACCTGGATCGCCGGCTGCGCGCGTTTTACGATCTCATGGTCCAAATTTACGGCCCCGAGCGCCTGGTGCTGAAGGCCGGCAAGCTCATGGCCTTGAAAGACCTGCGCGACGACGACCCGTCGCGCCGGCTCCTGGGCCTCAAAAAGATTGTCTACGAAGACCCGTCGCTCACGGAGCTGACGCCGGAGAGCGGCATCATCGACGAGCTCTCCCGGCTGGAGGACGAGCTGTCCGAAGTGCTGGCCCGGCGCACGCTGGAGGACGATCTGGAAAAGCGCATCGCTGAGCGCATGCAGGTGCGGCATGAAGAATACGTGCGCGACATCCGCATGCAGATCCTCAAGGAGGACGGGGGTCCCGAAACCCCCGAGACGACGCGCAAGCTGGAGCGCTTGAAGCAGCTGGACGCCATCACGCTGTCGCGGCCAGCCTTGGACATCATGCGGCCGCGCTCCCTGGACGAGGTGATTGGCCAGGACCAGGCGGTGAAGGCGCTGCTGGCCAAGCTGGCGTCGCCGTACCCCCAGCACATCTTGCTGTACGGTCCGCCGGGGGTGGGCAAAACCACGGTGGCCCGCCTGGCGCTGGAGGCGGCCAAAGCCAGCCCCCTCGGGCAATTCCAGCCCGAGGCGCCGTTCGTCGAAGTGGACGGCGCCACGCTCCGCTGGGACCCGCGCGAGGTGGCCAACCCGCTGTTGGGCTCCGTGCACGACCCCATTTATCAGGGAGCGCGGCGGGACTTGGCGGAGGGCGGCATTCCCGAGCCCAAGCCCGGCTTGGTCACCGATGCCCACGGAGGCGTGCTGTTCATCGATGAAATTGGCGAGATGGACCCAATTCTCCAAAACAAGTTGTTGAAAGTATTGGAAGACAAGCGGGTGCCGTTTGACTCCGCCTACTTTGACCCTGAGGACCCGTCGGTGCCGGAGTACGTCAAGAAGCTGTTTGCCGAAGGGGCGCCCGCCCACTTTGTGCTTATCGGGGCCACCACGCGGTCGCCGGACGAGATTTCGCCCGCGCTGCGCTCGCGGTGCGCCGAGGTGTACTTCGATCCGCTGGCGCCCGAGCACATCCGGCACATTGCCGAAGAGGCCGCATCGCGCATCGACGTGGCCCTGGATCCGGCGGCCGCGAGCCTGCTGTCCCAGTACACGCTGGAGGGGCGGCGCGCGGTCACCCTGCTGGCGGATGCGCTGAGCTTGGCCCTGCTGCGGGACGCCAGCGTCAAGCGCATCGACGAGGCGCATGTGACCGAGGCCATCGCCAGTGCCCGGCTACCGCGTGTTTCCGGCGTGCGGGCGGAGCCCACCCGCCAGGTGGGCCGCGTGCTGGGGCTGGCCGTGGCGGGATTTCAGGGGACCGTCCTGGAAGTGGAGGCCACCATGTTCCCCGCCAAGCCGGGCCGTGGTCAGGTGCGCTTCAATGACACGGCGGGCTCGATGGCGAAGGATTCGGTGTTCAATGCGCTGACGGTGCTTCGCCGCGTAACGAGCCAGGAGCAGGTGGGGCGGCATGACTTCCACGTGAACGTCGTCGGTGGGGGCCAGGTGGACGGCCCGTCGGCGGGCGCGGCGATTTTCCTGGCGCTTTGGAGCGTGCTGACGGACACGCCGGTGCGCCAGGACGTGGCGCTGACGGGGGAGTTGTCCCTGTCGGGCGCCTTGAAGCCCGTGGGCGGCATCGCCGAGAAAGTGTTTGGCGCCCGCCAGGCCGGCATGGCCCTGGTGCTGGTCCCGAAGGGCAATGCCGTGGACGTGCCGGCCGACCCTGGCGTGGAGGTGCGCCCGGTGGAGGACGCGGCGGCCCTGCTGGCCGCGCTGGCCGAATGAGCACGGATTACAGCCGCATTCCGCCCCAGCACCTGGAAGCCGAACTGGCGGTGCTGGGCGCCCTCCTGATCGATCCCGCCACTGCCGACGACGTGGCGCCGCTCTTGGATGCCCAGGACTTTTATCGGGACGCCCATCGCGAAGTGTTTCTGGCCATCTTAGAGCTGCTGTCCAGCTCGGGCCGGCAGGTGGACGTGATCACGGTGAGCGACCAGCTCAGGCGGCGCGGGACGCTGGATGCCGTGGGCGGGCTGCCGTTTCTCATGGAGCTGGCGGAGATCGTGCCGACGTCAGCCCACGCGGTCCACTACGCCCGCATCGTGCGGGAGAAGTCCGTGCTGCGCCGCATCATTGAGACCGGCGGCCACATGGTGGGCTTGGCCTTCCAGGCCGAAGACAGCGCGGACGAGATTCTGGACCAGGCCCAGCATGCGCTGTTTGAGCTGGCGCAGCAGGGCCGGCGCGAGCCGCAGCGCCTGCAGTCCATCCTGGTGCGCACGCTGGAGCGCGTCGAGCAGATGGCGGGCAAGAAGGGCTTGGCCGGCATCGCAACCGGGTTTCACGACTTCGACCGCATCACCAGCGGCATGCAGGCGTCGGATCTGTGGGTGGTGGCCGCGCGCCCGTCCATGGGCAAGACCAACTTCTGCCTGAACATCGCCCGTCACGTGGCGGTGCATGAGCACGTGCCGGTGGTGATTTTCAGCCTCGAGATGAGCCAGGAGCAGCTGGCGCTCCGGCTCATCTCGGCGGAGGCCGACCTGGACGGGCAGCGCCTGCGCACGGGCGACTTGACCGACGAGATGTGGTCGCATCTCACGCATGCGCTGGGCCGGCTCGGCGACGCCCCGATTTTCATCGACGACACCCCGGCGCTGTCCCCGCTGGAGCTGGCGGCCAAGGCGCGGAGCTTGCACCGCAAGCACAACCTGGGACTGGTCATCATCGACTACCTCCAGCTGATGTCGGCGCGCGGGCGCAGTGAGAACCGCCAGCAGGAGATTTCGGAGATTTCCCGGGGCTTGAAGGCGCTGGCCCGTGAGCTGGAGGTGCCGGTGCTCACGCTGTCGCAGCTGTCGCGCGCCGTGGAGTCGCGCAACGACAAGCACCCGATGCTGTCGGACCTGCGCGAGTCGGGCGCTATTGAGCAGGATGCGGATCTGGTCGCCTTCATCTATCGCGATGACTACTACGTGAAGGACAGCACGGCGCCTGGGCAGGCTGAGGTGATTGTCGCGAAGCAGCGCAACGGGCCCACCGGCACGGTGACGCTGGCCTTTCGCAAGGATACCGGCAAGTTTCTGTCGGTGCTCCCCGAGGGAGCGCATACATAACCCGGTCCCCGCCAAGGGGACCGGACGGCACTCAGGCTGACGCAGTGGAGTGGAGGGGTGAGCGTGTCCGCAGTGGTGTTGGTGGGAGCGCAGTGGGGTGACGAGGGCAAGGGCCGCGTGACCGATTTCCTGGCCCAGAAGGCCGACATGGTGGTCCGGCATCAGGGGGGCGCCAACGCGGGCCACACGGTGGTGGTGGGCACCAAAACCTACAAACTCCACCTGATTCCCTCGGGCATCCTGTATCCCGGGTGTGTCTCGGTGATTGCCGGCGGCGTGGTGGTGGATCCCTGGGGGCTGGTGGAGGAAATGGACTACCTGGAGGCGGAGGGCCTAGCCCTAGACAGACTGCGCGTCTCCACCCAAGCCCATTTGGTCATGCCGTATCACAAGCTGCTGGATGCCCTGCAGGAAGAGCGGCTGGGCAGCGAGCGGCTGGGCACCACGCTGAGAGGCATTGGGCCGGCGTACATGGACAAGGCGGCGCGCACCGGAATTCGCATGGGCGAGCTGATGGAGCCTGACCGGCTGCCGGAGCGCGTGGCGGGCCAGATTGCGGACAAGCGGCGCCTCTTAGGGGAGCGGGTCGACCAGCTGGACGCGCGCGCCATCGCCGAGGAGCTTTCGGCGATTGCCGAGCGCGTCCGGCCGTATCTGGCCAACACCCCGCGGCTCATCAACGATGCGCTGGATCGGGACCAGAACGTGCTGTTTGAAAGTGCCCAAGGCACGATGCTGGACATTGACCATGGCACCTACCCGTTCGTGACGTCGTCGCATCCCGTGGCCGGCGGCGCCTGCATCGGGGCCGGCGTGGGCCCTACGCGCATCAACCAGGTGTACGGCATCTTGAAGGCCTACACGTCGCGGGTGGGGGATGGCCCGTTTCCCACCGAGCTGGCCGGCGAGCTGGGCGCCGTCATTCGCGAGCGCGGCCACGAGTACGGCACCACCACCGGGCGCCCGCGCCGAGTAGGTTGGCTGGACGGCGTGGCGCTGCGCCATGCGGCCCGCGTCAACGGCATGACGGGCGTGGTGGTGACGGCGCTGGATGTGCTGGACCAGATGACCAGCCTGCGCATCGCGACGGGCTACAAGATGCCCGACGGCACCATCACGGCCGACTTCCCCGACCGGGTGGAGGACCTGGAAGGGGTGGAGCCGCAGCTGGTCACCTGCCCAGGCTGGATGGCGCCCACCACGGAGGCGCGCCAGCTGCAGGACCTGCCCAGTGCGGCTCGCTACTATCTCGACCGGATTGGCGAAATCGTCGGGGTTCCCGTGATGATGGTGTCCGTGGGAGCCGAGCGCAGCCGCACCATCACCCCGGGGCCTCTGTACTGACGGGGAGTCGCGAGGGCCAAGGCATCGAGAAGGCTCGCCGGAGGGCGAGCCTTCTCGGCCACTAATCGAGGTGGCGCAGGAGCACCACCCGGTCCACCCCCGGCCCATCGTAGCCGGCGTGGACCGGAATGCCGTCGACGAGGCGGTCGCCCGGAGGGAGGGTGAACCCCATCGCCTGGTGAAACGCGATGGACGCCCGGTTGATCGGGCTGGTGACGGCGCCCACGCGGATCACGCCACGGGGGCGCACGGCGGAGAAGAACGCGTCATACAGGCGGCGGCCCCACTGCTGCCCTCGGTGGGCCGGGTCCACGCCCAGCATGTGCACGTAGGCCGCGTCAGGGTGCGTGGGGGAGATAAAGCCCAGGAGGAAAGCCACCGGGCGGCCTTGGGCCCGCACGACGAAGCTGGTGGCGGCGAAGTGCGCGAACATGAACCGGTGCAGGAGGTGCGCGACGGGCCGGCCCCACCAGCCATCCACCGCCGACACAATGTCATCAAAGTCCTCGGGGCGAAGCGCCGAGATGGCGGGGTCTCCCGGGTCGGGCGGCTCCAGCCGCAGGCGCTGCCACTGCCCCTCGTAGTGCTGCACCACGCCGTTGGCATCCACCGCTAACAGGGCCCGATACCCGCTCGCCAGCGACTCGTACAGATAGCGGTGCTCCGCCTGCCGCGTGTAGCGCTGCGCCAGCGGCGTCACGGTGAGCGCCGGAAAGCGCACCCAGGCCGCAGTGGTGGCGGCGCTCTGCCCCACGGCCAGCGCCAGGCGGCGAATGGGAAGCGTGTTGGTTGCCGGCGTCACACCCAAATCCACATCGTCAAGGCCATCCAGGGCGGGGTCGGGGCGGTCGTTGACCCACCAGCGCCCCTCGTCGCTGCGCCGCACCGCGAGGGTGTGCTCCGCCCCCGCCAGGCGCAGGGTGACGCGCGCGGTGCGCGTCACCCCTGAGGCGGGGTCTGCCTGCACCTGGTAGGTTACCGACGCGGGCTGCCCCTCAAAGGCGGCGAGCGCGGTGCCGCTGAGCGTGAGCCCCCTCTCCATGTCGAGGGTGCACACCTCTTGGCCCGGCTGGCCGAGGCGCTCCCAGAAAACATCCACCGGGCCATCTCCTCTTCCTGCCGCGATGGCCCCATTCTAGCAAGGCGCGGGCGCCGCGGGGCATCGACGGCCGGCGCCGGGCAGGGTAGGATGGGCTGGCTCGAAGAACGGCGGTGAGTAGAGTGAGAACCGCGTGGTTCGGGCTTTTGGCAGCGTCAGGGCTCGAAGCATTCTTTCTGCTGGTCATGGCGGGGTATGCACCGCTGTACGTCGTGGAGCACCTGCACGGATCGTATCTGGTGGCCAGCCAGTCGGTGGCTTGGCCCTACCTGGCCACGTTTCTCGGCTCAAATTGGTGGGGAATCCAGTCCCGGCGCCTCGGCCAGTCCCGCCTCGTGCTCATCGGGCTGGGCGGCTACTTCGGGCTGGGCTTGGTGGCGCTGCTGGCGCGCACGGCGTGGACTCTGGTGGTGGGCCTGGGCCTGATGACCTGCCTGTCCTCCGCCTTGGCGCCGGCGGCGATGGCGGCCATGACCCGCGCGGGCGGGGCCATGGGCAACCGGCTGGCGCTGCGCGTGCGCTGGCAAAGCATGGGCTGGATGGTGTCGGGGGTCTCGGCGGGCTATCTGTATGGCTTGGGGCGCTATGGCTGGCCTTTGACCCTCGCGCTCTCGGGGACGCTGGCGCTGCTGCTGGCCGCGGTGCTGGCGGCGAAGCGGGAATTCCGCGCGGCGGCGCCGCTGCCGGACCTGCCCTCGGACGGCACCAGCACCTGGCGCAGGTTCCTGCCGCTGCTGGGGGTGGTGGTGCCGGTGTTCCTGGTGACGGCCGGCAACGAAGGGTTTTTTGCCTCCTTTTCGCTGTACCTGCGCCTCATTCGGCTCCCCGTCGCGTGGGTGGGGTGGTCGGCGGCCATCAGCACGGCGCTGGGCGCCGTCAGTGTGGGCTGGGTGGGCCGCTTCGCGGACCGCACCAGTGGCCGCGTCGTGTTGGAATACGTGCTGGCGGGGTACGCCGTCATGTACAGCGTCATGGCTCTCTCGTCCTCGCCCGTCGTGGCGGTGCTGGCGTTTTCGCTGCCGCTCTATCCCTTCCTCATGGTCGGCAGCCAGCGGGCGGCGGCGGAGCGGATGGCCGCCCACCACCACGGCGCGACCATGGGGCTGGTCAACGGCCTGGCCGGGCTTGCGTCGGCCGTGGGGATCAGCATTATGGGACTGGGGGACACGCGGTTCGGCCCCGCATTCGAGCCGTGGGGGGCCGCGGTCCTGGTGCTCATGGCGCTGGGCGCGCTGGCGCTGGGCACCGCGCGGGGCCGGCGGCGCCAGCTGGCTCGTGCGCCGTGAGCTGGCCGCTCCGTGATGGAGCGTGAGGAGCGCCTCGGCGGCGCGGCGCACGGGGGATCTCGTCGCCATGGGGAAGGGAGGGGGGATGGCGATGGCGGACATGGAGCACGCGGCGGCCATCGAGCGCCTGGTGGAGCGGCGGGCGCAAGCGTCGGGGGCGCCTGGGGTGGCCATGGCGGTGACGACCCGGCACGGTGTGGTGCATCGCGCCACCTGGGGGTTTGCCAATGTCGACGCCCGCACGCCGGTGACCGCGGAGACGCGGTTTCAGTTTGGATCCATCGGCAAGGCCTTCACCGCCGTGATGGTGCTGCAGCTGGAGCATGAGGGCCGCCTTCGCGTGTCGGCTCCGGTGGCGGACTACCTGCCGTGGCTTTCGGCGCCGCGCTTCCAGCTGATCACCCTGCGCCACCTGCTGACGCATTCGGCGGGCCTCATCCGGGGCAGCGATGCGGCAGCAGACGTGCGCGCCGAGGTGTTTGGGCTGCAGGGGCTGGCCCCAGGCCTTCCGCCAGGCGGCCGCTTTCAGTACTCCAATGTGGGCTACAAGATGTTGGGCTTGGTGCTGGAGCAGGTGACGGGCCGGCCATACGGCCAGCTGGTGCGCGAGCGCATCTTGGAGCCGCTCGACATGCACGACGCCCTGGAGAGCATCACCCACGCGGTGCGGCCGGCGCTGGCCGTGGGCTATGCGCCCCTGTTTGACGACCGGCCGTACAGCCCTGGGGACCCGCTCGTGCCGGCCCCGTGGGTCGAGACGGATGGCGCGGATGGGTGCCTGTCGGCCCATGCGGACGATCTGGCGGCCTTTGCGCGGATGCTGTTGAACCACGGAGCGGGCCCCCACGGCACGCTGCTGTGCCCCGCACACTTTGACGCGCTCACCGCGCCCCACGCCACGGTGGACGCCGGCACGGCCTATGGCTATGGCTTGTTTCGGGCCGACGCGCCGGGGCATGGCGGATTTTTGGTGCACCACAGCGGGGGGATGCTGGGATACCACGCCGGCTTGGCCGCCGACGTGACCGCGGGGCTGGCGGCCGTGGTGTTGGCCAATGGGCCGCTGGACGGCGAGGCGCTGGCTCAGGAAGTTGTGGGGACCCTGGCGGGGGAGGGAGGTGAGTCCCGACATGTTTGGGCGGCCGCACCGTCCGCGGACACAGAGGGCCCAGGGGCTGACCGGGGGCTCGTGGGCGCGTACCACCCGATGGACGGGGATCCCACGCCTGAGCTGGAAGTGCGCGCCCATGGCGCGGAGATTGACCTGTGGCAGGCAGGACAGCGACTCGGGCGGCTGGACCGGGTGGACCGGGACACGTATCTCTTGGACCATCCTGCGTGGCGTCGATTCCCGCTGCGCTTTCGCCGGGAGGGCCCGGTCGCCGCGGAGCTTGTGCACGGCGGCCGCTGGTTCTCGACGCTCGCCTACTCCGGGCCTCTGCACTTCACCCCGCCTCCCGGGGCCGAGGCGCTCGTGGGCCACTATCGCGCCCACAACCCCTGGGTGCCGAATTTTCGCGTCGTGGCACGCCAGGGGGATCTCTACTTGGTGTGGCCCGGGGGATCCGAGTGGCGGCTGGTGCCCCTGGGAGAGCCGGACGCCTTGAGATTTCGCTGCCACGATTCGTGGGGAGCCTTGGCAGAAGTGGTCCAATTCGCAGCGGCCGTGGAGGGCCGCATGCTGGAGGCCCAGCTGGCCGACCAGCCGTATCATCGATTTTTCACCCCGTGACCACGCCAAGCCCTGCGCCCGTGGGTTGGCGTGAGGCGTGAGATGAGGGGAGGGTGTGGTGTGAGGACGGTTCCCGTGACGCCGGACCGGTGGGACGCCCTGGCCGCCCTGTTTGGGAGGGCCGGTGCCTCCAATGGCTGCTGGTGCATGTATTGGCGGCTGGGTCCTGCCTACGCCCGGCGGCCCCGCTGGGA
>JAKADP010000082.1 GCA_021820465.1 Bacillota bacterium
GAGGCCGATGCGCGCATACCGGCGCCCCTGCTCGGCGAACATCACCGCTCAGACTCCCCCCTGTTCCCCCATCGGGGCTCGATTATACCGCACGCTAGCGGTACTTTCGCAGTTGAGCCCGCGCGGGGCGGGGACACCATGCCCGGTGCGGGGTGCCGGTCCCGGTCGTGTAGTACCTATCGGGTCACGGCCGCATGATACGCCGCCAAGCCAAAATGCTCGAACAGCGGCATTTGGGCCGGCGTGCGCTCCGTCACCCGCAGGGTCGGCCGCTCCCGGCGGCCCGCCGCGGGGAGGTCCACCACCAGTTTGAGGTCGGCCAGCGTCTCCACGAGCGCATCCAGGCCGCCGGGGAATCCGGCCGCGCGCGCTTCCCGGTGCAGTAGCGACGCCAGCAGGAGGGCCAGCACGCAATAGGCCGCGTGCACCCGAATTTTCTGGTCCGTCCAATGAAACATCGGCGCAAAGGTGACAAAGTGCGGGTCCTTCATCTGCCGGAACCCGTTCTCTAACGACCCCTGGCCGCGGTAGGCGGCAATAATGGCCGCGGGATCCCAGTCGGTGTGGTCGGTAAACAGCAGGGTCTTGCCGAAATAGGCCTCCTGGTGGGCCGCCACGGCCGCGGCGTCCCACTGGGTCGTCAGCGTCAGCGCGTCCGCGTCGTCGAGGGTACACGTCCACTGGAGGAACGGCCCGGGTTCCCGGCCGCGGGCCAGGCGACGGAGCACGGCGGCCACACTGGCGGGCGTCGGGCGGCGGCCCCCCCGCGGCGGGTCCGCCCGCCAGCGGGCCAGGCGCGCCTGGAGGGTGCGGATCCCCGTTTCCATCTGCAATTGCTGGTGGCGAAAGCCGCGCATCTGGCCCTCCCAGAGGGCCGGATTGTACGTCACCACCACGCGCCCGGAGCGGCCGTACACGGTCCGGTCCTCGGTGTAGGCCAGGAGATCCGACCACCGGGCCGCGTCCGCCGGCGTGTAGGCCGTCCGCGGCACGGCCAGCAGATCCTTGTGGTGGCTCGGCACCAAAGTGCTGACCACCGACCACCCCCGGGCCCACACCGCCGTCATGTTCGCCTGACTGACATTGCCTTTGTCGAACACCATGGTGATGGGATCCCCCGTGAGCGCCGTGAGCTGGTGGTAGCGCTGGTCGAGCCGGTCCAGGGCCTGCCCAAACGCGGTGGGGTCGGGGACGTCGCCGGGATAGGGGGTGTGCACCAACGGGACGTGGTCCGTCACCGTCGCCAGCAAGGCGAGGTTCACCTGGCGGAGGTCGTTCCGCTTTTGTTTATTGTGGCCTCGCCGAGCGAGCGCGCTGGGCGTCGGCGTGGCCATATACGTGAAGAAATTCGTCGCGTCATAGGCCAGGGTGGAGACCGGGATCCCGAACCGGGTCACCGCGGCGGCCGCCACCGCGTCTTCGATGGCGGCCAGCGCGTCGGCGTCGACCGCCTCCATGGCGCGCCAGAAGGCGTGACTCGTAAACGCCGTGGCGGGGATGCCCCACGCCCGCCGCAGCCACGTCTTGTCGTACCAAGCCCCGATCTGGGCTTTGCTTCGCGGGGCCACCACCCGGTTCAACGCAGCGAGGACGAGATAGTACCCGATGGAGACCCCTTGGGCGCGTTTGGGCACGACCCGGTCGATCATCCCCACGAGGTCCAGGCGCTCGGCGATGGACCAGAGGGCCGCCAGGGCGCCGAACTCCGCCACGACGACGGGCCGCCCGCCCTGCCAGCGGGCGGCAATGTCCTCGGGTTTGCCCAGGTAGAGCTGCCAGGTAATCCGGGGCTGGCCGTTGATCCGGGCGGATTCCACCAGGTACCAATAGGTGTGGCCCTTGATCTTCTTCTTCATGAGTCGCATGGGCGCCCTCCTGTTCGGTGCTACGGATACCCACCCTATTCGCCATATCCCTTGGAATTCCTGCTGTTCCAGTCCCAACAGATTCGGTGCTACACCGCTGTCTTGTCCCCGACACCGACCGGACCGGGGCCGGGGACACCAAAGCCAAGCGGGGCGTGCCTTTCGGCCCACCCCGCTTGGGTCCCTGCACAGACCCTCCGTTGGTACTACCGCGTAAGTGTTAAAGTCCCGCTAGATTCAGAGCCGCTTGACCAAAACTCCTGACGCTCCTACCATGAGGCCAAGTTGCCCGATGGGTCGCGCGGCCCGAACGTGGGTCTCCCCTGGGTCAGCGAGTCGGCGGTCAGCCCCGAGGAGGTTGCCATGGGGTTTCGGCAGTCCCACGTCCTGTCTGAGGACGAGCACGCCTGGGTGCGCCAGAACGTCCTGCGCCTGCGGCTGGGCCACGGGCCGCGGGACCACGGTGCCATCGCGGTCCCTCGCGGCGTCGGCCAGTTGGATGAACTGTCCTTGGCGCGCTTGGCCCTGCTGTTGGGGGTGTCCCCGCGGGAGTTGGCCACGCGCCCCGAGGACTTGGCGGCACATCTGCGCAAGAAGCTCACCCACGCCACCCAGTTGGCCGCAGCCGGCGCGCCGGAGGACGCCCGGGCCGAGGCCGAAGCCGCATGGCAGGAGGCCCTGCGGCTGGCGTTTCCCCTATCCGCCCGGCACGCAGCCGACTTCCTGGCTCGCCAGGCGCTGGCGGCCCAAAGGCCCTTGGAGGCCATCACGTGGATCTTGCGCGCGCTCACCACGCCCTTGGACGCCGACACCGCCCACCGCAGCGACCTGGTGTCACGGCTGGGGGCCGCTCTCATGCTCACGGAGCGATACGATGTGGCCCACGCGGTGCTCCAGAGCGTCACGGACCTGCCCACGCCCGCCAACACGCAGGCTCTCATTGCGCATGCGGCCAGCCTCTTGCTGCAGGGACGCTTTGACGACTCGGTCCACGCCTACAGCCGCGTATTGGAGGCCTCGGGCAATCTGGCCCCGCGCGCGGAGGCCCAGGCGTGGATCGGCTACGGGGCGGCGCTGGGATTAGTCGGAGATGTCCCGGGCGCGCTGGCCGCCACCGCCCGAGCCGACGAGATTCATCAGCGGGACCCCATGCCGGATTTGATCACGGGCCTCAACGCCAATGAGCTGTGGTGCGCGGCTCTGGCGGCCCCGTGGGCGGAGGCGCGCCGCTTGGTCGCAGACGCCCTCCACGGCGCCCACGACCCATTCGCTCGCGCGAATCTCTACGACACGCTCGTGTTTGTGCTGTGCCGGGGGCGCGACTGGCCAGCCGTGTGGGCCACCTGCACGGAGGCTTTGGCCCTCCTGCGCCAGGGGGCTGGCGGCTCGCGCATGCTGAAGGCGCGCTTCTTGTGGGCGCGCGCCGTGGCGGCCCGACATCTGGGCCGCGACGGCGCGCTGCAGGATCGTGAGTGGGCCGAGGACCTGTTCGACCTCGTGGGATCGCGGGGGCACCGGTCGTTGCTGCCGCCATGGCCGGATGACCCTTGTTCAGCTGGCGCGGCAAGCCTCCTCGATGGCCCGGACGACGCGGTGCACCTCGGCCAGGGTATTGTAGGGCGCGAGTCCGAGCCGCACCGCGCCAGTGCCCCCTTGGGCTTCGAGCCGTAGATCCCAATTGTGCGCGTAAAAGGTGCCCGCGGACACAAAGATGCCTTGGTCTCCCAGGCGGCGGCCCAGCGCCGGCGTCGGCACATGCTCCACCGCGAAGGACACGGTCGGCGTGCGCGGGGTGCCATTGGGGGCGCGGCCATAGCGTGTGAGGCCGGGCACACTGCCCAGTCCCTCCCACAGGACGTCAAACAGGTCCGCCTCATAGGCTCCGATGCGCTCCATGGCCGCGTTGAGGGCCGCGCGCCGGTCGGTCGGGGCGCCCGGAGCCCAGCTGGCGATGAAGTCAATCGCGGCCACCAGAGCCGCGAGCCCCTCGTGGTTCTTCGTGCCGGTCTCGATGCACTCGGGCGGCGTGTCGGCCTGCGGGCGCACATGCGCGGGCGCGAGCCCCTGGAACGCTCCCGGGGCGGCATACAGCAGGCCCACGCCGTGGGGGCCAAAGAATTTGTAGGCCGAGCAGGCCAGGAAATCGGGGTCCATCGCCGCCGCGTCCACGGGCAGATGGGGCGCCCAGTGCACCGCATCCACCACCAGCCGAGCACCCACCTCGCGGGTGCGGGCTCGAATGGGAGCCAAGGGCGTAACGGAGCCCGTCGCATTCGACGCACCCACCACCGCCACCACCTTCGTGTGCGGGCCGATGAGGGCCAAGAGTCGCTCGATGTCCAGCGTTCCGCCCTCCGGCAGCATCGGGGCCCACCGCACAATGAGTCCCATGCGCTGCGCCACGCGGAGCCATGGCGCCACATTGCCGTCGTGGTCCAAGTCGGTGAGGACGATTTCGTCTCCGGCGGCCAGTACGCCGGTCATCGCTTCGGCCAGCGCAAACGACAAGGTGGTCATGTTGGCGCCAAAGGAAATCGTGGCGCCGGGCGGAGCATGGAGGAAGTCCGCCGCGGCGGTGCGCGCGTCGGCGATGAGGCGATCGGTCAGCTGACTGGTGATAAAGGCGCCGTGGGTGTTGGCGCTGCCCTGTCGCCAGTAGTTGGCCAACGCGTCGATTACCGGTTCGGGCATCTGCGAGCCGCCGGGGCCATCCAGGTATACCACCGGCTGCCCGGCTACCGTGCGGGCCAGCGCCGGAAACTGCCGGCGCACCTCGTCAATCGGCCATGAAGTCATGCTTGTCCTCCGTTCTCGGGGCAGCCCAGGCCATCGCGAGGGTGTTGCCCCATTGCAGCGCATCTGTTCAGTCACCAGCCGCCGCCCGTGCTACAGTAGCACCACCGCCACGCCTCGGCGACGCCTAGAGGCCATCGCGGGACGCGGTGGGAATCGGGACGTGTCCAGGAGGTGCCCATGCCCCACACAGCCCTGGTGGTGGTTGATGTCCAGAACGATTTTTGCCCCGGCGGCGCCCTCGGGGTCCCCGAGGGCGACCAAGTGGTGCCGGTGGTCAACGAGTGGGTCGCCCGGGCCCATCGGGAGGGCTGGGCCGTGGCGTTCACTCAGGACTGGCATCCGCCCCACCACGTATCCTTCCACGAGCGGGGCGGGCCGTGGCCCCCGCACTGCGTGCAGGACACGTGGGGGGCCGCCCTGCGGGACGATTTGAGCGTCCCCCCCACCGCGGCCCGCTTCCTGAAAGGCTATGAGCCCGACGTCGACGCGTACAGTGGCTTTGGGGGCCGCCGCGCTGAGGGCGGAGCTCCCGTGGGCCCGCGCCTGTTGGAGTGGCTGGTGGCCGAGGGCGTGCACCGCGTTGTCGTGGTGGGCTTGGCCACGGACTACTGCGTGGCGGCCACGGCGCGAGACGCGCTGGCCTCAGGGTTTCCCGTCGTGGTGGACCCGAGGGGCTGCCGCGCCGTCAACGTCACTCCGTCAGACGGGGCGGCGGCGCTGGCCCAATTGGCCCAGGCCGGCGCCCGGGTCCTTGACGGATCGCCCGATGCCTGACCGCGAGCCATGACGGCGATCGCAGCGCTCCTGGCCCTCTCGTCGGCGGTGCTGCACGTGACGTGGAACGCCCTGGTGCGCACGGCCCAGGGATCGCTCGCGTTCGTGGCGGCCCAGCTGATGGCCGGCGCCCTGGCCGCCAGCCTGTTTGCCACCCTCACCGGACCCTGGAGAATTCCCGCAGCCGTGTGGCCGCTGGTGCTCAGCACGGTGGCGGTGCATGGGGTGTACTTTCGCGCCTTGGCCGCCGCGTACCGGCAGGGGACGCTCAGCACCGTCTACCCCGCCGCCCGCGGCCTCGGCCTTATGGTCACGGCGCCGCTGGCCGCGGCACTTTTGGACCAGCACCTGCCGCTCCTGGGTTGGCTGGGGATTGGGCTGGTGACCCTGGGCGTCGCCGCCCCCGCCGCCAGTGGCGCCCTATCCCCGCGAGCCCGGGCCAGCGTGCTGGCGGTGGGCTTGGCCGTCGGTGTGTACTCGCTGGTCGACAGCCATGCCGTCAGCTTGATCGCTCCGGCCGTGTACATCAGCCTGCAGTTTGCCGGCGCGGCCCTCGTGCTCCTGCCAGGGTCCGGCACCGTGGCATGGATGAGCGGAGTGGGCCGCCGCTCCCTGGGGCAGGCCGCCGCGGCCGGGGTTGGCAGCTGGGCCTCGTATCTCCTGCTGCTGTACGCGTTTCGCCTCGCGCCCGCCGGCCCCGTCCTGGCGCTCCGACAAACCGCGCCGGCGCTGGCGCCGCTGCTGGGCGGCCGGTGGCTTGGGGAAGGGCGCGGGGCTTCCCGATGGGTGTGGGCCTCGGCCCTCGCCGTCGCGGCTGGGGGCGCGGTGGCCGCATGGCACTGACGCCGCGCTGGGTCGGCCTCGTCTACCTGGCGGTGGCCGCCGCCCTGTTTGGCGGCATGTACGTGGTGAGCCGCTGGGCCCTCACCGCCGTGCCGCTCTTAGCCCTCATGTGGCTCCGCGATGCCACCGCGCTCGGGGTGCTGGGGGCTTATGGGCTGGCCACCCACCGCCGGTTCACCCTCACCCGATCCCAACTGGGCCGGGCGGCCGCCATCGGGATCGTGGGATTGGGCCTCTCAGGCGCCGCCCAGCTCTGGGGCACCGCCGTCACCAGCGCCGCCTGGGCCAGCGTCGCCACTGCGGCCGCACCCGCCTTCATGATCCTCTCAGCCCGGCGCGCGCCAGCCAGCAGCCTCACGCGCCGCTGGCTTGGCCTCGGGTGCGCGGGGGTGGGCATCGCCGTCCTGCTGTGGGCGCCCGCGTTTCGCTGGGGGGTAGTCGTGCTCGTGGCGTCGGCGCTGGGATGGGCCCTCTCGTCTGCTTGGGCCAGCGGCATTGCGCGCCGCGAGCAGGTGTTTGGGATCACGTGGGGGGCGCTGGTGGTGGTCACGCTGGTGCTGGCCCCTATAGCGGCCATCGCGTGGCACCCCAGCGACACGCGCTGGTCCTGGGGACTGGTGTGGGCCGTGCTGTACCTGGGCGGCGGCAGCACGGCGGCGGCTCTGCTGCTGTGGCACCGCGGCGTCATGCTGGCAGGGACGGCCGCCGGAGCCATGGCCTTTTTTGCCCAGCCGCTGGTGGGACTGGCTTTGGGTGCGTGGACGCTGGGCGAGGCCACTCCGCCGGCGCTGCTGCTGGGCGCGGTGCTCCTGTTCCTGGCGTCTTGGTGGCTGGGGTCCCGCCCGCCCTGGGCGTACAGGTGACCGGGGACGGCCGCAGCCCGCATGACGCATCGGCAAGGAGGACGAGCATGACGCCAGAGAGCTGCCAACGGTGGGCGGCGCACGACGCCGCGCTCACGACCTGCCGCCGCTGTCCGCGCCTGGTGCAGCACCGGGAGCACGTTGCCGGCACGCGTGCGCAGTTTCGCGGCCAGCCCTATTGGGCGCGGCCGGTGCCCGGGTTGGGCGACCGCGGGGCTCGGATCCTGGTGGTGGGCCTCGCCCCGGCCGCCCATGGCGCCAATCGCACTGGCCGCATGTTCACCGGAGACCGGTCAGGTGATTTTCTGTTTGCCTCCCTCGCGCGAGCTGGGCTGGCGAGTCAATCCACCAGCGTGGCGATGGACGACGGGCTCACCCTCAAGGGGGTGTTCATCACGGCGGCAGTGCACTGCGCCCCGCCGGACAACCACCCCACGCCCGAAGAGGTACGTGCCTGCGCTCCCTATCTGGCCGAGGAAGCCCAACTGCTGGGCCGAGTGAGGGTGTACGTCTGCCTGGGGAGCTTGGCCTGGGCCAGCGTCCGCCGGCTACTGGCGGCCGCCGGGGCGCCGGTGCCATCTCCCCAGGTGCCGTTTGGCCATCTCGCCGAATGGAAGCCGCCCGGCTCCTGGCCCACCGTCCTGGGCAGCTACCACCCCAGCCAGCAAAACACGTTCACAGGCCGGCTCACCGCGGCCATGATGGACCGCGTGTGGACGCGGGCACGCACGCTGGCGGACAGCCATGACGCTGACGGTCTATCTCCCTGAACAGAGTCGGCGAGCGGCTGCTCACCCCGGCGGAGGTCGGACGGGCACCCGATCACTCGGGGTCCGAGAGCTGGGTCACTCCCATCCATTCGACGCGGAGGCTCCGGGCGCTATCGAGCGGCCGAAACCCGAAATCCCCCGTGAGCAGCACGCCATCCAGTTCCAACGCCAAGGCTGCCGCGAACGCATCGGCCAGCGATAGCCTCCCCAGCGCCTGGATGTCGCCGGCCGCGCGCACGCGATCCCGTCCTGCCTCCGCGATGCGGACTCGAGGGTGGTCATAAAGAACGCCTTCCACCTCACGTGCCTGGTCCCGCCCTCGCCGGCGGCACAAGAGGCAGTACACCTCACCGACATTAATCGCACTCGTGTACAGGGAAGCGGACGGCGTGGTCAGCACCCGCGCCACCTGATCCGAGCTGGGCTCGCTCGCCAGTCAGGCCATGATGGCGTAAGCGTCCAAGACCCAACGGCCGCCGCCCTCACTCATGCAAACGTTCCCGTCGTCTCTCCGCCACCAGCGCGGCCGTCAAGGACTCTTCACCCCGGTAGGCGCCCCGAAGCGCCATCAAGGGCTCGGCAGGTAAGCGCTGTAGGAGAATGCGCCCGTCCGGCAGCGACTGCACCGAAAACCGGTCTCCCGGATGCAGACCGGCCTCCGTGCGCACACGCACCGGCAACACCAACCGGCCCTTGGACGACAGCACCGTCGTCGGCATTCGCGGCTTACCCCCCATCGGGCGTAATTGTAAGGCGCTCGCTCATCCGCGCCAACCCGAGGTCACGCTTACGGCGATTCTGCGGACTTACGAGGACGGCTGCCCGCTGTCATCCGCAGACGGGCGTGGCACGGTACGGACGGGCGAAAAACGGGGCACCAGCTCGATCCCGGTTCCTCGGCTTGGCCTCCCAGGGTCCTTCGTGGATCCATCGGGCCCGAACGAGCCGGTGATCCGTTTCCCCGCTATCGGCAGCGAGACTTCTATGCCGTCAACGGGGTAGGACGCTCCGGACCGCTCCGGGCGATCAGCCCCCGCCGTTTTCCACCATGGCGGCGAATCCGCGGAAGAAGTCGGCATTGGATCGCGTTTTCTTGAGGTTCTTCATCAGGAGCTCGGTGGCTTCGTTGGTCTCCAGCTTATGGACCGCCTTGCGAATGACCCACATGGACTCCAGCTCTTCGGGCGACAGCAGCAACTCTTCCTTGCGGGTCCCCGAGCGCTTGATGTCAATGGCCGGGAACAGCCGTCGCTCCGCCAGCTTGCGGTCGAGGTGCAGCTCCATGTTGCCGGTGCCCTTGAACTCTTCGTAGATGAGGTCGTCCATCCGCGAGCCGGTTTCGATGAGCGCCGTCGCCAGAATCGTCAGGCTGCCGCCCCCCTCGATGTTGCGCGCCGCTCCAAAAAACCGCTTGGGCTTGTGCAGCGCCGCGGGGTCCATGCCGCCGGAGAGCGTACGGCCCGAAGGCGGAATCGTGAGGTTGTAGGCGCGGGCCAACCGCGTGATCGAGTCCAGCATAATGACCACGTCCGTCCCGGTTTCCACGAGCCGCTTGGCGCGCTCCAACACCATCTCCGCCACGCGGATGTGGTCCTCCGGCGTCTCATCAAACGTCGAGGACGCCACCTCCCCCCGGACGGAGCGCTGCATGTCGGTGACCTCTTCCGGGCGCTCATCCACCAGCAGCACGATGAGGTGCACGTCGGGGTGGTTCGCCACGATGGCATTGGCCAGCTTCTTCAAGAGCACCGTCTTGCCGGCCTTGGGGGGAGAGACCAGCAGGCCGCGCTGCCCCATCCCGATGGGGGCCACCACATCCACCAGCCGGGTGGCCAGCTCGTCGCGGCCCGTCTCCAGCCGGAATCGCCGGTTGGGGAAAATCGGCGTGAGGGCATCAAAGTCCACGCGCTCACTGGCCTTCTCCGGCAGCTGCCCGTTGACCGCCTCCACGCGCAGGAGCGCAAAGTAGCGCTCGCCCTCCTTGGGGGGCCGCGCCTGCCCCGACACCAGATCCCCTGGGCGAAGGTCAAACCGGCGAATTTGCGATCCGGATACGTACACGTCCTCCCGGCTGCGCGCAAAGTCAGAGGGGCGCAGAAACCCAAACTCGCCCACCACGTCTAAAAGGCCCTGGGCAAAAATCAGGCCGTCGCGCTTGGTGCGAGCGCGCAGGATTTCCCAAATCAACTCAGGCTTGTTGAGGGCGCGGTAGTTTTCCAGCTCAAATGACTTGGCGAGGGTATGCAGGTCCATGAGCGTCATGGCTTCCAGTTCCTTGAGCGTGAGCTGCGGCTCCTTCGACGGCGGCGGTGCCGGACGGCGGTCCTCCACCGGTGGGCGCCGCTCGTCACTGTAGGCGGCGTTGCCGGAACTGGGAGCGGGAGCCGGGGCGGGGTGAGCGCGCCGCTCCTCGACATTGCCCGAGCGGCGGTTGTCCATGCGGCTCGACGCTCCGGGCCTTCCCGCGCGGCGATTGTCAAAGCGGCTGTCCGGTCGCCCGGTGCTCCGCCCGTCGGGACGGCCGCGGCCAGGGCGCGAGGTGGGCGGCGGGGTTCGGAGCGGCCGGGGAGCGGCAGGCGCTCGAAACGCTGTTTCCACCACATGGGACGATGGAGCCAGCGCGGCCACCTGCGGAGTTGCCGCCACCGGTGCCGCCACGGCCGCGGGCTCCGGGGCGGGCTCTGGGGCCGCCGGCGGTGCCGGGACATAGAGGCGCTCCACTTCGGGGGGCTCGGCCGCCACCGGGGCGGCGGCCCGCGCACTGGCGCGCTTCCTGGCGGGTGGGGCTTCTGTAGGCGCTGCCCCCTCGCCGCTGTCGGCCGCCGACTTGGCCCGGGGGGACCGGCGCGCGGGCGCTTTGGCCTTCGGGGCCGCGGTGTCGGTCGGCGGCTCGGCGTCAGCCTTCTTGGCACGAGGCCGGCGCTTCTTCGGCGCCTCTTCCAAAGCCGGGGTGGAGCCCGATGTGCCCTCCGGGCTTGCTAGGTTGGTCAGCGGCTCTT
>JAKADP010000015.1 GCA_021820465.1 Bacillota bacterium
CGAGCAGCATCTTGCGTCGATAGCGATCGCGATGGCGAAAGCCGTAGCTCAGGCGTTTCTGCGCCTTGAGTTTCGTGTGGCAGCCTTCAATGAAGCCGTTGGTGACCGCGCGGCCGAGGTCCCACCGCGCCAGGATCGCGGGCCGCCACCGCTTGACCGTCTGGGCCCACGCATAGCCTTCCGCATGGTCGCAGGCCTCGGCGTTGATGAGCCCGCGCGCGGGGCGACGGCGGGGCGGTCCGGGGGCTGCAGCCACCGGCGCCGGTCCTCCTTCAGGCGGTGCAGGGCCCCCAGCGCGGGATAGGCGTGCTGGAGAGCGGCCAGCGCCTCGGCCTGGCGGGGCCGCAGATGCTCCACCCCCTTGAGGAGCGGCCACCGGCGGATGGGGGTGCCCCGCAGCCGGGGATAGCCATCCCCGGCCGCCGCACCCCGACGGCAAGCTGCCCCTCAATCCGCGTCGATCACGGCCGCCGCGACCTCGAGAAGGACCGACCTGGAGGACCGCGCATGACCGCGAAACGATCCGCCCTCTGGCGAAGGCGGATGACGGAATGGCAAGTGGCCTCGGCAGGGATCCCTGCCGCTAACACGGAAGGCTGCTCACCCGCCGCCCCACCAAGGGCGGTTCTCCTGCAAGATAGCGCGGGCACGGCCGTCTGTCGAGGGCGTCTCGCCTCTATGCGGTAACGTCACAGTCGGAGCCGCTACGGGGGGAGGCGACGACGAGAAGCGCCACACGACGCGCGGAGCATTGGGGGGGCGTGCCACGCCGTGCGTGCGCGACGCGAATCCACCTCAGGGCCTTCGCGTGGCAGAGGTCGAACCCGGACGGGCGCCTAGGGCGGTACGCGGGACGGGCGAGGCCGACGGCGTTCGGTGCCGAGGAGCCCGGCCGCCACGTGGTCCGGGTGGCAATTAAGATGGCGCACTGCCCGCTGGAGATTGGGGACGGCCAACCGATGGAGGAGGCTCAGTGCGGTGTTGCGCCAGCTCGCCATGCCACGCCGGCCGTGGCTGGCGCGGCCGGTCTTCGTCATAGATCCCATCGCGCTCCCCGCGCCACTTCCCTTCGATACGCCAGCGCCGGGACCCACGCCCCGATTTGCGCAGCCGTGGCCTGGTCGGCCGGGAAGTCGGGTAGGCCAAACGCGAGGGCGTCTGAATGCCGCCCTCCCGCCGGTCGCCCACCGACAGGCCCGGGCCGAGGCCGTGGCAGCGGCGGCTCCAAGACGATCGTGGGATGGTGCATGGTCAGGGTATCCGGGCCGCCGCGCGGCTAGGTGATGCGGACCAGCAGCAGGGCGGCCAGCAGCGCGATAAAGGCGTAGCCCACATATGCGTTGACACTGCCGCGATGCATCCGCGCGAAGAGGTGGGCCAGCGTCCGTGCCCCCCGAATGGCGGGATCCACGATAAGGCGGTCCACCACATAGCGCGCCCCGTCTTCGCGCCGAACGCTGACCCGAAAGTGCTCCGCCACCACCTCCTCGCGGTCCACCGTCTGACCTGGGCTCAGGACGGCGCGAAAGATCACCCAGATGGGGCGGGCCATGCCGGTGGCCGTGTAGGTGAGGCCTGCATCCACTGTGCGCGCACCGCCCATCCAAGAATGCCCCCGGCGCACTCGGCCCCGCCCCAACAGCTGGGCTAGGGCAAAGGCCAATGCCAGCGCCACGGCGATCGCCACCGTGAGATACGTGGGCGACATGGCGAATACGACGCCGGCGTGCAGGCGGGTGCTCGGGTGCATGAACACCACCCCGGGCGCGGGCAGCACGCGCTGCCCGAGGGCCGCCCCCAGGGGATAGAACGCGGACGCCAGCGCCGGCGGGAGTGTGGCCGGCCGAAAGAACGTGGGAATGAAGGCCTGCACGTCGCGACTTTGAGCTAAGCTGCCCGCCACCCGGGCCAAGCCGGATGCCACGTACGTGGGCACTATGCCCAGCATCAGCGCCAGCGCCGCAAGAAAGCCCATGGCGGCTCGCTGGCTGACGGTCACTTCTCGCGCGCGCGCCGCATGGTCGGACCGGTGCCGCCCCAGAAAGGTCATGCCGTAGAACCGAATGAAGGCGGTGGCCGCCAGCCCAGCGGCCAGCGCCACGGTGGCGCCGGCCAGGGCGAAGGCCACCTCCAGGGCGGGGTTGGCCATGGCGACGCTGCGCAGCAAGCTTTGCAGCAACAGCCACTCGCTCGCAAATCCGTTGAACGGCGGGATGGCCGCGATGGCCATCGTCCCGGCCAGCAGGAATGCGCTCGTCCACCGGAGGCGCCGCCCCAGCCCGCCAAGATGGTCCATGTTGAGTTCGCCGCTCGCTTGGTCGATGGCGCCTGCTCCTAAAAACAGCAGCGTCTTGTACACCGAGTGATTCAGCAGCTGATACAGCGCCGCGATCCACGCCAGGAGGCCCAGCACCGGCAAGCCCATCCGGTCGAAGGTCATGGCGGCGCCTATCCCGATGGTGATGAGGCCCATGTTTTCGATCGAGCTGTGAGCTAGCAGGCGCTTGATGTGTGTCTCGGTGGCCGCATAGAGAATCCCCAGAAAAGCGGTGGCGGCGCCCAGACCGAGGACGATAGCCCCGGCGGCTGGGCTGGGTGCGGGCAGGAGCTGGACGTTGGTCAGGATGATGCCATACAAGCCCAGATTGAGGATGGCGCCCGACAAGACCGCCGACGCATGGGCGGGCGCCGCGGGGTGGGCGCGCGGCAGCCAACTCATCGTGGGGAACAGGCCGGCCTTGACGCCAAATCCTACGAGCGAGAGTCCAAAGACGGCCCACCGCACTCCTGTCGGCAGCCGTGCGGGTGCGGCGGCGGCGATGGTCGAAAACGCGATGCTGTGGGCGGCCAGCACCAAAGGCAGCCACGCGGCCACCACCATCAGGAAGCCCAATTCACCGGCGCCCAGCATGGCGTAGGCGGCCCGGGGATTCTCGGGGGCCTCGTGGTCAAAGACCACCGCGATGTACGACAGCACCGACATCAGCTCCCACGCGACCAGAAAAGTCACGACGTCGCCCGCCAGGAGGATCAGCGCGATGGAGCCCAACAGCAGGGCCAGCGTGGCGCGAAGCGGCCGCAGGTCGTATCGGTCCCCGTATCGGGCCAGGTAGCCTGGGGCAAAGAGGTGCACCGCCAGAAACACAAGGGCCGTCACGACCAGCAGAAATCCTCCCAGGGCCGTGAACGTGAGGCGCAGGATCCCCCAACCGGCCAAGGGCCACAACAGCCACTGGTGCCCTGGATGGGTGAGCACTGTCCCGGCCAGCGCCAGCAGCGCCAGGACCTGCGCGACCCCCGCCGGCGCGGCCCAGCGAGGCGCACGAGACAGCCCTGCCGCTGCTGCGGCCAGCGTCAGGGCGAAGAACAGCGGCACCATGATCACGAGTCGCCCACCTCCCGCGCTTCCCGGCTCGAGCCCGTGACCAGCTCCAAGGCGTGGAGGATGGCCAGCGGGGGTGGGGGGCAGCCGGGGACCGTCACGTCCACGGGCACCACGCGGCTGGCGCCGCCCACCACCGCAAAGCTGTCGGCAAAGAGCCCCCCGTTCAGCGCGCAGACGCCGACCGCCACCACCCGCTTCGGGTCCGGCATCGCCGCGTAAGTTTCCTCCAGCGCCACCCGCATGCCCACCGTCACGGGGCCGACCACCAATAAGACGTCGGCATCGCGCGGAGTGGGCGAGACGTAGATGCCATAGCGGTGCAGGCTGTACACGGGACCGAACAGCTGCCGTAATTCGCTCAGGCAGCCGCCGCAGTCGCCGGCGTCTAGGATGCGCACATGGATGGACCGCTGGAAGCGCGGCGGCAGGGGCGGCGCTGCCGCTAGAGCCCACCGGTAGTCATCCTGCCACTGCACGGGGGATGCGGGTGGCCGGCAGCGCATGCAGTGGATGCAGTGGTCAAAGTCTACGGCGATGGCTCCGTCCTGCGGCGCCAGGGCGCCGACCGGACAGAGCTCCGGGTCCAAGGAGGCGCCGGCTGGCACAGCCGTCGTGGCGGGTCGGCCCGGGGTCACACCCGCGGGCAGGCGGGGAGCCCTCGGCCGCAGCGTTCGGACACCGCTTTTCAGTCCCTCCCAGAACCAAGGCATCGCGTCTCCTCCCTTCGCAAGTGCCTCCGGTGAGCCGCGTCGTGACGTGGACTACCGGTCGGCGTCGGCCACCGACAACCCAAACGTGCTGGCGATAATGGGAAAGTCCTGAAAGGCGAAGTCGCGTACTGTGTCCGGCAGCCCGTGCCAGTTCAGGAAAGCCGGCGTCATGATGTGGCACCGGTCGATGACGCCGCGGCTGCCGACCCGCACCCAGTAGGCCAGCGCACCGGATGGCGCCTCGACAGCGGACAGCCCCACGCCGGGCACCACCGGCACGAAAGCGTGGATGGGGCCGGGGGGTAGCGTGCCGACCAGCCGCTGGATAAGGTCCATGGCGGCCGCCGCTTCACGGAGGAACACCCGGAATCGCGCGTAGCCATCGCCCTCCGACTCGAGCACCGGCGCGGCAGGATGCTCGCGATACGCGGCATACGGGTGCCATAGGCGCACGTCGGCCCGGATCTGCGACGCTCGGCCCACGGGCCCCACCACACCCAAGGTGGCGGCGCGTTCGGGAGCCAGGATGCCGACGGCTTCCAGACGGTCCAAAAAGCTGTTGTCAAGGGCGAGCCGGCGGCAGATGTCCTGCACCGACGCCACCGCCTGGGCGCCGGCCCGAGCGAGAGCGTGCAACGCGTCGTCGCCGGGATCCCGCGTGAGCCCGCCCAGTGCTACCAGTCCAAACAGGTAGCGATGGCCCAGGTACCGCCCCGACAGCTGCAGCAGGCGTTCTTCGACCGCAGCCAGGAGGTTGGCGGGCACTGAGAGGCCAGTGGATTCGACGATGCCGGCGAGCGTGCCGACGTGGCTCCGCAGGCGCTCCCACTCGGCCAACACGGTCCGGATGGCGCGTGCACGGGTCGGGGCCACGACGGAAGCCAGGGCTTCGACGGCTTGCGCGAAGGCCAGGCCATGCGCCAAAGCCTGGGTGCCGCTGACGCGCTCGGCCACGAGCAGCGCGCGGGTGGCCAGTTGCCCTTCCATGAGCTTCTCCAATCCCCGGTACTTGTAAAACAAGCGCACGTGCGCGTGCATTATTTCCTCGCCCACGGTTTCCAACAGGAAGCGCACGGATTCCTGGGCCCCAGCAAACACGGGTCCGACCGGCATCACGAACTGCCCGGGCGCCTTGACGATCCGCGGGGGCTCGTAGGGGTCGCGCCCGCCGCCGTGGGTGGGCCTCTCGGGCCGCCTGCGCATCGGCGCCACACTTTCCGCCCAATCCTCATCGTGCAGGACGAAGTCGCCCAGCTGGGGGTGGCCCGCGAACGTCACGCCAAACAGGTCTTCCGCCTCCCGCTCGGCCCAGTCCGCGGCAAACACGATGGGCGTGATGCTGGGCACGGCCGCGCCGTCCACCGACACGTCCACCACGAGCCAGCGCGCCGCTGGCCTCATCCACACATAATGGAGGTGGTGACGGGGCGGCTCCGACGTGTGTTCCACCACCAGCCCGATGAAGGGCGGGTGATCCTGGCCCACCAGCTGCCGCACGGTGTCTGGCAGGTCAGCCAGCGGCGCCCCCACCCGAAGGATGGGCCCACTGCCCGGGGTCCCGGGCGCCTTGGGCGCATCTCGGCCGCCATTCATCATCGTAAGCTCCGGGCCGCCATACCCAGCAGGTGGTAGAGCGGCAGCGGCAGGTAGACGCCGAGCACCAGCACCGGAATGATTCCCACCGCCATGGTGGCCGTCATCGCCCGAGGAAGTCGGGCGGGCGGGTGCGAGGGTTGGCCAAACAACATGCCCCCCGTTCGCCGCAGAATCCCCAGAAACGCTATCCCCAGAAACACCAGCAGCAACGCGAGGACAACGTAGTCCTGCGCCGCGGCGGCGGCTCGGAAAATCGTCAGCTCACTCAGGAAAACGGCAAACGGCGGCGCCCCCGCAATAGCCAGGGCGCCTACCAAGAGAGCCGCGGCCGCCACGGGCGCGCTCCGCAAGAGCCCGCGGACGTCCGCGATGGTGCGGGTGCCGGTTGCCACCAGCACGCTGCCACTGCCATAAAACGCGAGCGACTTGGTGAGGCCGTGGGTCATCAGCTGGTAGACGCAGGCCAGCGCCCCCAGGGGCCCGAGGCCGAGGCACAACAGCAGAATGCCCATGTGCTCCACAGTCGAGAAGGCAAAGAGGCGCTTGTAGTCATGCACCTGAAGCAGCAGGAACGCCGCCGTGCCCACGGACACCAGACCCACGACGAGGGCCCATGACTCGGGTGAGAAGCCCCTAACCGCCATGAACACGGGCCACAGCCGCAGGATGACGTACAGCACGGTGCTGACCTCGACGCCGGACAGCAGCGCGCACACTGGGGTGGGTGCTTGGGAGTGCGCGTCGGGCAGCCACGTGTGCATCGGGACAAGCCCGACCTTGGCGCCAAAGCCCACCAGGATGAGCACAAACGCCAGCTCCACGGCACCTGCCGGCATGTGGGGAGCCGTCCGAATCAGCGCGCTCCAGGTTTGGGTGGCTACGTGGCTCCGGGTCAAGCCCCACAACAGCAGGAAAATGCCGAAGGCGGCGACGGTGGCGCCCATAATCGTGATGACGGCGTACTTCCATGCGGCCTCCAACGCCTCGCGGCTGTTGGAGAAGCTCACTAAAAAGATAGAGAGGACGGTGGTCAGCTCGATCGCCACCCAGGTGAGCACCGGCTGCAGCAAGAGCGGCACGACAAACAGCGAGGCCTGAAACAGATTGAGGTTGGCAAAGTATTGGCGCTGGCGCGCGGGGCTCTCCGCGGCGATGTGCGGGATGTACCCCCACGAGTAGGCGGCCGCCGTGAGGCCTACGAAACTTTGCAGCACGAGCATCACGGCCGCCAGGGCGTTCACGCCGATCCATCCAGGCAATAGCACCCCGCCGACGTGGCGCGTCACGTCGCTAGCGGCGGCCAGCGACAGGGCAAACGCCGCCAGCGCGGCCAAGAGCGTGCTGACCTTCGCCCCGACAACATTCTTCACGGCCAGGCCAATCGCCGCGGCGGCCAGCGGAGCGGCCGGAATCGCCCACAGAATCATCGGGGAACCTCCTCGCCCAGCTGCTGGAGGCTGCTCACTTGGGTGCTGCCCAAGTTTTGCGCGATGGTGCGCGTCAGAATGGCCACGACCAGCACCACCATGACGCCTTCCAAGCCCGCCGCGGCTTCGACGATGGCGGATGACGTGGTGATGGCCACGCCGGCAAAGAAGACGCCGTTGTCGATAGCCATGAGGCTCAGCACCTGCGCCACCGCTTCGCGGCGAATGACAAGCGTGTAAACGCCGATCAGGAGGGCGGCCAGCCCGAGTGCCAGGTTCACCTGCGCCTCGGCCGCATGGGGCCCCAGCAGCGGCGCCGCCAGAAAGAACGCCAGCACGGTCGCGCCCAGCATGAGCAGGAGAGACACCGGCACATTGACGACGGACTCAATTTCCCGCCGAGCTCGCAGCTCCTGGCCGAGCGTGCGTGTGAGGACGCCCGGGATGACGATGACTTTGGCGGCGACCGTGATGAGGGCCACGATCGCCAGCTGCGCCGAGTGGTGGAGCAGCGCCAGGAGCAGGGTGGACAGCACCAGCAGGAGCGACTGCCCCACGAAGGCGCGCAACACGGATTGAATTTGCCGAGAGACCATGAGCAGGAACGTCATCAGAATGAACAGGGTCCCTACGACTGTGTTGAGACTCGCCACTGCCGCCACGCTGCTGCCCCCCTGTCGTCGATGGCGCGATCGCCCGACCAAGGAACGGACCTGGGTCCCATGCGGACCCCATGGGACGGGTTAGAGGTGAAATGGCTGCACTACCATGGCCAGCACCGCCACCACAAAAGCCAGCCCCAAGAAATTCTCAATGCGAAACAGCCGCAGCTTGGCCAGCGAGGTCTCTATGCCCGCCACCACGGCGATAAACACCAAAAGCTTTATAGAAACCAGCAAGGCGCCCAGTGCGACGGCGCCTGCCCCCGGAGAGCTGGCCAAGCCCCAGGGGGTGACCAGGACGTTCACCAGGACAAGGCTCAGCACCATCAGCTTGCTGTGGCTGCCCCACTTGACCAGGGCCGCGGAGCGCCCGGAGAACTCGAGCGTCTTGGCCTCATCGATCATCGCCAGCTCAAAGTGCCCGGACGGATTGTCCACCGGGATGCGGCCCGTCTCCGCCAGGATGATCATGACGAAGGCCGCCACAATCAGCACGTGGGTGGGCGACACCAATGCCGCCGCTGACGTGGTCCAGTGCGCCTGCACCACGTATGGGATGGTGGAGTTGGCCGCAAACGACACCGAGAAAAACACGATCATGAAGATGGGCTCCACCAGCGAACTGACCATCCGGGTGCGGCTGGTTCCCATGGGGCCGTAGGGGTTGCCGCCATCGATGGCGGCCAGGGCCAGAAAGAACCCGCCCAGTCCTAGAATGAAGCCGGCCGCCACCATGTCCCCCATGAACGCCCAAAACAGCGGGAAGTCCGTCAGCGCCGGAATCAGCATGGTCACCAGCAGGGGCGCCACAAAGTACATAAAGGGGGCGAAGCGAAAGATCCAGGTGGACTCCTCCGACACCACCTCGTCCTTTTGCAAGAGCTTTATCAGGTCAAAATACGGCTGCCAGATGCTGGGCCCCAATCGGCCCTGCAGCCGCTCCTCGAAGCGGTTGAGCACGCCGCGGAACAGCGGTGCGGCCGCCACGACGAAGGCGACCTGGGCCGCGTTGAGCGCCAGGCCCTGGATCATTCCGGTGCCCCCCGTCCGCAAAACAAAATGACTCCAGCAGCTCTGAGCCTGCCAGGAGTCATTAACCGCTCAGCGGTATTTTTGGACTATTGTCCGCGGCGGATTCCATCGCCGCTTGGCTTGGGCGTTGGGTCTCTGAAAAGTCTAACACCCCGTGAGCCCATGTCAATAAATTTGGTGGCTCAAGGGGAAGCTAGAGGGGCTTCTGATTCGTGGGCCAACGCGCGCAGCCTCTCTCGGTGCGGGCAGGGCGCAGGCGCAATGGACGGCGCTGGCGCTTGTGAGGAGCGCCGCATCTGGCGGGCTTGCGCTGTGCCCAAGCCATGTGCCGCTGGACGCCAAGTGGGCGACTTGTCGGCACGCGCCGCCAGTGCGGCGGGGCTCGCAAAGCGGCCGGCGTCGTCGTTAATCCGGCAGCGTCTTGCTCATCACGATGTTCGTCGGGGAGTACCCCATCCGCTCATACAGCGCGCGCGCTGCCGCATTGTGACCGAAGACATGGAGGCTGATCCGCGCGAGCCCACGCTCGCGGACATGCTGCTCCAGCACGGCCATGGCCTGTCGGCCATATCCCTGACGCCGGAACGGCGGCGCCACGTTAACGTCCCAAATCCAAGCCTCCCGCACTCCCGCTTGTTCGCGAATGCCATACCAGAGCATGCCTATCTCCTGACCGGTCGTCTCGTCCAACAAGGTCAAGAGGTACTGCCCCGGCGTTTGCGTGCCGTCCGGCAGCAGTTCGGCGAATTCTTTCTCTGCTTGGGCGGAGGCGGTGTCGGGCGACCAGCGCCCCGAGCGAACATGCTCGTCGGCATAATGCTGTATGGAAGTTGCCACGTATTCCTCAAAGGCCGCCTCCGTCATCGGGTTCAACCTCACCACCGAGCCCTCCTGTCCGTGGCACCCCGGGAATCCTGGGGGGCCTATGCCTGTTGCCTTCGAACCGCGTGGCCAGTCTGCGACCCGCGGGAAGGGGGCGCCAGTGTACCGGGGACCACTCTTATCGGAGGAACTTCGGTGGGCTCGGCCATGTTCCTGCTGGCCGCGCCGGTGGCCGGCGCCTCGGTCCTCAAATGTCCGGCGCATCGCGCAGGGGGCGATCTGGCTGTACGACATGGGCGAACGCTTGGCTGCTGGTCACTTCTGTCCCCTTCAGCGGCGGACCCCCACCAGCAGGACCCGGTACTTCAAAAACGTGTCGTCGCAGTACAGGGCCTGGCGGACGGCCTCGGGCCAGCGATCCATCCGCTCAAAGGCGGCCTGCCCTTCGGGAGAGTCGGGGGCGACCGGGGCAAGCCACTCCTCCCGCGTCATGGGCTCCACGGTC
This sequence comes from Bacillota bacterium, assembly GCA_021820465.1. Taxonomy (GTDB): domain Bacteria; phylum Bacillota; class Sulfobacillia; order Sulfobacillales; family JAIMBI01; genus JAJZWV01. The sequence goes on from JAKADP010000015.1 coordinate 10,140, forward strand.
AGCTCCACCCACTGCAGGCCAAAGCCGGCGTCCAACAGGTGGCCGATCCACTGGTCGACGGTCTGCGCTTGCGCGTGGGAGCGGTCTCGGAGGCGCTCCACCTCGTTCAGGGCATCCATGCTGGCGGCAGGCGCCGTCATGTCGGAGACCGCCAGCCGCCCCCCGGGCTTGAGCACCCGGCGGCTTTCGCGGAGCACCCGCGGCAGATCCGGGAAGTGGTGCGCGGCCCGGCGGCAGACGACGGCATCAAATTGGCCGTCAGGGCATGGGAGCTGGGCGGCGTCGGCCTCGATCCACGCAATCGGCTGGGGCAGCGGCCGCTCCTGCTCCGCCGCGCGGGCAACGGCCAGCATTTCGGGGGTCAGGTCGGCCGCGGTGACCTTGAGGCCGCGCTCCGCGAGGCGAAGGGCGACGTGGCCAGGACCCGTGGCCAGGTCGAGGGCCGCCTGGCCGGGCTGCGGATCCAGCGCATCCAACAGCCGGCCCAAGTCTGACCCGCGGGCATGCCGCTCACTGACGGCATACGCGCGGGCATGCTGGCCAAAGTAGCGCTGGACATCGTGCGGCCCACCCGGTGAAGTCTCTTGTCTGCTCACGACATGGCCACCTCCCTGTAATACGGGGGCGCTCCCCCGACGCCTACTGTAAGGGAATGTCCCAAGCGAGTGGCGCGTGTCGTGCAACTGTGGTTGCATAGATTGCAACGAAGCAAGAGGGGGTGGAGCCGTGAAGCTTCCCGAGCTGGACCTGAAGGACATGGCGCTGGCGGCGGCACTGGCCGACAGCCGGCACTTGGGGGCGGCGGCTCGGCACGTGGGACTGTCCGTGTCGGCGGCCAGCCATCGCCTGTCCCAGCTGGAAGAGCGCCTTGGGGTGCCGCTGTTTCATCGCGCGCCCCGCGGCATGGTGCTCACAGACCAGGGAGCGCGCTTTGTGGCCGAGGCGCGGCGCGCGCTGGAGGCGGCTCAGGCCGCCGCTGCCGCGGTGGGCGGGGAGCACCCCGTCATTCGCGTCGGCTCGGCCTGGCTCATGGCCACCACGTGGCTGCCCCCATTGCTGGCGTCGCTGACCCACGCCCACGCGGACCAGATGGTCGAGGTGGCCACGGGCCGGTCGCGGGAGGTGGCGCGCTGGGTGGAGGAGGGCCGAGTGCGGGTGGGCTTGGTGCGAGCCACGGAGGCGCGTCCGGGCGTGCGCGCCTTTGTGGTGGGTGCGGATCCCGTGGTGCTGGTGGCCCCTCGGAGCCACCCGTGGGTGCGCGAGGGGCCGCTGCCCGAGGAAATGGACCGGGTGGCGTTTGTCGATGTGTCGCGCGACACGGGCTTTGGCCAGTTCGTGGCCGAAGCCCAAGGGCACCTGGGCATCCACTGGCCCACCGCCGTGCGGGTGGATCACCTGGAGGCGGCGCTGGCGCTGGTCGAGGCCGGAGTGGGCCCGTCCGTCCTGCCGTTTTCGCTGGTGCACCGGAGAGGGGGGGCAGCCGTCGCGCCGGTGGCCGTCTCGGGGCTCGTGTGGCCCCGACGGCCGCTGGCACTGGTCATTCGCGCCGGTGAGGCGCTCCCGCCGTGGGCCGCCGCGTGGCCGGCCCTGCTGCGCAGCTTGGTGCAGCGGCAAGGGTAGGGGCGCTACCCGGCAATGGGGTGTCGCTCTAAGAAGTCGAGCAGCAGGTGGTTGACAATCCCGGGCGTCTCGATGTGCGGCAGATGGCCCGCGTTCTCGATCACCGTCAGCTCGGCCGTGGGCACCCGAGACGCCAGGACCCGCCCATATTCGACGGGGACAATTTGGTCGTGCCGGCCCCAAATCAGGAGAACGGGCATGGTGAGCCGCGGCAGCGCCTCCGTGCGGTCCGGGCCCACGGGGGAGGCGCTCATGTATCGCCGAAACGACTCCCGGCCGCGGTTCAGCGCCTCCGCGTCTTCCAATGTCCGGTACGGCGTAGTGCGCCGATAGTGGTCAGGGTCATGCACCAGCTCCTTGAGGTAGCGGTCGGGCGGAATGTCGAGCGGGTTTTTGGGCGCCAGTCCCTCGATGAGGACCGCCACGGCGTCCAGCAGCACCAGGTGCGACAGCCGGTCGGGGCGGCGAATGGCGGCCGCCGTGGCCACCCGGCCGCCCATGGAATTGCCTCCCACGACCGCCCGCTCCAAGCCCAGCGCGTCCATCCAATCCAACAGCACCGGACCCAGGTCATCCACCGTCTGAACCCCCGGAATCCACTGGGAGCCGCCGTGGCCCGGCAGGTCGGGCGCCATCACCCGAAACTGGCCGGAGAGACCCTCCAGTTGGTACCAGAACGCCTTGCCCGTGCCGCCGCCCCCGTGCAGCAGGACGAGGGGATAGCCCGTGCCCGCCTCCAGGTGAGTCATGGGCCCTCCGCGCACGGTCGTGGTCACGTGCCGCAGCTCACTCGCCGATGTCCACTCCTCTGCGGGATGCTTCGCCACTGTCGGGTCCTCCTCCCGTGGCGCTCCGTTGTCATACAGTTTCCGAGTCGCCGTGCTTTAAATTGTAACCTATGGCGCAGTCCGATGCATGAAAATGGTGGGCCGACGACATCGGCCCACCGCTCTCATGCGCTTGCCGCCCTTAGAAGTGGATCAGGTAGTGCACGGCAAACACGGGGCCGATCAGGAGCGCCACAATGTTGACCACCTTGATCATGGGGTTGATGGCGGGCCCGGCGGTATCCTTGTAGGGATCGCCCACCGTGTCGCCCGTGACGGCGGCCGCATGCGCCTCCGTGCCCTTGCCTCCATAGTGGCCCTCTTCGATGTACTTTTTGGCGTTGTCCCAGGCTCCGCCGCCCGCGGTCATCTGGATGCCCAGGAACAGGCCGGTGACAATGACCCCCACCAAGAGGCCCCCCAGCGCGAGCGGCCCCAGCAAGAGCGCCACGATGATGGGCGCCAAGACGGGAATGAGGCCCGGGAGCACCATTTCCTTTAAGGCGGCCCGGGTCACGATGTCCACGGTCCGGGCGTAGTCGGGCACGGCCGTCCCCTCCATCAGGCCCTTGACCTCCCGGAACTGCCGCCGCACTTCTTCCACGACAGCCATGGCCGCGCGGCCGACGGCTTCCATAGCGAGCGCGCCGAACAGAAACGGGAGGATGCCGCCTAGGAACAGCCCGACCAGCACCAGCGGACTCTCCAAGCTAAACGTGAGGTGCAGGTGGTTTCGGACGGAGAGCTCCTGCGTGAAGGCGGAGAAGAGGACGATGGCCGCCAAGCCCGCCGAGCCAATGGCGTAGCCCTTGGTGACGGCCTTGGTGGTGTTGCCGACCGCGTCCAGCGGGTCGGTGATGGCGCGGACCTTCTCGTCCATGCCCGACATTTCGGCGATGCCGCCGGCGTTGTCGGTGATGGGCCCAAACGCATCAATGGTGATGATGATGCCCGTCATGGACAGCATCCCCATGGCCGCCACGCCCACCCCGTACAGCCCCAGGCCGAAGTGCGTCCCCAAAATATACGACGCGATGATGCCCGCGACGATGACCAAGACCGGCAGCGCAGTGGCTTTCATGCCCACGGCGAGTCCGGTAATGATGTTGGTGGCGTGCCCGGTCTGCGACGCGGCCGCAATCCGCCGGACGGGTCCGAAGCTCGAGGACGTGAAGAAGTCGGTAATGTACATGATGAGCACTGTCACCGCGAGCCCCACTAGGGCGGCTCCAAACAGATAGCGCCAGTTCGGGCCGCCGATGATATCCTGCGACACCAGCCAAAAGCCGACCGCCGACAGGATCACCGTAACCCACAGACTGGTGTACAGCGTGCTCATGATCGCCGTGCCCTTGGGCGTGCGGAGCGCCAGCACTCCAATGATGGAGGCGATGATCGCCACGCCGCCGATGTACAGCGGATAGAGAATCACGCTCATGGACGGATGCGTGAGGTAGCCCAGCACCATGGCCGCCACCGCGGTGACCGCGTAGGTTTCAAACAGGTCGGCCGCCATGCCCGCGTCGTCGCCGACGTTGTCGCCGACGTTGTCCGCAATCACGGCCGGGTTGCGCGGGTCGTCTTCGGGAATCCCAGCCTCGACCTTGCCCACCAGGTCCGCTCCCACATCGGCCGCCTTCGTATAAATGCCGCCGCCCAGTCGGGCAAACACCGAGATCAAGCTGGCGCCGAAGGCAAACCCCAAGAGGTCGGCCGGGGCGGAGGCGAACCGGGCTGACACAGACAGGCCCAATAGGCCCAGCCCCACGACAAACAGGCCCGTCACGGCCCCGCCGCGCACCGCCACCTTCAGGGCAGCGGGGAGCCCATGGGTCGCTGCCTCGGCCGTGCGCACGTTGGCGCGCACCGACACGCTCATCCCGATGTACCCGGCACTGGCGGACAGCACCGAGCCCACCACGAAAAAGATGGCAGTCTCCAGGTTTAACACGAGCCAAATGACGAAAAACAGGACGACGGCCACCATGCCGATGGTCCGGTACTGGCGGTTCAGAAAGGCAAAAGCCCCATCTTGAATCGCCTTCGCAATGCGCTGCATCACCTCATTGCCGGGGGGCAGACGGAGAATCCAGCTAATCAAAATGCCCCCATACGCCAGAGCGACGAGGGCGGCCACAATAGGAAAAACCAGTTCGCCCCAGTTTGCCATAACTTAGGAGATGTCCTCCTCTCATCGGATGCCGCGTCCAATTATGGGGAAGGGTCCGGGAAGCGTCAACAAGCACAATCAATAGAAGGGAGTGCTTTGCAGGGGCACGGGCTCGCGGCGCGGAGAGGCTGGCGCCGGCTGCCCGGCGCAAGGCTATACTGGGGTCAGCAGATCGGCCCGGCGGAGGTGAGATGTGGCCACGGTGGCGGATGGGGGCGAGGCGTGGGTGATCGAGGCGGTGCGGCGCCGCATGGGACCCCCGCCGGCCGGCGCCATTGGCATCGGCGATGATGCCGCGGTGCTGGCCGTCCCTGGGGGCGGGCGGATCCTGGCGTCGCAGGACATGCTGGTCGAGGGCATCCACTTTCGCCGCGAGTGGATGCCGCCGGAGCGGATCGGCGCCAAGGCCGTGGCGGTGAATGTGAGTGACATAGCCGCAATGGGCGGTCGGCCCTTTGCCCTGCTGATGGCGCTGGCGCTGCCGGGGGCGCTGGAGCAGGCGTGGGTGCTGCGCCTGCTGGACGGGGTGGCCGAGGCGGCGCTGCGGGTCGGAGCCCCTGTCGTGGGCGGAGACACCGTCGGGTCGCCGGACGGGGTGGTGCTGGACATCGCGGTCCTGGGCACGGCCGCGCTGCCCACCCTGCGCGCCGGCGCCCAGCCCGGAGACTGGCTGGTGGTGACCGGCCCGCTGGGCGGATCGGCGGCCGGACTCGCCTGCTTCCAGGCGGGAGCCGTGTGGCCGGGGGCCGAGCCGCTCGAAGCCGCCGCCCTCTGCCGGCACGCCTGCCCACCCGAGCGGCTTGAGGCGGGCCGCATTCTGGCCGGCCATGCGCACGCGATGACGGATATTTCCGATGGATTCTGGACCGAGGTGTCTGCTCTGGTGGACCCGGTGGGCCTCGGTGCCGCCGTCGACCAGGAGCGCGTGCCGATATGGCCCCGAGCCGTCGATGTGGCGCGCCACCTGGGCGCCTCCTCGAGCCAGCCGCTCGGGTGGGCGCTTTGGGGCGGCGAAGACTACGAGCTGCTGGCGGCGGTGCCGCCCAATGCGTGGGCGGCACTTGAGGGGGAGCTGCTGGCCGTCGGCGTGCAGGCGGCCGTCGTGGGGCGCGTCGAGCCGGGCCCCGGCGTGTGGCTCCAGCGGGCCGGCCAGCGTGTGCCCATGGACAGCGCATCCCGAGGGGGGTTTGACCACTTTGGCCCACGATAGCGCCAGGCTGGTGTGGTCCGCCCAGGCCGCCGATGCGGACCACCTGCGGGCGCTGGGGGCGGCGCTCGCGGAGAAATTTCCTCCGCCCCAGGTGGTGTTGCTGTCCGGGCCGCTGGGGGTGGGCAAAACCACGCTGGTGCAGGGCTGGCTCAGCGGACTCGGGGTCGCCGACCACGTGAAGTCGCCCACGTTTGACTTGGTGCATCCGCACGCCTGGCCGGGCGGCCTGGCGTATCACGTGGATTTGTATCGGCTGAGCCCCACCCCGCCGCCCGAGGAGTTGGACGTGCCGCTGCCGCCCGACCACGGCGTGGTGCTGGTGGAGTGGGGCGAGCCGTGGCGCCGGTACGCGCCCAAGCGGCTAGACGTGGAGCTGTCCTGGCCGCCGTCGGGCGGGGAGGGGCGGTCGGTGGCGGTTTGGGCGGTCGGGAGCGAGGGCGGCGCACCATGACGGCCGCGGGGCCGCTGGTGCTGGCGCTGGACACCGCGGCGGGCTTATCACTGGGACTGACGCGGGCGGGGGCGGTGCTGGCCCGCCACGTGAGTGAGGCGCCCCAGGCCGCCGACGTGGCTCTCCTGCCCACGGTGGCCGCATGGGCGGAGATCCACGGGGTGCCTGATCGGCTGGTGGTGGGCACGGGCCCGGGGTCGTTCACCGGCACCCGCGTGGGTGTGGTGGCGGCGAAAACGTTGGCGTGGGCCTGGGCCGTTCCCTTGGTGGGCGTGTCCAGCTTAGCCGCCGACGCGGCCGCGGCCGGATGGCCGGGCGCGGTGGTGGTGGCCACGACCGAGCTCCTGCGCGGCGAATTGTATATTGGTGTCTATCGCTGCCGGGCCGACGGGATCGACACCGTGGCTGCGGACCGGGCGTGGCGGCTCGGGGACGTGGGCGAATGGGCGGGCGGACGGGAGGCGGGAGGTGCCATGCTGGTTACCGGGCCCCTGGCACAGGAGGCTGCGCTGATGGAGGAGCTGGGAGCCACCCCCGTCCCGCGGGCGGCCGTGTTCCGCGCGGGGGGCTTGGCCACATTGGGCCGCACCGCCCCGCCCGTGGACCCGCTGACCTTGGAGCCACAGTACTTGCGCCCCGCGACGCGTGCGGCGGAAAGGAGCTAGGGGCATGGCCGTCTCTAATCAGGGGGATCCGTCCCCCGCCGTCGTCATCCGCGACATGTACCTGGCGGACGTGGATGACGTGCTGGTAATCGAGCGCAGTTCGTTTCCGACGCCGTGGTCTCGACAGTCGTTTCTCTCGGAGCTGGTGGATAATACCTTTGCCGTGTATCTGGTGCTGGAATTCTGCGGCCGCGTGGCTGCGTATGGCGGAATGTGGCTCATCTTGGACGAGGCGCATGTGACCAACGTCGCGGTCCTGCCGGAGTTTCGCGGCCACGGCTTTGGGGAAGCGATGATGGAGGGGCTTATCGCGCGGGCGGCGGAGCGCCAGGCGCGGCGCATGACCTTGGAGGTGGCGCGGTCCAACGTGGTGGCCCAGAAGCTGTATGCCAAGTTGGGCTTTGTCCAGCTGGGGATTCGCCGGGGGTATTACTCCAATCCCGTAGAGGATGCGCTCATTATGTGGCGCGATCCGCTGCTGGCCGATCAGGGTGAGCCGGCGGTCCCGCCCTCCGAGTGAGCGGCGCGCTCGGATCGGGCGCCCCACCATGCGGCCAGAAAGCCGACGGCACCGTACAGGGCGCCGCCTGCCACCGCGGTGAGGAGCACTCCCGCCGCGACGTTCAGGTGCAGGATGGTGGCGGCGGCCGCCGGCGGCACGCCGTGCGGCGCCAGGTTGGCGACAAACGCGGCGGTGGCACGCGGGGAGTGCATCAGGGCCTGGGTTCCGACGGCGCCCAGCGCCCCGGTGGCCAGCCCCGCCCAGAGGCCGGCATGGGCGGCGCCGCGGCGGCGGTGCCGGCGCCATGCACGGCCCAGCGCGGCCAGCAGGACGGCGGCCAGGACAAACGCGGCCAGGTGGGCGAGGGGCAAGTAGCCGTAGCCCAGCGGCGTGAGGGTCAGCAGCCCCGGCGCCGCCAACACTATAACGAGGGCCAGCAGTATGCCCCACGTCCCGACCGGTCCCGCCACGCCATCAACCCCCCGCACTAGTGTTGGGGGGCAGGGAGGAAAGTATGTGCCGGAGTATGTGTCCGAGTCCTGTGCAGGATCTCCTGTCAGTCGCGGGGCCCCAGGATCCCTAATTCTGGGCATCGAAACGTCGTGCGACGAGACGGCGGCGGCGGTGGTGGCCGACGGCCGCGCCGTCTGGGCATCCCAGGTGGCCTCGTCCGCGGCGCTGCAGAGCCGCTACGGCGGCGTCGTGCCCGAGTTGGCCGCGCGGCAGCACGTGCGGGCCCTGCCGCTGGTGGTGGCCGCGGCGCTGGATCAGGCGGGCGTGGGCCCGGGTGCGCTGACGGCCGTCGCGGTGACCCAGGGGCCGGGCCTCTTGGGGTCCCTGCTGCTGGGCTTGACGGCCGCCAAGGCGCTGGCGCTCGCGTGGGGCAAGCCGCTCTGGGGGGTGAACCACCTCGAGGCGCATCTGCATGCGAATGCCGCCACCGCCCCGATCCAGTTTCCCAACTTGGCGCTTTTGGTGTCCGGGGGCCACACGGGCCTCTTTTGGTGGGACGGGCCGGGACGCCTGCGCCGCTTGGCGGAGACACGAGACGACGCCGCCGGCGAAGCGTTTGACAAGGGAGCGCGCCTCCTGGGCCTCGAGTATCCCGGAGGGCCTGCCGTGGAGCGGGTGGCCGCGGCGGCCGTGCGCCCATGGCCTTCGCTGCCCGTCGCACGCATGGGGGACGGCACACTGGACTTTAGCTTCTCCGGCTTGAAGTCGGCTCTGCAGCGAGCCGTCGCGGCGGAGCCGGTGCTGGCGGCAGGGGATCAGGCTCGCTGGGCCGCGGCGCTGCAGGAGGCCGTGGCCGCCCAGATTGCAGACCGCCTGACGCGCGCCTGGGCGACAGCCCCCGTGCCTCACGTATATGCGGCCGGGGGGGTGATGGCCAATCGCGCGCTCCGCGCCCGGCTGGAGGCATGGGCCGCCGAGCGCGGCGTGGCGCTGCATGTGCCGCCGGTGGCTCTCTGCACCGACAACGCCGCGATGGTCGCCCTGGCCGCCGCGGCACACGGCCCCGCGGCGGCCATCGGACTGGAGGCGTCTCCTCGCATACCCTGGGAGTTGGCGTCCGGGGCGGACCCTGCCCGATAGCGCGGCGGGGTGGCCTCCTGACCCGAGTGAACCGACCGAACCGACCGAACCGACCGAACCGACCGAACCGACCGGAAGAGGGTGCATAAGATGTTGTTGCCGTATCGCGGGCGGGAGCCGGTGCTGGAGGGCCCGTGCTTTCTGGCGCCCGGCGCGTTTGTCATCGGGGACGTGGTGCTGGCGCGCGACGTCTCCATTTGGTTCAATGCCGTCCTGCGGGGCGACGAGGCGCCGGTGCGGGTGGGCGCGGGGTCGAACCTGCAGGATGGGGTGCTGGTCCACACCGACGTAGGGATTCCCGCCGAGGTGGGGGAGAATGTCACCGTGGGGCACGGAGCCATTCTGCACGGCGCGGTGCTGGAAGACGGCTGCCTGGTCGGCATGGGGGCGATTGTGTTGAACGGCGCGCGCATCGGCCGCGAAAGCTTGGTGGCGGCGGGCACGCTCATTCCTGAGGGCCGGGTGATTCCGCCCTTCAGCATGGTGATGGGTTCGCCGGGCCGCGTCGTGCGCACCCTCAGGGAAGAGGAACTGCAGCGCCTGCGTGAGTCGGCGCCGCACTATGTGTCGCTCTGGAAAGAGAGCGGCTGGCGCCTGTAGGGGAATGGGTTGGCGGGAGGTCGACGAGGGGCCGATTTGTCGTTGTAGTTGTAACGGAAGCGAGTGACAAGGTGGCAAGCAAGGACAGAGACCGGCCGCAAGCTCCGGAAGCGCGGGAGCGGCCGCTGCAGCATGTGCACTTCATCGGGGTCGGCGGCGTGTCCATGAGTGCCCTCGCTGTGGCGGCGCAGGCACGCGGATTGGTGGTCACCGGCTCGGACGCCCGCCGGTCGGCGCGGTCGGAGCGGCTGTCGGCCCATGGAATCCCCGTGCAAATTGGGCATCATGGGGACAATGTGGGAGCGGCCGACACTGTCGTGTACAGCACGGATGTGCCGGCTGACAACCCGGAGCGCCGGGTGGCCGCGGCGCGCGGGCTGCGGCTCTGGCACCGGGCGGAGATGCTGGCCTGGCTGATGGCGGGGCGGCGGGCCCTGCTGGTGACGGGCACCCATGGCAAAACCACGACCACCGCCATGGTGGCCGCCATCTGGAAGGCAGCCCACGAGAGCCCGACGGTGCTGGTGGGCGGCGACGTGCCGACGCTTTCGGGCGGCAACGTCGAGCTGGGGGATGGCCCGTTCCTGGTGGCAGAGGCTGATGAGAGCGATGGGTCGTTTCGCCACTACCAGCCCGAGTCGCTGGTGTTGACGAATTTGGAGCCGGAGCACTTAGAGCACTACGCCGGGTCATTTGACAACGTCCAAGCGTCGGTCGCGGCCTTCGCCAGCCGTGTGGCGCCGGACGGGCCGGGGGCCGTGGTGTGGGGCGCGGACGACCCTGTGCTGGCGCGCCTCATGCCGAGCGTGCCTGCGGCCCAGCGGTCGTTTGGCTGGGCCCTGCCCGGCCGGCGCGTGGACTTCGCGGCCGATGACGTGGACCTGGGGCCGATGGGGTCCCGCTTCAGCGTCATCAGCGGCGGCGACCGGCTGGCCACGATCACCCTGCAGGTCCCCGGGCGCCACAATGTGCTGGATGCCTTGGCCGCCTTTGCGCTGGCGCAGCACTATGGCGTGGCGCCGCCCACCGCCGCGGAGGCGCTGGGCCAGTTCTCCGGGGTGCGCCGCCGCTTTGACGTGCGCTCGCGGGCCCGCGGCATCTTGCTGGTGGATGACTACGCGGTGCATCCCACCGAGGTGGCCGCGGTGCTGACCACCGCCCGCCACTCGGTGCCGGGCCGTGTGCTGGCTATCCTCCAGCCCCATCGCTATGCGCGCACCGCGCTGCTGTGGCAGGAGATGCTCACCGCACTGGGCCACGCCGACGGCGCCGCGATTTTGCCCGTCTACGCACCGCCCGGCGAGCTGCCGCGGGCGGAGTTCACGGGGGAGCGCTTAGCCGCCGCGGCGGCCGCCCGCTACCCGAATCGCCGCATCAGCTACGTGGAGGCGCTGGAAGCCGCCGTGGCGTGGGCCTTGAGCAATGCCCGGCCCGGCGATGTGGTGGCCACCCTGGGGGCGGGGGACGTCTGGCAGGTGGCCAGCCGACTGGCCGCAGCGTGGGCTGAGGACGACCCCTCCGAGCCGAGCCTGGCCCGCTGACGCTTGTTCGCGCCGTCGTGGGCCGCCTGCTGCACAATTTGTAGAGTGCCGCCGCGCAGCCAGTCCCCCTGGTTATGATATTGTTGATCAAATTGTCCGAAGCGAGCAGGCGGCGTAGCCGGGCCGTCAGGGCCCAGCGGCGCGCTTTTCGCATAGCAAGGAGGGTGCTGTGACAGGAGATGACAAGTTTGGCACGCAGGGCCTGACGTTTGATGACGTGCTCCTGACCCCGGGCCACTCGCACCGCCTGCCGCGCGAGGTGAGCGTGGCCACGCGCTTTACGCGGACCATCCGGCTGAACGCGCCGATCGTGTCGTCGCCCATGGACACCGTCACCGAGGCCCGCATGGCCATTGCGGTGGCTCGCGAGGGTGGCATTGGCGTGATTCACAAAAATTTGCCCCCGGCCCGGCAGGCTGCCGAAGTGGACAAGGTCAAGCGGTCTGAGCACGGCGTGATTGTCGATCCGTTCTTTCTGCAGCCGGAGTCGTCGGTGCGCGAGGCGCTGGACATGATGGCGCACTATCGCATCTCGGGCGTGCCCATCGTGTCCGAGGGCGGCTATCTGGTGGGCATCCTGACTAACCGCGACCTTCGGTTCGAGACGCGCTATGATCGCCCCATCGCCGACGTGATGACGAAAGAGCGCCTCGTCACCGCGCCGGTGGGCACCACGCTGGAGCAGGCCAAAGCCATTTTGGGCCAGCACAAGATCGAAAAACTTCCCCTGGTCGATGAACACGGGCGGCTCTCAGGACTCATCACCATCAAGGACATCGAAAAGGCGCGCAAGTTTCCCCACGCGAGCAAGGACACCGCCGGCCGCCTCTTGGTGGCGGCGGCGGTGGGCGTGGGGCCTGCCCATGTGGAGCGGGCCGAGGCACTGGTGGCGGCGCGCGTCGACGTCCTGGTGGTGGACACGGCGCACGGCCATTCGGACGGGGTGCTGCGCCAGGTGCGCCACCTGAAAGAAGCGTTTCCGGACGTCTCAATCGTGGGGGGCAACGTTGCCACCTATGACGGCGCGCTGGCGTTGATTGAGGCGGGGGTCGACGCCGTGAAAGTGGGCGTGGGGCCAGGGTCGATCTGCACGACGCGCGTGGTGGCCGGCGTGGGCGTGCCCCAAATCACGGCGGTGTGGGAGGCGTACCGGGCGGCTCGGCAGCACGATGTCCCGGTCATTGCGGACGGCGGCATCCGGTTTTCCGGCGACGTGGCCAAGGCGCTGGCTGCTGGCGCCTCCACGGTGATGATAGGGTCGCTGTTCGCGGGCTGCGAGGAGAGTCCTGGGGAGATGGAGATTTTCAAGGGGCGCAGCTTCAAGGTTTATCGCGGCATGGGATCGCTGGGCGCGATGAAAGAGGGGTCGCGGGACCGCTACTTTCAGGATGAGGTGGATGCCGACAAGCTGGTGCCTGAGGGGATCGAGGGCCGGGTGCCCTACCGGGGGACGCTGTCGGACACCTACTATCAGCTGTTGGGGGGCCTCAGGGCCGGAATGGGCTACTGCGGCGCCGAAACGGTGGCGGATCTGGCCGAGAAGGCGCGCTTTGTGCGCATCACCCACGCCGGGGTGGTGGAGAGCCACCCGCACGACGTGCAGATTACGAAGGAGGCGCCGAACTACAGCTGGGACAATTAGGCGGGCGGCGGCCATGGGGTTTGGGCAGGCGGCGCGAGAGACCACGGGTGGAAGAGGGGCCGAGGTGGGAAAATTGTTTATTGAAGGGCGGGTGCCGCTGTCGGGGACAGTGGCCGCCAGTGGGTCCAAAAACAGTGGGCTCGCCATTATTACAGCAGCCATTCTAGCCAGCGAGGGCCGAGTGGTGTTGGAGAACGTCAACGCGGGCAGCGACCTGCAGGACTTGTGCGAAATTATCGCGGCGCTGGGCGCTGATGTCCGATGGCTGGACGACACGACGCTGGAGATTTTTGCTGAGACGCTCAGCAGCTCGCGGGCGCCCTATGACCTGGCGCGGAAGCTCCGGGGGTCCACGTATATTGTCGGAGCGCTCTTGGCCCGCGTCGGCGAGGCGGACGTGGCGTTCCCCGGCGGCTGTCAGATTGGCTCGCGGCCGGTGGACTTTCACATTCGGGGCTTTCAAGCGCTGGGGGCCGAGGTGGCGCTGGAGCACGGGTCCATTCGCGCCCGCGCCAGCCGGCTGACCGGGTCGCGCATCTATGTGGAGCGGGCGTCGGTGGGCACGACGGTCAATCTCATGATTGCGGGCTCCCTGGCGGACGGCACCACGATTTTGGAGAATGCGGCCATGGAGCCGGAAATTGTGGACCTCGCGAACTTCCTGAACGCCATGGGAGGCCGAGTGCGGGGGGCTGGCACCAACTTTGTGCGCATTGAGGGAGTGCCCTCCCTGCACGGCGTGCGGCACGAAATCATTCCGGACCGGATTGAGGCGTGCACCTATCTCATCGGAGGCGCCATCACGCGCGGTGAGGTGCAGGTGACGCGCGTGATTCCCGAGCACTTCCGGACCGTGCTCCTAAAGTTGGAGCAGACCGGGGCGGAAATCACGGAGACCGATGACAGCGTGACCCTCCGGGCGCCGCGCCGCCCCGTATCTGTCGATATTGAGACGATGCCGCATCCCGGGTTTCCGACCGACCTGCATCCGCCCATGGTGGCCCTGATGGCGGTGGCCGATGGTGTGTCGGTGGTCCAGGAGACCGTGTTTGACAATCGATTTGCCTATACGCACGACTTGGCCCGCATGGGCGCCAGCGTGAAGGTCGACCGCGACACCGCGATTGTGCGGGGCACCGATACGCTCACCGGCGCACCCGTCGAGGCCCAGGATCTGCGCGGCGGCATGGCGCTGGTGCTGGCGGGGCTGGCCGCGGAGGGCACGACCGAATTGGACGGGCTGGAGCACGTGGAGCGGGGATACGTGGGGCTGGGCGACAAGCTTCGCGCGCTCGGGGCCCAGGTGCGGGGGGGCGAGCGCGTGCCCCTACTGACATAGCGGGAGGGCTGGCATGACACAAGCAGCGACGGACACCGTGGTGGTGGGGTACAGTCGGACCCCGTTTGGCACCTTTGGCGGCGGGCTCAAGACCGTCCCCGCCACCCAGCTGGGCGCGCACGCGATTCGCCATGCGCTGGAGCGGGCGCGCGTCGAGCCGGGTGAGGTGGACTACGTGTACATGGGCCAGGTGGTGCAGGCGGGCGCGGGCCAAATCCCGTCGCGCCAAGCCACGATGGCGGCCGGCCTGCCCAACACCGTGCCCTCCGACACGATCAACAAGGTGTGTGCGTCGAGCCTGCGCGCCGTCAACCTGGCCGACATGGCTATTCGGCTGGGGGAGTCCGGCGTGGTGGTGGCGGGCGGCATGGAAAGCATGTCGCAGGCACCGTATTTGGTGCCCGGAGCGCGGTGGGGGCTCCGGATGGGGGACGCCCCACTCGTGGACGCGGTCGTGCACGATGGGCTTTGGTGCAGCTTTGGCAACTGCCACATGGGCGTCTACGGCAGCCAGGTGGCGGCGGAGTACGGCATTGGGCGGGAGGCGCAGGATGACTGGGCGTACCGGAGCCATGTCCGCAGCCTCGCCGCCATCGACAGCGGCCGCTTTGCGGAGGAGATTGCTCCGTTCACCGTGGCCGAGAAGAAGGGCGCGCGAATCGTGGAGCATGACGAGGGCCCGCGCCGCGACACCTCACCCGAGAAGCTGGCCCAGCTGAAGCCGGTGTTTGTCTCTGACGGCACCGTGACGGCCGGCAACGCCCCGGGGCTGAACGACGGCGCGGCTGCCCTCGTTCTGATGAGCCGCGCCGAAGCCGTGCGCCGGGAGCTTCCGATTCTGGCGACCGTGGTCAGCCAGGGCCAGGTGTCCCAGGCGCCGCCGTACCTCCACACCGTGCCCGCGCTGGCGGGCCAAGCCGCCCTCAAGAAGGCGGGGCGGTCGGTGGGCGATCTGGCGCTGGTGGAAATTAACGAGGCGTTTGCCGCCGTGGCGCTCACGAGCATCCAACTCTTGGGGGTAGACCCCGAGCGGGTCAACGTCAATGGCGGCGCGGTCGCCTTGGGCCACCCCATCGGGGCATCGGGCGCCCGCATCCTCATGACCCTGATTCAGGAGCTGACACACCGCGGTGGGGGCTATGGCTTGGCCGCGATTTGCAGTGGCGGCGGGCAGGGCGAAGCCACGCTGGTGCGCGTGGGCTGATGCGACCGGCGGGCGGCGCCGGCTTGGCGCCTGTTCGCTTTGGCCCGGCTTAATTTTGTGACCCCAGAGGTGGATGGCTGTGATTGTCCGTGAGTATTTTCAGCCGGGGGCTCCGGACCCGGTGTTGCCCAACGACCGCGTTTTGGGCATTGTCGAGCGCTTCGTGGCCGGAGCCGACCGCGTGGCGTCGATCGACGAGTCGGGCGGCGAGGCGCGCACGTACCTGGTGAATACCCCGCGGGGCGACGTGGTGCTGAAAGTCCAGCGGCCGCAGCAGCTGCGCACGTGGACGAGCCTTGAGCGGGAAGTGGTGTTTTTGGACCACCTCGCGCAGGTGGACCCCAGTCTGCCCGTTCCGCGCGTGCTGGGCCACGGCCACGATGGCGACGGGGTGGAATATACGGTCATGACGCGCATCTTCGGCGACGCGGTGGTGCGGGCCGGCCTGCCCGCCGCCGCCCGCCCCAGCGCCCTGCGAGCACTGGGCTCCGTGATTCGCCGCGTGCACGCCGTGCCGCAGGCCCCGCTGGAGGCATCCGGCCTCTTTCCGGAAGAGTGGTCGGCGGCGGACCTGCGGGTCACCCTGCCCGAAGACGTCCGCGACTACGCGGACGCGCTGGCCCGGCGAGACATTCCGTGGCCCGCCCCGCTCAGCCCCGAGGCTTTGGGCCGGTGGGCGGCCGATCACGTCCCCGATGACCCGCCGCGGGTGGCGCTCCACACCAACCCCGGGCCGACCCACACGTTTGTGGATCCCAGCGGCCGCTTGACGGGGCTCATTGACTTTGGCGACGCGTACCTGGGGCCGCCGGTCATGGACCTGTCGCGCTGGACGCGCCCCAGCGACCGGCGGGCGCTGCTGGAGGGCTACGAGGCGGAGGGGCCCACGCTGCCGCCCACCTTTTGGGCGCTCATGCCGGTGGTGGAGGTGCTGGCTGACCTTCTGGGCGTGCTGCGGCGGGATGCCGAGGCGGCGGAGTCGGCGAGCCATCTGGCGCAGGTGCTGGGTCAAACATAAGGGCCGGGGTCGGGCGCCTTCGAGTGGGATGCGACGCCGCGGTAGCCAGCCTAGGCGGAGCGCGATGACTCGTGGATTCCGCGATGCGCTTGCGGCACGGCAGTTGACCGCGGCCGTGAGTTCGGCCAAGACGGTGGCGAAAATCGTGGCCGAATGACGCCCGCCCTGCTCGTCACGTTGAGGTGATCGAGGCGGGAGAGGTATCGCGCCGGCGAGTGTGCGCAAGCGGCGGATGCTGACCGCGTTCTTACCCAGCGGCAGCCATGGAGCAGGCGGTACAGAGCCGCGCCGTGCCACAGACGGGGTGTGGGTCGACCCTTGCCCTGACCCACAAGCGGCCCACCGTCCCGAGGCGTACAATGGGGCCAGCAGGGGCGAGCGCGTGTGTTGGCCCGCCCCGGGCCATGGAGCTGGCCCCCGTCGCATCGGCGACTGATAGCTCCTGCCACAACGGTGCGAGCATGCGCCCAAGAGGGCGGCTTGCTCAGGAGGCAGGCAAGGTGGACTGGGCCGACGAGACCGATGTGACGGCCGCGATCGAGCGGCTTGGCCGGTTGGGGGAGGAGCAGGGGGTCGAGGGCGTCGCCGCTGCCCTGCACGCGCTCGCCCAACGCGTCCGCCGGCATGAATTTCGGCTCGCCGTGGCCGGCCAGTTCAAGCGAGGAAAATCCACGGTGATCAATGCGCTGGTGGGACGTCGCCTCCTGCCTGCGGACGTCCTCCCGCTCACCTCCGTGCCGACCCTGGTGGGGCAGGGCCCCAGGGACCACGTGAGCGTGGCTCTGCAGACGGGTGCCACGCTGTCCATTCCGCTCGAGGAGCTGCCGGAGTTTGCGACCGAGACGCATAATCCCGGCAACGTGCGCGGCGTGCAGCACATCGCCGTGGAGATTCCCGACCCGATGCCGGTCAACAACCTGTGGCTGGTAGACCTACCGGGCATTGGCTCCACCGTGGAAGCCAATTCGAGGATTGCGTATGCCAGCTTGGATATGGCGGACGCGGCCGTGTTCGTGACGGGGGTCGATCCGCCGCTGACCGAGCAAGAGTCGCGCTTCCTGGATAACCTGTCCCACCGGGTGCCTCGCGTGTTTGTCGTGCAGAACAAGCGGGATCTGTTTGCCGAGGGCGACTGGCGCCGAGCCCTTGCGTTCAACGCGGACCAAGTCGCAGCAGTTTTGGGGCCCACGGCCATTTTCGGAGTCTCGGCCTGGGGGGCCTTGGAGGCGAAGCTGCACCACGACACCTCATACCTGCGGGCGTCCGGCTGGGCTGAGTTTGAGTCGGCGCTGGTGACGTTTTTCCGCCATGACCGCCAACGGGTTTGGCAAGCGTCGGTCGCGGCCAAGGTTGGGAGTGCCGTTCGTCCCGTGCTGGAGGCGCTGGCCGTGCGTGAAGCGGTCTTGGGAGCCCCGGTGGAACACCTGCGCGACCGCCTGCGGCATGTTGAACAGCGGGCAGCGGAAGTCCACCGCGCCCGCGACGACGCCGGGGTGCTGCTGCGCCGCGATCTGGCCCGAGAACTTCAGGCGCTGGACCGCCGACTGGCGGCGTGGGCGGCCGAGACGTGCTCGTCGCTGAGCGAGCGGCTGGCCGAGCTGGCGACCGCGGGCGCGCAGCACCGGCAGGCCGCCAGCGACCCTCTGTGGAAAGCCGCCGCAGACGCCGCGGCCCGGCAGCTCGCCGCGGAGGAGGTGGCGTGGCGCGCGTGGTGGCAGGCGCGCCTCGACCAGCTGACGCAAATGGGCGATCGGCTGGCGAAAGACATCCATCAAGCCTACGAAGAGGAGTGGGGCGTCCAGTGGAGCGTCTCGTCGGCGTTGGTGCTGCCGCGCCCCGAGATCGCGCTCAGGCTGTCGGCCGTCGACCGCGCCAGCTTCTTTCCTGACGTGTCAGACAGCATCCTGGGCCTGATGCCGGCGCGAATCCGACGTCGCATGGTGATGACAAAAACCGCGAGGCGGGTTTGGGAAGTGGTGGACCAGCTTCACGGGCGCGTGCGGCAAGCCGTGGCGGGTGCGGCCGACGCCACGGCCAACGAACTGCTGACGCGCCTTGGCCACGAACTGGGCCACTTGGAGCAGCGGCTGGCCGCCGTCGTCGAAGCCACCGTGGCCGAGCGGGAAGCGGCCGAGGACGCTGGGCCGCGGATGGCTGCGGAGCTGACGACCCGTCGCGTCGAATGGCAGCGTGCGCTGGATGACGTCAACGCGGCGCTGCAGCAGGGGCTGACGCGCGAGGCGAGCGAGCCGATGGTGGAAGAGCCGTCACGACCTTTCGGCTGATGCGGACGCAGGCGGCCATGGACCGGGGACGCCCAGGATCCTGGTCCGCCGGGGGGGCGGGTCGCCAAGGAGCCGCCGCAGGTGGGTGGCGTGCCGGCACGTGATGCCCCCCCAGCGCGGATCTAAGGATGGGCGCCCGGTTGGCTGGCCTGGGCGAAGACCGGTGCCGCGCGACCCGCCGTCAGATAGCGGACCACGTCCCGGGCCGTATACGCGGGGCGGCCGCCACGCATGAGATTCCTCGTCTCGAGGATCGCATCCCCGCTGGTCAAGATGGGCGGCTCCGTGCCGCCGCTCGGCAAGCGCTGCGCAAATCCCGCGGTCGCCATGAGCCCGTTGCACAGGCACTGCCGCCGCACCGTGTCCTCGGCCCGCCCGCCCTTGGCCACATAGGCCCGGACCGGCTCGGCCGCACAGCGAAATCGCAGGCTGCCCGCCGAGTCCGTATACGCTTCGCGCAGGTATCCCAAGTCACACCGGCGCGGGCGCGCCGCATAGGTCGCGGGCTCCGACAGCGTCCCCTCGAGGCGGACGACCTTAAACGGAAATCCAGTGGGGGAGGCATCGGGATCGGTGCGCACGGTCACGGGTCCACGCCGCACCGCCGCCAGCACTTGCTCCCGCAGAGGCGAATCCATGCCGGATTCCTCACAGTAGGCAAACAGCGTACCCACCTGCACTCCTTGGGCTCCCCGAGCCACCGCCTCCGCCAGGCCATCTTGGGTTCCATATCCGCCGGCGATGTAGAACGGCTTGCCCAGGTCTCGCATCACCTGCCAATCCACTTCGTCGCGTGGCCCGTAAATCGGCTCGCCATCCCGATTGACGTGGCGGGCGCCGCGAGGCGGGGCGCTGTGGCCCCCCGATCGGGCCGTCTCGACGATGAAGCCCTCCACGCCGCCTGGGGTCTTCCTTTCCATCAGCAGGGCCAGGCTGTGCGCCCCGATCACGGGGAAAAACGGCGGACGCCGCAGGGGAGCGGCTTGGGCCACTCCAGTCCATGCCGGGTCGAAGACGATGTCAAAGTGCCCCCCGCCCACGATGTCCCCGCGCAGCGACGCGGCATGGTGGCCTGCCATTCGGTCCAGGGCTTTGGGGATGTCCCGGGGAATGCCCGCTCCCATGAGGACCACGTCCACTCCGGCACTCATCGCCCCATACAGCACCGCCAAGTTGGGCAGCGGGGCCTTGGTCAGGAGATTGACGCCAATGGGGCGCGCATGCCCTCGCTTCGCGAGCCAGCACTCGACGAAGCCGCCCATCATCGCCAGCGCGGCACGCCGCGAGCGGGGGCCCGCGGTCCACGCGGGCAGGCGCACATAAGGCTCGCTCGGGCCTCGTCCGCCCTCGCGGAAGTAGCGCGCCGTGATGTCGTGCGCCAACTCGGGCCACGGACTGGCTGCCAGTGCCTGACGGACGGGACCCCCGTCGTCGCCATCTTGGAGTCGCCGGATCAACACGGTATCGATCCCGGTGCCCGACACCACCCCGAGCCCACCGGCAGCGGCGACGGCGTGGGCCAGCCGCCAATTGGAAATGGCCACCCCCATGCCGCCTTGAATGATGCGCGGCCACGTTTTGTCCACCACGGGCTGCACCCCCTCTCATCAGGTCGAAAAGCCAGGCGAAAGGAAAGGCGAAAGGAAAGGCGAAAGGGCGCAATGCGGCGGACGGCGCTTGCAACATCGACCGCTGGCCGCCGGGTCCAAAGAGCTATGCTGTCCACTATCGACCCTGGGCAAGGGTTGCGCCATGGGTCGAGCGGTCTCGCTTTTTAGCTCTAATGGACCCTGGAGGCAGGGTGCCGCCGCCGCGCGTGGCGCAGCCGGCACCTGATTCGCGGACAGCAGGCGCCTCGCCCGGCCCTGCGGCGGTGCAGTGCCCCTGGGGCGGGAGAATGGCCGCGGCAGGGCCGCGCACGCCTGGACAGAGGCAACATCTTCTCCATGGCGCCCTTTACGCGAGCCGTCGGCCGTGATAGCCTGACCCTTCGTGCTAGAGACATGCCGGGGGGGCAGAGGATATGGATCCAAAGGACGAGCGGCCGGTGGTGGTGGTGGACCATCAAGCCTCGTGGGCGGCGCAGTTTGAAGCCGAGGCCGTGGCCATTCACCGCGCCCTGGCGACCGAAGTGGTTTACATTCACCACATCGGGAGCACCGCCGTCTCGGGCCTCGCGGCCAAGCCCATCATCGATATTCTTCCGGTGGTGCGCGACGTGTCGGTGCTGGACGGCGCCGGGGCCGCCGCCCTGGCGCGCTTGGGCTATGAAGCCCGAGGAGAGTACGGGCTGGCGGGCCGCCGCTACTTTGTCAAAGTGGACGCCCGGCGCGGGGCGCACCAGGTGCATGTCCACGCTTATGCGGTGGGCCATCCGGACATTGCGCGGCACTTGGCCTTCCGCGATTATCTCCGCCACCAGTCCAGCGTGGCGGCGGCCTACGGTCGGCTGAAGGCAGCCCTGGCGGAGCAGCATCCGCGCGATATCGAAGCGTACATGGACGGCAAAGATGCCTTTGTGAAAGAGCAGGAAGAGCGGGCCCTCGCCTGGTGGGCCACGGTGCCGGTGGTGCTGGTGACGGGACCGGTGGGGGTGGGAAAAACCACCGTGGCGAGTGCGCTGGCCGACGCGCTGGTGGACGAGGGGGTGCCCACGGCCTTTGTCGACGGGGATGCGCTGACGGAGGTGCACCCCGCGTCCCCCGGGGACGCGTGGGGCGAGGGGGTGCTGGTGGCCAACCTCGAGGCCACCTGGGGCGTATACCGGGCGGCGGGCGCACGCTGCCTCGTGCTGGCCCAAGTCGTGGAGTCCGAGGACGGCATCCGGCAGTTTGCCGAGGCCATCCCCGGGGCCGACCTCACGGTGATTCGACTGGATGCGCCCTTGGATGTGATCCACCGGCGGATTGCTCAGCGCGAGGCGGGCGAGGCCGAGGCCTGGCATCTGGAGCGCGCCCGGACTCTCCACACCCTGTACCGCCAGTCGCCGCTCGGCCACGTGACGCTGGACGCCGATCGGCCTGTGCCGGCGCTGGTGGACCAGGCGCTCGCCGCCACCCGCGTGATCGAGAGGCTGGTTACCCCGCCGGAGTAGGCACCCTCAGCGGGGCGCGCGGGTGTGGGAGCGGCGGCCCGCCAGCGCATCCCACAGAACAATCAGCAGCACCGCCGCCAGGACCCAAGGCCACAGGGCGAGCCACATGCCCAGCGCGACCCGCGCCACGGACAGCACCAACAGCGCGGCCAGGGCCCCCGCGAGCCACGGATGGCGCGGCCACAGCCGCCAGACGGCCCACAGGACCAGCCCCAGCAGCACCAGCGAGCCCGCCCACAGCAGGAGATTGACGAGGACCCCCACCACAAACAGGGCGACGACCGCCGCCACCACGCAAACAAGCCAGCGTCCTGCTCCGCCCATTCGTGCACCTCCTGCGTGCCCGCCCCGATGACATGCTTTGCCCCATGATACTCCACGGGGCTGGGCGCGGGGCGAGGCGCATCAGCCGCTGGCGGACTGAATGAGGCCGGCCACCGTGACCGCCTGGTAGCCCTGGCGCTTCAGCCACGGCAGGAGGATGGCCAGGGCCGCCACCGTCTCGGACCGGTTGCCGCCGCCATCATGAAACAGCACGATGCTGCCGGGCTTCACCAGCCGCTCCACCTGCCGCACGATGGCCGACACCCCGGGGCGCGCCCAGTCCCGGGTGTCCACATCCCACAGCACCAGAGTCAAGTGGGCGGCTTGCAGCTCGCGGTCGAGGCGCGGCGTGCGCAGCCCGTACGGGGTGCGATACAGCGTCGGCGGCCGCTGGAGCGCGGGGGCCACGGTGGCCAGGTACTTCTGCTCGGCGAGGGCGTCGCGCACGATGCGCCGAGCACCCACCGCCGACAGGTTCAGGTGCGTCATGCCATGCAGTCCAATTTCCATGCCGTCGCGCACCTCTTGGCGCAGCAGCGTGGGATATTTGGCGACCTCCCGGCCCACGACAAAAAACGTGGCTAAATCGTGGTAGCGCCGCAGGAGCCCCAAGATCTGGCCGGTGTAGGGCGCCTGGGGCCCGTCATCAAACGTGAGGGCGACCACGCGCGACCCGGTGGGCACTCGCGACAGCGCAGGCTGGCTGGACCGCCCCAGGACGGCCAGGCCGACAGCCAGGATTCCCGCAGCCGCGGCCGCGAGAAGAGTCCGGTGGCGCATCCGGCTCCCCCTCTCGCTGCGGATCCCGGGCCGTGAGAGGCTATGATAAGTCGCAGGCCGACAGAACGAGAGCGTGCGGCTCAGGGAAAGGAGACCGCCTTTGAGCGAAAGTCAGGATATGGAGGGCCGCCTGCCGCACCTCACCGCTGCGGGGGAGGTGCACATGGTGGACGTGGGAGCCAAACCCGATACCGTGCGCACGGCCAGCGCCCAGGGGTGGCTGGCGGCCCGGCCCGACGTCATCGCCTTAGTGCGGGACGGCACCGCGGCCAAAGGCGATGTGCTGGCCGTGGCGCGGGTGGCCGGCATCCAGGGCGCCAAGCACACCGCCGACCTGATCCCGCTGGCGCACCCGCTGGCGCTCACCGGCACCACCGTGGCCATCACGCTGGAACCGGACCGCATTCGTGTGGACACGACCGTGACCACCCGCGGCCCCACCGGGGTCGAGATGGAGGCGCTGACCGGGACGGCTGCCGCGTGCCTTACCCTCTACGACATGCTGAAGGCGCACGACCGGGCGATGGTGCTCGGCCCCATTCAGCTGGTGAGCAAAACGGGCGGGCGCACGGGCACCTGGCGCCGCGAGGACGCGGCGGCTCATGAGTGAGCGGGCGGCTGCGGCCGTAGTCACGACGAGCGACGCGGGCTATCGGGGGCTGCGCGGCGACGAGAGCGGCGACCTTTTGGCGGCGTGGGTCGCGGGGCGCTTTCGGCTGGCGGCCCGCATCCTGCTGCCCGACGACGTGGACCGCGTCATCGGGACCCTCTATGGCTTAGCTGCCCGAGGCGTCCGCCTGGTGCTCACGACGGGCGGAACCGGCCTCGGCCCCCGCGACATCACAGCCGAGGCGGTGGAGCGGGTGGCGGTGCGGCGCGTGCCGGGCATCGAGGAGGCGCTGCGCGCCAGCGCGCGCGGCGCGCTGCCGGCCGCGATGCTGTCGCGCCAGGTGGCGGGGGTGGCGGGCGGCATGGTGATGGTGGCGCTGCCCGGCTCGCCGCGCGCGGTGGCCGAGGGGCTGGCGGTGTTGGAGCCGGTGCTGCCGCACCTGTTGGACTTGGTGGCGGGCCGCACGCGCCACCCCGCGCCGGAAACCCCCACCCCCTGAAATCTGGAGAAAAAATTTATCGGGAGGGCGCGTCGGGGTTGACTTTGCCCCCCGGCCCGCTATAGTAAGCCTGGAGCCGTTAGCACTCGTCTGGACTGAGTGCTAACAAGTGTGATAAACACCTTTCCAAGGAGGCAGGAACATGGACATCCGTCCGCTGGCCGATAAGGTCGTGGTCGAGGTTGTTGAGGAGGAGAAAACCGCCTCCGGCATCGTGCTGCCGGATGTGGCCAAGGACAAGCCGCAGAAGGCCAAAGTGGTGGCGGTGGGCGCGGGCCGCTGGCTGGCGAATGGCCAGCGCGTGCCGGTCGAAGTGGCCGTGGGCGACGTCGTGCTGTTCACGCCCGGCGCGGGCACCAAGCTCAAAGTGGGCGATCGGGCGCTCTTGGTGCTGAACGAGCTGGATTTGGTGGCGGTGCTGGAGACGGCCAACGTCGCGGTCTAGCCGCGCGGGCTGGGAGATTTGGATCCAAACACATTGATAGGGAGGCCATATTGTGCCGAAGCAGATGGTTTATGACGAAGAGGCCCGCCGAGCGCTGGAGCGCGGCGTGGATAAGCTCGCCAACGCAGTCAAGGTGACGCTGGGGCCCAAGGGACGCAACGTGGTGCTGGAGAAGAAGTTCGGAGCCCCTCTCATCACCAACGATGGGGTGACCATTGCGCGGGAGATCGAGCTCGAAGACCCCTTTGAAAACATGGGGGCGCAGCTGGTCAAGGAAGTGGCGACCAAAACTCAGGACGTGGCGGGTGACGGCACCACCACGGCCACTCTGCTGGCCCAGGCCATGACGCGTGAGGGCCTCAAGAACGTCACCGCCGGCGCCAACCCGATGGGCGTCAAGCGCGGCATTGAGCGGGCCGTCGAGGCGGCCGTGGCCGAAATTAAAAAAGTGAGCCAACCCGTGAAGGGTCGGGAGAGCATCACCCAGGTGGCGTCGGTGTCGGCCAATGACCCGGAAATCGGCAAGCTGATTGCCGAGGCCATGGAGAAGGTGGGCGCCGACGGCGTCATCACCGTGGAGGAGTCGAAGACTACCGGCACCACCCTGGAAACGGTCGAGGGAATGCAGTTCGACCGGGGCTACGTGTCGCCGTACATGGTGACGGACACGGAGAAGATGGAAGCAGTGCTGTCCGACCCCGTCATCCTGATCACGGACAAGAAAATCTCGGCGATTCAAGACCTCCTGCCGGTGCTGGAGAAGGTCGTGCAGCGCGGGCGGCCATTTCTCATCATTGCGGAGGACGTGGAAGGTGAGGCGTTGGCCACGCTGGTGGTCAACAAGCTGCGCGGCACCCTCACGGCCGTCGCCGTGAAGGCCCCGGGCTTTGGCGACCGCCGGAAGGCCATGCTGGAGGACATCGCCATCCTGACCGGCGGCCAGGTGATTTCCGAGGACATTGGCCTGAAGCTGGAGAACGTCACGCTGGACATGCTGGGCAAGGCGCGCCAGGTCAAAGTCGCGAAGGAAGAAACCACCGTCGTGGGCGGCAGCGGCACGGCTGACGCCATCAAGAAGCGCATTCAGGTGCTGAAGAACCAGATCGAAGACAGCACGTCCGACTACGACAAAGAGAAGTTGCAGGAGCGCTTGGCCAAGCTGTCGGGCGGCGTCGCGGTGATTCAGGTGGGGGCGGCCACCGAAGTGGAGCTGAAGGAAAAGAAGCTTCGCATTGAGGATGCGCTGTCGGCCACGCGCGCCGGCGTCGAAGAGGGCATGGTGGCCGGGGGCGGCACGGCGCTCATCCGGGCCCTGCCGGCGATTGAGAAGCTGGCCCAGTCCGTGGACGGCGACGAGAAGGTGGGCGTGGAGATTGTCCGCCGCGCGCTCGAGGAGCCGGTGCGGCAGATTGCCGAAAACGCGGGCGCCGAAGGATCCGTCGTGGTGGCCCGGGTGAAGACCGAGAAGAACACCGTGGGCTACAACGCCGCCACGGGGGTGTACGAGGACCTGGTCAAGGCGGGTGTCGTGGACCCTGCCAAGGTCGTGCGGGCCACCATCCAGAATGCTGCCTCGATCGCGGCCATGCTGCTGACGACCGAGTGCCTGGTTTCGGATAAGCCAGAGAAGAAGGAAGCCGCGATGCCCAACCCCGGGGGCATGGGCGACATGATGATGTAGCACGGCTTCACGCGGGCGGGACCCTCTTTTAGGGGGTCCCGCTCTGCTTTGGCCGAGGGGAATCCCCTCGGCCAGGTTCTTTACAACCTCAGGCCAACATGGTGAGATCGTCCTGGCACATTGAGCCGGCAATGGAGGATAACAGCATGGCTCGCCGGGCATCCTGAGAGTGATGTCGCAATCGAAGGGGGGAACTCCCGCGCGGGAGGATGATGGACGTTACGTTGGGTGAGATTGAGCGCGTTTCCCCGGAGGCCGCGGCGCGGGTGCGCGATGCGATTCGCCAGGGTCTCTTGTCGGCGGACCGCAAGACCGGAGTGGCGGGGCGGCCGTACCTGGTGCGGACCGAGGACGTGCTGAAGTGGGACGGGGCCTTGGAGCCCATCATGCGTCGGGTGGCGGCCGAGGGGACGGTGCCGACCGACGGCGGCGACGGCCGTGGGCGGCGGATGGCGGGCCGGCGTGTGTCTCGCGATGGCCTCGGGGCTCGGCTGGGGTCCGACGGCGAGGGCCGCGAGACGATGGGCCGCCTGTTGGCGCTCATGGAGGCACAGGCCGCCATGATGCGGACGCTGGTGGACGGCATGAACCGCGCGAACGGGCAGCGGGAGGACCGGATCGACAAAATGCAGGACGAGCTGCAGCAGATGTCGTACAAGTTGGGCCAAGCCCATCAGGAGATTGGGCGGCTGGAGCGGCGCTTGGCAGACCGCCAAGGCCTGCTGGCGCGCACCGGCGAGGCGTAGCGGTGGCGAACCAGGTGGTGGCCTGCACGGTAGGCGGCTGCCGCTACAACGAATATGGACAGCGCTGTGCTTTAAAGGAAGTGGCCATCGCCGCCGGGCGGCCGTCGGCCGGCGGCGGGGGGCCCAGCCCCGGGGAGGCGGCCGCCGCATTCTGCCAAAGTTTTGTGTCGAAGTGAGAGGTGGGGCGGCCCCACCTCTTTTCCGTGAGCCCGGGGGAGCGGCCGCTCCGAATGTGTACAATACCAGCAGCACCAGCAGCACCAGCAGCACCAGGCGCCGCCGAGCACAGGCGCGCCGCGCGGCGGAGAGGGGGGCGTCTCGTGGATGGCAGGGAGGCGGTATCCATTGGCGTGGTGGAAGACGCGACCGGCCTAACGGCCCGGCAGATTCGCTACTACGAGCGCTGGGGGCTCGTGGAGCCCGGGCGGTCGGCCGGGCGCCATCGCCAGTATACCTGGGACGACGTCGACCGCTTGAAGGACATTCGCCGGCGCCTCATGGCGGGCCAATCCCTGGCGGCCGTGCGGGAGGCGATGATGGCCCGCTCCGCGGAGGCGTCCGCTCCCTCTCCGGACGCCACGGACGCGGCCAGCCACTTTCGCGGCCAGGCGTGGGTGCGGCGGCATGGGGGCCGGGGGGGCGCCGCCCCCTCCCCCCTGCAGCGGGCGCTGGCCGCGGACCAGCATGCCGATCTCGGCGAGCCAGAGGCCGGCGGCGAACGAGAGGAGTGACGGGATGGCACCACCGTATCCGGGGGAGCGCACCGAACCACTAGTCAGGCAGGAGCAGATTGCGCACAAAGTCGAAGTGCTGGGGCGCCGGATCACGGCAGACTATGAGCAGAAGCCGCTGACGCTGATCGTGATCTTAAAGGGAGCATTCATGTTTGCTGCGGACCTCGCGCGGCACATTGACCTACCCATCACCATGGATTTCATGGCGCTGTCGTCGTACGGCGAATCGACCCGGTCGTCAGGCATCGTCAGGATCCAAAAGGACTTGGATCGCAGTGTGGATGGGCGCCACGTCCTGATTGTGGAAGATATCGTGGATACCGGCCTCACGCTGAACTATCTCTTCGGCCACCTGAAGGCACGGGGGCCGCTGTCGCTGCGCATCTGCACGCTCTTGGACAAGCCCGACCGCCGCAAGGTGGCCGTCCCGCTGCACTACAAGGGCTTTGAGATTCCCGACCAGTTTGTGGTGGGCTATGGCTTGGACGTGGACGAGCGGTACCGGAATCTCCCCGACGTCTGCCGCCTGATCTCGGAGGGAGAGGCGTGAGCGACGGGCCCCGCCTCACCGAGGCCTCCGCCCACCCCGTGGTCATCATCGACTTTGGCGCCCAGTACAACCAGCTGATTGCCCGCCGCATTCGCGAGCTCCACGTATTTTGCGAGGTGATCCCGGCCCATCGCGCGGCCGAGCGCCTGGCGTCCCTGCAGCCGGCAGCCCTGGTGCTGTCGGGCGGCCCCATGAGCGTGTATGACGACGGCGCGCCGCGGGTGGATCCGGCATGGCTGGATGGCACGGTGCCGGTGCTCGCCATCTGCTACGGCCTGCAGGCGGTGGTGCACGCCGAGGGCGGCGTGGTGCGCCGGGCCGGCCGCCGGGAGTACGGCCGGGCGCCCCTCGCGCTCCAGGAGCCCAGCCACCCTCTGCTGGAGGGGCTTGCGGCCACCAGCACTGTCTGGATGTCGCACGGCGACGAGGTGGAGCAGCTGCCCGCCGGCTACCGCATTCTCGCGTCCACGCCGGACTGCGCGCCGGCCGTGATTGCGCGGGCGGACGGCCGTGTGCTGGGGGTGCAATTTCATCCTGAAGTGCGGCATACCGAGGGCGGTCAGCGCCTGCTGGAAAATTTCATTGTCCGCGTGGCCCAGGTGCCCCAGGACTGGACGCCTGCCCACTTCGTCCCCGACACCGTGGCCCGCATCCGGCAGGAAGTGGGGGACGCCGAGGCGCTGGTGGCGCTGTCGGGCGGCGTGGACTCCGCTGTGGCGGCGGCGCTGGCCCAGGAGGCGCTGGGAAGCCGCCTGCATGCCGTGATGGTGGACAACGGCCTCCTGCGCGCGGGCGAGGTGGAGGAAGTGCGGGCGGCGTTTCCGCATCTCGACCTGACCGTGGTGGACGCCCACGACCGATTTGTGTCGGCGCTGGCGGGTGTGACGGATCCCGAGCAAAAGCGCCGCATCGTGGGGCGCGAGTTTATCCGGGTGTTTGAGCAGGTGGCCGAAGCTCATCCCGGGGTCGAATGCCTCATTCAGGGCACCGTGTACCCGGACGTGATTGAATCGGGCGGGGGCGGTGCCGCCACCATCAAGTCGCATCACAACGTGGGGGGGCTGCCGGACGACGTGGCGTTTCGGCTGGTGGAGCCGCTGTCGCTGCTGTTCAAGGACGAGGTGCGGCTCGTGGGCGAGGCCCTGGGCCTGCCGGCGTCCCTGGTGTGGCGCCAGCCGTTCCCGGGCCCGGGCTTGTCCGTCCGCATCCTCGGGGAGGTGACCGACGAGCGGCTCGCGATTTTGAGGCAGGCGGACGCGATTGTGCGCGCCGAGCTGTCGGGAGCCGGCTGGGACCGGGACATCTGGCAGGCGTTCGCGGTGCTGCCGGGCATCCGCTCGGTGGGAGTGATGGGGGACCACCGGACCTACGGCGAAACCGTGATCGTGCGCGCGGTGTCCAGCGACGATGGCATGACGGCCGATTGGGTGCGGCTGCCGCACGACGTGCTGGATCGGATGGCCACGCGCCTCGTCGGCGAGGTGGCCGAGATCAACCGCGTCGTGTATGACATCACCTCGAAGCCGCCGGGCACCATCGAGTGGGAGTAGCAGTGGGAGTAGAGAGCCTAGACCCAGGAGGAGCCCGCCGCTTGGCGGGCTCCTCCTGCATCGGCGCTCTCCGTCAGTGCACCACCTGCACGTGCTCCGTGTGCCGCTTGAGGATGTCGGCCGCCCGGTCGCTCTTGGGGGAGTCGACCAGGACGATGGCCTCGCCCCGCTCCACGTCCCGCTGCAGCCGATGCCCCTCGCTGGCGGGCACGCCCCAGTCGATGAAGGCGCCGGCGAGTCCGCCGGCCGCCCCCATGCCCAGCGTGGCGGCCAGCGGGCCCAGCGCCAAAATGGGCCCAATCCCGGGAATGATCAGGAGCCCGGCACTGGCCAGCAGGCCAGCGCCTGCGCCCACGCCCGCGCCAATGGCGGTGCCGTCCCACAAGCTGTCGTGGCCGTGGGCGGCGTCCCCGCCCTCATGTCTTTCGACCTTGCCAGTGCGTGGATCTTTGGCCACCAGGGACACGTCGCGGTCGGAGAATCCTTCGTGTTTGAGATCCTCGATTGCGCGCTCGGCCTTGTCTGCGTCCTGAAACCGACCAATCACCTTGCCCACGCCATCACCTCTCCGCTAGCTAGCGTCCCTGCGAATCCGGGATTCATACGGCCTGCCGGTGGGCGCGGCGCGGCGGTGCGGCGCAAATCCTGACAAAAAGTTTCTTGGGTGGGCAGCAGCCGGTACACTACTCAGGATCTAGCGCCCAACAGCAGCCAGGCCGTCATGAATCCATGTGAAGTGCCTGGGATTGAAAGAGGGCAGCGGCCTAGGACCAGCCAGTCAGGAGGTTTTGCCATGCGGGCATCGCACCGCACGGGGTTCCGTGCATTGACCTTGGCGTCCAGCTTGGTGTGGATGAGTGTGGTGCCGGCGGCGGCGGTGGTGGCGGCCAGCGGGCCGACCGTGACGCCGGGGTCGGTCACGCTCACGGCCACCAGCCACACGGCGCCCGTGGGCGGGCAGGTCACGTTTACGGCGGCGGCCCAGGACCCAGGCGGGACACCGGAGTACCAGTGGTGGGTGGAGGCGCCCACGGGCCAGTGGACCGACCTGCAGAACTATTCGACGCACAACACGTTCACGCTGGCCACCCCGT
>JAKADP010000083.1 GCA_021820465.1 Bacillota bacterium
ACGCACGCCCAAAGTGATTGTCGGGCATGTGTTTTTCGCGCTCACGACCGCCGTGCTGACGATTATCGGCCTCGTGGCCTACGGCTGAGGCCATGAGGGCTCGGGGCCGAGGCGGGATGCGGCGAAGTGTGCGCCTTCGGTCCACGCCTGCTCCCAAAAGAGCCACTCATAGCGGACACTCCGCCAGTGCGCCCGCGCGGCGCGCGCCGCCACCGCCGGGTCCAGCGCGCGTCCCAGCCGGTTGGCGAGCGCCGTCATCTCCGCCACCGCCTCACCGTACGCGTCGCCGGCATACGTGTCGATCCATTCGCGGTATTCCGGCACGCCCGGCACTGGGGCCGTCGGCACCATGAGCCGCGCCACGTCCTGATACAGGACGTAGCACGGCAGCAGCGCGGCCACCAAGACGGCCAGCGGCTCGGTCCACGCCGTGCGCACGAGGTGGTCTTGGTAGGCCACCGTCACCGGGCCCGGCACCGTCGACGCGAGGGCTTTCGCGCTAAGGCCCAGCCGGGGGCCTAAATCTTGGTGCAGCGCTGCCTCGACGGCGTGCACCGTGTCCGCGTGGCGAAGAAACAGCCGCTCGTCGCTTCGCCCCGCGCTCTTCGCCGCTCCCATGGCCAGTACGCGGGAGAAGTCCAACAGATACACGGCATCCTGCCCAATAAAGTACGTGAAGCGCTCACGCGGCAGGGTGTGGTCGCCCAGGGCGCGCACAAACGGATGCTGGCGCGCCGCCGCCCACGGGCCAGCCGCATGCTGAATCAGCTGGTCTGTCCACAAGCGCGGTGATTCGTTCGATCCCTTTGATCCGTTCGATTCGTTCGGCAATGTCATGGAGTGCCTCCTTGAAGTTTGGCGACGATCTTGGCGATGGGCTCGCGGGCGGGCCCGCCTCCCGGCCCTTCTTAGGTCAGCGCGACTCCGACTGGGCGGCCAGCAGCGCGCGGACGGCGGATTGGGGATCACGGGCCTCGCTCACCGCGTGGATGACCGCCAAGCCGGCGACGCCCGTGCGCCACACGGCGGCGGCGTTGCCCGGGTGGATGCCGCCGATGGCGATGGCTGGCGGCGGATTGGGGTGATCCCTGAGCTGCGCCACCAGGGCCGACAGGCCCGTCGGGGTGAGCGGAGGCCCGGCGTCGGCCTTGGATGGCGTGGCATACACCGGTCCAACGCCCACGTAGTCCGCGCCGCCCCGCAGGGCCGCTTCCAGCTCCGCCGGCGATCCCGCCGACGCGCCCAGAACAAAGTCCGGAGGACCGGCGCGCCGCGCCTCGGCCAGCGGGGTGTCGTCCTGGCCCAGGTGCACCCCGTCCGCCCCCACGGTGACGGCCCAATCCACCCGGTCGTTGACAATGCTCACCAACCCGAGGGCCCGCACCCGCGCAACCGCGCGCGCCGTGTACGCCAACCCCTCTGGATCGGGGCCCCCTTTCACCCGGACCTGCACCACGCGAGCGCCGCCCTCGGCAATCTCGCCTAGAAAGTGATCCAGGCGGGCGGCCGGGACCCGTCCCGGGTCGATGAGGACATGAATGCCGCCGACGCTCCGCTTAGGTGTCATCGCATGCGATCCTTCCCAATAGTGTCGGCGCCGTGGAGGGGACCCAGGGCCCACAGGTGGTTCAGCGGACCATGGCCATGACCCAGCCCCGGCGCCTCGCGAATTGCCCCGGCGACGTATCGCTCGGCCAACTCCACCGCTTGGGGGACGGCCAGCCCCCGAGCCAATCCCACGGCGATGGCACTGGACAGCGTGCAGCCGGTGCCGTGGGTGTGCCGGGTGTCGATGCGAGGCTGGCGGTAGTCCCGGGGCTCCGGCCCCGCCAGGTGGTCCACAATCTCGGCGTCCACACCATGGCCGCCCTTCACAAGGACCCAGCGGGGCCCGTCCTCCAGGATTTTCTGCCCAGCGCGCACTTGGTCCGCCGCGGTCTCCACGGCAAAGCCTGCTAAGGCGGCGGCTTCGGGGAGGTTGGGGGTGACGACGGTGGCCAGCGGCAAGAGGCTCCGGCGAAGCTCGGCCACCGCGTTGGCAGCCAGCAGCGCGTGGCCCCCTTTAGCCTGCATCACCGGGTCCACCACCAGGGGACAGCCGGGCAAGTGCCGACGAAGCGCGTCCGCCACCGCGGCCACCAGCGGCGCACTCGCGAGCATGCCCACCTTCACAGCGTCGACACCTAGGTCCTGCGCCACTACGCGAATCTGCTCACTCACCGCCTCGGGGGGCAACTCCCACACGCCCGACACCCCCTGAGTGTCCTGAGCAGTGACGGCGGTGACTGCACTCATGCCAAAGGTGCCGAGTGCGGTAAAGGTTTTGAGGTCGGCCTGCATGCCGGCTCCCCCACCCGAGTCCGACCCGGCCACGGTCAGCAGTCTCAGCATGCCACCCCTCCTACGCCTAGTCGCCTAGCTTAACGGCCACGCCTGAGTTTAGCAAAGGGGCGCCTAAAGCAGGGCGGCACGGTGCGAGAAGCCGCCCCAGGGTGGACGGTGCCGGTCGACAGTCCGCGGCCGGCGAGCTGTCTGGCGTGGGGCGAGACGCGGTGGCCCCGACCCGCGGCGCTGTCGACTCGAGTGGTAGGGCACACGTGGGTCGCGCATGTCGCGATTCCACCGTTATGGGCGTAGAGTCCACGGCATCGGTCCGGCAAGGTGGTCGACAATCTCGGCGCCCGCGCCGTGGCCGCCCTTCGCCGGGACCTACCGATCCCGGTCCGCCGCTATCTGGCGGCCGGCCCGCCCCTGATCCGCGATGGCTTGCGCTGCTGCTTGTGCCGGGACGTGGGGCGGTGTTCTTTCACTTTGGTGGGCGTAACCAGCGCCTCCAGTCCGCCGCGACCGGGGCGCTGCTCGGAGGGCGGCTAAAGGACCTAGGTTCTTGGGGTCGGCTGAGGCGTTCGACGCCGTCAGTCGCACCGCAGTGGCTCTTGGGGGGGCCGGCGACCGTGGCTTGAGTTCCGTGCGGGTGCAGGTTCACCTGGTCTCATCGCGACGCCGCGTGATTGTGCAGCTCCGCGCGCGCTC
Organism: Bacillota bacterium; assembly: GCA_021820465.1. GTDB lineage: Bacteria > Bacillota > Sulfobacillia > Sulfobacillales > JAIMBI01 > JAJZWV01. Next base: position 3,034 of record JAKADP010000083.1, read on the forward strand.
TCCACGCGCTCTCCACGCGCAGAGATGACATTTGTCATCAGCTATGGTACACTAGGGGGCATGGAGCTCGAATGGGATGCGGCCAAGAATGAGCAGAACGTCCGCAAGCACGGATTTGATTTTGCAGACGCCGCGGCTTGCTTTCGTTCGCCTCTGCTGGTTCGCGAAGATGCGCGCCGCGACTACGGTGAACAGCGTTGGGTGGGTCTCGGTCGCATCCAAGACATGGTTGTGAATCCTGTCTTCACTCGTCGGGGCCATCGCATTCGGGTGATCTCGTTAAGGAGGGCCAATAGTCGTGAGCGAGAACTCTACTTCCAGTATCTCCGGTCAGGGCAGTCGAACTGATTGGGCCCGCATCAACCGGATGACCGATGCGGACATCGACTACAGTGACAGTCCAGCAGAAGGCGAAGCGTTTTGGGCGGAAGCAGAGTGGTGGATGCCCGTGTCCAAGACGCGCCTGTCGCTTCGCCTAGACAGAGATGTGGTGGAGTGGTTTAAGGAGCAGGGGCCCGGCTATCAAGGGCGGATCAACGCGGTTCTCCGCGCCTATGTGCGCAATAAGCTGAAGGCTTAGGGCTGACGATGCCGCAAGGTGAACCAGTGGGCGGCCAGGAGTTTCTGGTCGGGTCCCGGGCGGGCCTTGCCAATACCCCAGCACCGTCGGGGGTAGCCACCCGCGCCCGCCTTCTGGCGTCGGCAGGCGGGCGCGGCGAGGCCGGCCGCAGCGTCTGGGCGTTTCCGAACGGACTGACGGCGAGCGGCGGACGGGCGGAGGGCTAAGCGCGGGCCCCGGTGTGTACGCATGGCATGGGAGCAGGCCTGCTACAGGGTGGCAGGGGAACGACGTCCGCGGATTGTGTCCGATGGTCGCGTGCCGCGCGATGGCCGCCAACCGGATGGCGCCGCCAAGCCCTCCTTGGCGGGCGCCTTACTCAAGCGTGCGTCAAAAGTTGCGAGAGCGAATCCCATCGGGGAGGGGCCGGCCCAGGTGAGGGCAGCCCCCAGTTGCAGCGCATCGGCGGCGCGGAGGGAATGACCCGCCAAAAGTTGCTCGGCGAGCCGCCGAACGTCCTGGTGGGGCAAAATCTCTATCCAGTGGCGGGAAAGCAGGCGAGCGTGGCCAACGCGTCCTCAATCTCCTGCGACGACAGAATCTGTTCCCGTTCCAATCGACCGAGGGCCGAGACGTGCTCGACACGCGACCCCCACCACACCACCATCCGTCCGCCGACGCGGAGGGGGTGCTCGGCCGGATCCGTCAAAGGCTGGCGGACGATCAGGGGGACCACGGCGGAGCTGTCCCAAAACGTCATGCGTCGGTGCCGTGTTCGGTAAGCCGTTCATCCAGCAGCGCGGCCAGGCTCCGGCCCTGGGGATCGTCGGGCCATGGCCGGTCCCAAAACGCTGGGGGCACCGAGCTGCCGCCTCCGGCGGCGTAGCCGGCCCGCAGCAGTCGCGCGGTCCGGGCATCCACCGCCGCGTCGCCTGCCCGTCCGGTGAGTCGGGCGACCGGCACCCCTCGGTTGGTCACCACCACCTCCCCACCCAGGCGGACCAACGCCAGGTATTTGCTTGAGCGTGCTTTCACTTCGGCTACGCTGGCGGTCTCGATGGCCATGTGGCTGTCGGTGGCCAAGGAGGAGCGCCGCCCGCGCGGGTGGTTCTTTGGGTCCCGCGTGCAAAGGGGGCGGATCGGGCGCGCAGCAACGCCCTCCGCGCCCTTGTGGTTGATCGCCGGCGCACCATCCGACAAAATTCGTCCAGACTCGGCGGCGCGGTCGGCGGAGGCCACCATTCGGGGTCCACATCATTCACGGACCGGAACACAGTATGGAGGGGTTTCATGCGAAGGCGCCGACGAGCCCGGCGGTCACACTGGCGCGTCCGGCTGAACTGGGGCGAGGTGGGGCTGGCGGCGGTGTGGGTGGCCACCACCCTCTCCGCAGGGTTTTACTATCGCCCGTATCGGAGTGACTGGGTGTTGCTGGGGCGGGCTGCCACGTGGCCGCACGGCATTCCATGGCAATTTCTCGTGGCACACGCCTTCTCCAGCGACCGTCCCCTGTCTCTCCTGGTGGACGTTGAGCTTTTGGCCCGCTTCTGGCCCGCCGCCACGATTCCCTGGGCCATCATCATGGCGGTGATGCTGGTGGCGGTGCTGATGGGCCGGAGGCTGGTGGAGCGGGTGACCGGGCAGGGCTTTTGGCTGGGCGCGGCCATCGTCCTGCTGTTTCCCGCCGTCGTGGAGGGGCAGTACTGGATCACGGCCGCGTCAGGCATTGTGCTGAGCCTGTGGCTCGTGGTGCTGGGAGCATGGGCCGCCTACCTGGCGCTGCAAGCCGCCCCGCGCAGCGCGTACGGCTGGTGGGTCGCCTCTGCCGTGGCGCTTCTGCTGGCCGACCTGTGCTCCGAACAGGTGTGGCTGCCGTCGCTCCTCGTGCTGGCGGCGCTGGCGTGGCGCGGCCGCTCTCATTGGATCCGCGGCGTGCTGCCCGCCGCCGCCGCGCTGGGCGCCACCGGGGCCTGGTATGGGGTGCAAGCGGCCGCGCTGGGAGCCCACGGCCCGCACGCCGTGCACACCTTGGCCCAGTTCCGCCACGAGGCGCGCCTGGTGGACCCCCAACTGGCCGCTCTATGGCTGCACACCGTATGGCAGGGCTTTGGCCAGGCGTGGCAGGGGCTGGCGGCGGCCCCCGGCCTGGGCGTTGGCGGGTGGTGGTGGATCGCCGTGGCCGGCGGCACTGTGATGGTGGTGGCGGCGGCCATCTGGCCCGAGACGACCCCACCAAAAGGATCACACGCGCTCGGGTGGGCGAGCTTCGGCGTGGCATGGGGGGTGCTGTCCGTGGTGCCCTGGTATCTCACCACGGGGGGGTTCGCCTCGGCCCGCGCGGCCACCACCACGGTGGTGGGGGTGGCGTTCCTGGCCGAGGCCGCTGTGCTGCTAACCGTGCGGGCCCACCCCACCGCCGGGCGTGTGGCGGCGGGGGTGCTGGTGGCGGCCATGCTGCTGTTGGGGGCGAGCCTCCGGGCACAGGACGTGCAGGCCTACCAGCAAAGCGGCCGCTTAGACGCGTCGCTGATGCTCACCGCGCTGGCGGCCCTGCATCAGGAGGGGATCCACGGGGGGGTGCTGGTGTCCTACGTGGAGCCTGTCACGTGGGTGCCCTGGGATTATTATTTTGGCAGCCACATTGAGAGCTCCCTTCGCTCAGCATCAGCCCTTGGGGCCGGATTGGAGGACCTCAGCGGGGGGCGTGACACCTTCGCCGTGACAAGTGCCCAGGGCGGTCCTCCTGCGCACGTGCCGGTGGGCGCGGTCGGCATTGTCGTCGAGTTGGCGGCTCCCCAGGCCAGCGCGCTGGGGCTGGCCCACACCGCCCGGGGTCTGGTCATTCAGGTGTCGCTGCTGCGGGGCGAGCCGCACATTGTCCAGGCGGCGTGGTTTGCGGCGCCCCCTCTGTCGGCCGGCGGGTAATTGTTGCCCTTCGGCACGCTCGGCAACCTGCAGCAACCTGGAGTGGAAGCAGCGGAGATCATCGTGGGCGGGAATAGAAGGCAACCCCGCGCCGTGTAATGTGGTCGCGCACATCGGGGTCCTGCAGGTGAGAACACAGCGACAGGTCGACACGGTAGGGGATGGGGGCGTCGTCCAGTTGCCAGGCGTACCGCCGCGACGGCCCTACGACTCTCCGAACACCGCGATGCCAAGGTGGCGCGCCGCCCTGGCCATGGCTTGGTCCTGGGTAGCCAGCGCCAGCCCTGACCGCATGGCCACATCAACGTAAGCGGCATCATAACTGCTGAGCTGGCAGTCTTGGGCTAACGCGAACACGCGCGCGGTGTCGCGCACGGCCATGGCTGTGCTCAGTCGAATCGGCAGATCCAGGAGCCCGTCCAGGAGCGCGCGAGCCCTAGGGGCCGAGATGCGTCCACGTTTGGTAGCCGTCAGGAGGGCATTAGACGCCTCCAGGAGCCACAGCGCGGGCACGAGCGCGTAGGTTTCCTCCAGATGATCCAGGGCGCGGTCCGTGTAGGCGGTGCGCTCATCCTCAAAGCACCAGGCCATGCTGACGGAGTTATCCAGCACGAAGGCCACTTACGCGCGTCCCTCCTGAATCAGGTCACGAATGGAGCCCCGGAGAGTTACTCCTGCTCGCAAGTTTTTCAGCGCTTGAATAGCCTCGCGCGGGTCGCGCTCCGCGATGCCCGGCGCTGGGGAGATGACTGCAATGGTTCGACCGTGGCGGCGGATCGTGATCACTTCTCCAGCCTCCACTCGGTCCAACAGGTCGGCGAAATGCGTCTTCGCTTCGTAGGACCCCACTTCGGTCATGATAACTCCCCCAATTCCTTTGCGACCGGTCGCGACCAGTCTACATGATGGCGTCAGTGCCGTCAAACGGCAGCGGCCTCGATGCCGATGCGGAGGCCGTGGTCGCCCTTTGCGCTCGCCGCGCTCTACCATGCCCTGCTCGCCCACTTTCCGGAACGGTATAGGGCGGGCCCGCCTCAGCCTCCAGCCCTACGTGACCGCACAGCGATCAATCTCCCCGAGGATCCCCCGTAAACAGGCAGCGTGACTTTCTTGTGCCGACCTGTCCTCAGGGGCTTGACACCTAACGCCGCGAACAAGAGTGCACAGCTCTTGTCCGCCGCAGCGTGTCCCGGTGGTCAACCTCTTACAGCAGCGCGGCCGCGAGCGTCGGGTCGTCCCCCGTCCGGGCCTTGCGCCCACCGCCGGGCCGCCGTTGCCGCCCCTTGGGGGGCAACTGGTCCGGATGGGTCAAGCTCGGTGACCTCCTCCGCGACCGCGATCCCGCCGCGGCCCAGCGCCTAGTCGCGGCGGCGGCCGTGACCATCCGATAATGCATCGTGACGAACCCCTCTCAGCGTCTAGCTGTCGGGATCCTTCGTCACCCACCGATCGAATTAGTTTGCTTCGGGTTAACTATCGTGACCGGGTTCCTAAGCATACGTCGTCGAGCGGCGCCCGCAAGAGGGGGCCCGCCAACCTTTGGACTCGTACGGCCTCTCTGACGGTGAGGTTCGTGCCGTGTTTGCACGCGCTTGCCCGGGTGCGCGGGCGCAGCATCTGGGGCTGGCCCATCTACCCGGGCGCCACCCGGTGCGTTTCCGGCAAGCGCCACGCGATGAACGCCGTGGCGGCCAGGACCAGGAGGCTTACGACCCAAAGGCTCGCCCGCAGGCCGGCGGCGGCCAGCAGCAGGCCCAGGCCCACGCCGCCGACGGCGTAGCCGCCATCCCGCCACAGCCGATACACACCCAGCACCGCTCCGCGCTCGTGCGGCAGTGCCACGTCTGCGACGGCGGCGTTCAGCACGGGATAGGCCAGCGCCATCCCAAGGCCCATCGTGGCGGCCGCCGCGGCCCAGGCCGTCGTCCCGGCGGACAGGACCATCGCGGCCAAGCCTAGGCCGACCAAGAGGAGGCCGCCGACAATGAGCGGCTTTCGGCCCGTGCGGTCAGACCAGAGGCCGGTGCCAAATTGGCCGAGCCCCCACACGCCGGCGTAGAGGCCCGACAGCAGTGCAATGGCCCCCACCGACTCGTGCGCACGGGCGAAGTACAGGGGCAGGAGGCCCCAGGCCACGGTGTCGGCGAGCTTGTTGGTAAATCCCCCGACTGTGAGCGAGGACAGCGCCGGGTGCCTCCAGGTGGTGTCCGCGAAAATTTGGCCAAAGGGTCGGACTGCCTCGGCGGCCGGCGCGGGCGGCACGTGCCCGCGGCTTTCCCGAATGATGGCCACGCTCTGAATGCTGCCCACGAGGACGATGGCGCCGGCCAGGTAAAACGGCCGCGTGGTGAGGTGGCCGTGGGCGGCCAAGAGGCCCGCGGCCACCGTGGCCAGTGCCACGCCGATATACCCCATCGCTTCGTTGACCCCCATGGAGAGTCCGCGCTCGCTTGGGCGCACTAGGTCCAGCTGCGCGGTCACCGTCATGGTCCAGGCCAGGCCCTGGTTGGCCCCCAGGAGCACGTTGGCCACAATAACCGCCCACCACGCATGCACGAAGAGCAGCAGCAGCACCACCGGGATGGCCGCGAGCCACCCCGCTATGAGGAGCGGCCGGCGGCCCAGGGAGTCGGACCAGCGGCCCGCCCCCATGTTCACCAGCGCCTTTGCCAGGCCAAACGAGGCGATGAACGACAGCGCCAGCACCGCCGCGACATGGTACACGTCGCGGCCCAAAAGCGGCACCACGGCGCGTTCGGTGCCCAGCATCCCGCCCACCAGCAGGACATTGACCGACAGCCAGAGAAACTGGGCGCGGTTCTTGGAAAGCCCCGGGGCACCCGAAGCGGGAGGCGTCACGGAGTGTCCGCCTCACTATTTGCCGCTACCAGAGCCTCGAAGTTGGGAGGCTTCTCAGGCAGCGTGGACAGGATGAAGTCCGAAAATGCCTCGGGGCTGCGGGGGCGAAGCGCAGGGTTGAAGCGCCGCTCAAAACCAATGGTGGAAACGACCTTTCCACTCAGGTCGCGGCCTCAGGTGGAGCCGCTGAAGGCGCCGGGATACACCTCGACGTAGTCCGGCAGCGTCATGAGCTTCGCTAGGCTGTGCTGCAGCGCGCGGGCACTTTCAACAGGCGCCAGGTCCGGCCGGCCGGCGTCGCCAATCATGAGCGAGTGGCCCGTGAGCACAAACCAGGGATCCGGCCCACGCCGCCGGTCTGTCACCACCAGGCTGATGTGGTCCGGGGTGTGTCCGGGCGTGTGCCAGATAGCCACGTCCACGTTGCCCATGTCCAGATGATCGCCGTCGGCGACCCGGCGGACTGGCGCTCGGACGGGGGCATCGGCATGGCGGACATAGGTAGCGCCGGTCGCGGCCGCCAAGGCCCGCGATCCGGACAGGTGGTCGGCATGCGTGTGCGTGTCCACGACGAACAGCAATTGGAGGCCCAGCGCCGCCAGATCGTGAAGATACGGATCCGTATGAGGGAGTGGATCCACCACTGCCGCGATGCCGCGCCCGCCTCACCCAAAGAGATACGATGCCGCCACCACCGGCTCCGTGTGCAGATACTGGCGAAAGATCATCGGTTAGCCCCCCTAAGCGCCTTGACGCATGATGGTCCTCCTGCGGCGCGGGTTCACCCGGTGGCCCGGGACGCGTCGGGCCAGTCCCGGATGCTGGCTTCGGTGCGGCGTGCGGCGATGCCCTGTTGGTGCAGATAGCGCACCGCGTCGCGCGCGTACAGGCAGTAGCGGCCCCGGCAGTACGCCACCACGGGCTTTTGGCCCTGCCAGCCGCGGAAGTGCTCGGCCAGCTGCGCCAGCGGAACGGAAACGGCTCCGGGCAGGTGCCGGGCG
>JAKADP010000016.1 GCA_021820465.1 Bacillota bacterium
CACCGCGTCAGCGTCTCGTTCATGGCCGTAGTATGCGCAGCGGGCACGCATACCCATGCGCACGGGCGGCACGCTACGGGGAGATGCGCGGGAGGTGAGGTTTTGGCCAGCCGAGCAGCGGGTGTCGGGCCATCTCGCGGGGACTCTCCCTTGGTGGGGTGGGACCTCAGAGCCAGCACATATCCGTTCTACGACCCGGCCGACCGGGCCTTCGCCGTCTACCCCTGGTCTCCGCACGACGACGGCTGGGACATGTTTGAGTGGGGGGCCGACGCGCCGGACGAGCGGGAAAGCCTGTACACGGTGCATGAGCGCTTGGCTCGCGATCCGTCGTCCAGCACGCCGCCCTAACGGCGGGGTCGGCGGCGCCGGCTAAGGGGTCCCCTCGTGACTCCACCGCTCCCGCAGCAGTGTGAGGAAGTTGCCGCCGGCGATGCGCTGCACCGTCTCGTCGGCGAGGCCGCGGTCCGCCAGATCGTCCAGCAGCTGGGGCCAGAGGGTCGCGTCCTCTAGGCCGACGACCGGAGTCGGCACGCCGTCAAAATCGCTCCCAATGCCCAAATGGCGATCGTCGCCCACCACCTCCAGATGGTGGAGAGCATGGTCCACCACCCGCCCGCGGTCGTGGTCGCCCCCCAAGAAGTCGGGGACAAAGGTGATGCCCTGCACGCCGCCCGCGCGCGCCAGCGCCCGGATCTGCGCATCAGTGAGGTTCCTCGCATGCGGGGCCAGGGCCCGGCAGTTGGAGTGCGACGCAATCGGCGGCTCCTCGGACGCGCCCAGCACGTCCCAGAACCCTTGCGCCGCCAGGTGCGAGACGTCCACGACCATGTGCACGCGGTTCATCTCGGCCACCATCGCGCGGCCAGCGCGGGAGAGCCCCCCGCCGCCCGGATCTTCTCCGGCCCCGTCCGCCAAGGCGTTGCGCTGGTTCCAGGTGAGCGAGAGCAGGCGCACGCCCAAGCGCCACAGGATCCGCAAGATGGCTGGGTCGGTCCCCAGCGCCTCGGCCCCTTCGACCGAGAGCACCGCGCCCAGCCGTGGAGGGCCGCTCTCCAGCGCGGCCAAGCTGGACAAGCCAGTCACGGGGACCACGCGCGGATCGGTCGCCACGGTGGCATGAAAGGCATCAAGATATTGCAGCAGGCGCGGCAGCGCCCGCTCGGGCTTGTAGGCAGACTCTACCCAGCACGAAAAAAACTGCAGGGTGACGCCCGTATCCACCAGCCGCGGGATGTCGGCTTGGCCCCGCGGGGGATCGTCCGTCACCGAAAGCGAGCGCGCCCCCCCCAGAACCGCGCCCAAGCTGTCTGCATGGGTGTCCACGACCGGAAACTCTGCACCATGCCAACGCATCTTGCACCTCGCCTCTGCTGCTACGGGGATAGTGGCTCCCGCTCAAACAGCCGCTCCAAGGCCACCGTGCGGCCCGCCTCAATGGTGGCAATCAAGCCGCAGAGCTGAGCGGGGCCGGTCGCCGTCTCAAACCGCACCGGACGCTGGGTCAAAAACTTTTCCAGGACCAGCTCCGTGCGCACCCCGATGACTGAGCGATACGGCCCGCACATGCCCAGGTCACTCAGGTAGCCCGTGCCCTGCGGCAGAATCCACTCATCGGCGGTTTGCACATGGGTGTGCGTGCCCACCACCAGCGACACGCGGCCATCCAGGTACCAGCCCAAGGCCACTTTCTCGGAGGTGGTCTCGGCATGCACATCGACCAGCACGGCGTCCGCCGCCGGCAGCGCGTCCAGGGCGGCATCGAGCGCGCGAAACGGATCATCGTAGGCTTGGGGGAGAAAGGCCCGGCCCGACACGTTAATGACGCCCACACGCGTGCCATCCTGGGCTTCGACCACCACCGCTCCATGTCCGGGAGTGCCCGGCGGATAGTTCAGGGGTCGCAGGAGGACGGGCAGGTCATCAATAAACGTGAGCACGTTGTCCTTGTCAAAGATGTGGTTGCCAGAGGTCAGGACGTCAATCCCCGACGACAGCAACTCGTCCGCCACCTCGTGCGTCAGGCCGTTGCCTCCCGCCGCATTTTCGGCGTTGACCACGACCAGATCCAGATGATGCTCGCGCCTCAGGCGCGGCACCGACGCGCGGACTAAGCGGCGCCCGGGCTTCCCCACGACGTCGCCCAACATCAGGACGCGCATCGCCGAGGGCCCTTCCTGCCCGCAGGCTGTCCGGTATGCACTGTGGGGGCGCCGGCCCCCGTCACGTATTGAACACCAGCACGCGTCCCTCTTCGCGCAGCGCGAACAGGCGGCGGCCCGGCTCCTGGCCAAGCGAGTCCAGAGCTGCCTGGATGGTCTCTTCCTGGTCCAGCAGGTCGTCTTCGCTGAAGTCATTGGGATCCATCAACAGGTCGACGCCGCACTGGTCCCGCAGGAGGTCAATAACCATGCCCACTTCGTCGGGCGTCAGGCTCTCGATGTCGCGGGCCAAGCGCAAGATCGTCAGGGGCTCCACGTACTCGGTCGTGAACTCCGCCACGCCGTCACCGGCCAGTGGGAAGCGCAGGAGGTGATGGTAGGTCAGCAACACTTCCATGAGAGCGTCGGCCAGAGCCGCTGCCCGGTCCCGCGGCAGGCGGCCGCGGAGGCAGAATGACAGCGTCACCCGGCCGCCATCGCCGCCCTCAGGCTGAAAGTCCAAGCTGGACAATTCGGGATACCGAACCAGACTGGCAATCAGGGCCCCCACTCCGCGAGCCCCCATCCGCCCCCCGATTGCACTCGGTGACGAGTGTTCCGCCATTGCCGCGCCCCCTTCCCCAACATGCCGCCTTGCTTGCCTGGCCCCTGTCAGCCGCCGTCGCCGCCCTCGGGCCCCAGACGGTCCAACACGCGGGCAATGATGGCAGCCGGATATCCCTGGCGGGCCAGGCGCCGGGCCAGTCGGGCCCGCTGCCCCTCGCCGGGCGGCGCTCGCTGGGCTTCGCGCCAAGCCTGCTCCCACCAGGTGTCGGGGTCCACCGCCCCCACCGTCTCCCGGGCCAGGGCCTCATCCACCCCGCGCTGGCGGAGCCGATGCGCCAGCCGGACCGGGCCGTCGCGGCGCCGCCGCGCTCGGTCAAGTTCTGACCGGGCCACCGCCTCATCGCTCAGCCACCCTTGGCGCTCCAAGGCGTCCAGGAGCGCGTCGGGTGACTCGGCGCCCGCCCGCTGGAGGCGAGCCGCCAGCTCCCGCCGGGTGAGTGAACGCAAACTCAACCAGCGGAGCGCCAACCGCCGGGCGTCGGCCTCCCCCAAGGCACCGCTGCCTACGCGTCGGTCTCTTCCTCCGGCAGATCGGTCGATTCGACCACCCCCAGCTTCAAGGTGCCGCGAACACGTCCTTCGATTTCGTCGGCCAAGTCGGGATTCTGCTTCAGGAAGTCCCGGGAATTCTCCCGACCCTGGCCAAGCCGCAGGTCTCCATACGCATACCACGCACCGCTCTTTTGCACCAAGCCCATCTCGCTTGCCAGGTCGAGGATGTTGCCCGCGCGGGAGATCCCCTCGCCATACAGAATATCAAACTCCGCCTGCTTGAAGGGCGGAGCCACCTTGTTCTTCACCACCTTGACCCGGGTGCGGCTGCCGATCACATCATTGCCCTGCTTCAGGGTTTCCGCGCGGCGCACCTCAAGGCGCACGGAAGCGTAGAACTTCAGGGCCCGGCCGCCCGGCGTAGTTTCCGGGTTGCCAAACATGACACCCACTTTTTCGCGGATCTGGTTGATGAAAATCGTAATGGTCCGGGACTTCGAGATGGCGCCGGTGAGCTTGCGCAGCGCCTGACTCATCAGGCGGGCCTGCAAGCCCACGTGGGCGTCCCCCATCTCCCCCTCAATTTCGGCACGGGGCACTAAGGCGGCCACCGAGTCCACGACAATCACGTCAATGGCGCCCGACCGCACCAGCGCCTCAGCAATCTCCAGCGCCTGCTCACCCGTGTCCGGCTGGGAAATCAGCAGCTGGTCCAAGTCCACGCCGACTTTGGCGGCGTATGCCGGATCTAGCGCGTGTTCGGCGTCAATGAACGCAGCCACGCCGCCCCGCCGCTGCGCCTCCGCCACCACATGCAGGGCCACCGTCGTCTTGCCGGACGACTCCTGCCCGTAGATTTCCACCACCCGGCCGCGTGGAAGCCCCCCCACCCCCAGCGCTACGTCGAGTGCGAGCGCGCCCGTGGGAATGACGTCCACCGCCATGCGGGCCGAAGCCTGCCCCATGCGCATGATGGACCCCTTGCCAAACTGCTTCTCGATCTGAGCCAGGGCCAGGTCTAGTGCCTTGTCCCGTTCCATCGCCATCGTTCAGTCCTCCCCCGGCGTCGCTGGCCGCTATATTCGCGGTCTGGGGGCAGACTCCTCTCGCGGTCGCGCCGGTTCGATGCTCACCGGGCGCCCCTTAATCGACAAGCGCTGCGCGGCCGCCATAATCTTGCGCGCGGCCTCATCGGGCACCTCGACAAACGTAAACCGATCGTAAATGTCGATGAGCCCAATCATGCTGCCGCGGATGTTGGTGGACTCCGCGACCCCGCGCACCACGTCAGCCGGCGTCAGCCGGTCCACGTGGCCCAGGTTCAAGAACAGGCGGACCATTCCGGGCTCTGCGCCCGTGTCGCCGTAGCTGCTGGCGGCGGCCGGCTCGCGGCCCTTGTCGTTCAGCAGCCGCATCGCGGCGGCGGCAATGTCTATGGAGTCATAGTCCTCCGCCAGCGCCAGCGCAATCTCGCGATACTCCGGCACGACGCCGCGCTCCACTTCTTCGGCCAGCCGCCCGCGCAGGGCCTCACGCTGCTTGGCCGCGACGTCGCGCACGGAGGGCACGGGCCGGCGGGGAATTCTGAGCCGGAGTGTCCGCTCCAGCAGGCGAATCTGGCGCACCTCGCGCGGATGCACTAGGGAGATGGCCGTCCCCGTTCGGCCGGCGCGCCCCGTCCGCCCAATCCGATGGACATAGCTTTCGGGGTCCTGCGGCAGGTCGTAGTTGACCACGTGGGACACCCCTTCGATGTCCAGGCCGCGTGCTGCGACATCCGTCGCCACCAAAATCTCCGTGGCGCCTTCGCGAAAACGCTTCATGACGCGGGTGCGCTGGGATTGATTCAAGTCGCCGTGAATGGCTTCGGCCGAGTACCCCCGGGCCTGCAGGGCCTCCGTGAGCTCATCCACCCGCTGTTTGGTGCGGCAAAACACGATGGTCCGCTCCGCCGCCTCAATGTCCAGAATGCGGCTCAACGCCTCAGCCTTTTCGTGCTCGCGCGCCTCGTAGTACGCCTGCTCCGTGAGGGGCACGGTCAGCCGCTCGGGATTGACGGACACCCGCTCGGGGTCCTTCAAGTAGCGCTGGGCCAGCCGGGCAATGGGATCCGGCACCGTCGCGGAAAACAACAGGGTCTGCCGCTCGGTTGGGACCTGATTCAAGATGAACTCCACGTCCTCGATGAAGCCCATGTCGAGCATCTCGTCGGCCTCGTCCAGCACCACTTGGTGCACATGGTCCAGCTTTAAGGTGCCGCGCTTGATGTGATCAATCACGCGACCCGGCGTCCCAATCACCACCTGCGCCCCGTGCTCCAACGCCCGAATCTGGCGGTCATACGACTGGCCCCCAAAGATGGGAACCACCCGGAGCGCGTTGTGGCGGCCAATGCGCGTGATTTCCTCGGACACCTGAATGGCCAGCTCGCGCGTCGGGCACAGCACCAGCGCCTGCACGTGCCGTCCCCGGTGGTCCAGCCGCTCCACGATGGGTATGCCAAACGCCGCCGTCTTGCCGGTGCCGGTTTGGGCCTGCCCGATCAGGTCCCGCCCCTCCATGGCCACCGGCACGGCTCTGGCCTGAATCGGGGTCGGTTCCTCGAATCCCATATCGGCCAGCGACCGCAAAACGGCATGGGAAATGCCCATGTCGCGAAAGGGGTTGCTGGGGGTGGTTGTGTTCTCGTCCAGTTCTTCCTGTCCCATCTTGTCTCCGTTCACTCGCCACCTGATGCCCTGGGCATCCGCGGCACTAATGTCGCGACTCAATTTCCTCGGCTCCGGGCGCCCGCTGCCCGGCCAGCGCCAGCGCTAGGAGATGGCGCCCCGTCTCGGCGGCCGCTCTCCGCACCCACTCGCGGTCGGACCGCGAGCGGCGCCGATACACCGTGCTGACTCCAGGTCCCGTCAATGCCACGTAGTATGTCCCGACCGGATGATCCGGGTCGCCGCCCTGCGGCCCCGCATAGCCCGTCGTTCCCAGCCCCCACGTGGCCCCGGACCGGTCTCGGACGGCGTCGGCCAACGCCAGCGCCACGCGGCGACTGACCGCGCCCTCAGTCAGCAACAAAGACCGGGGCACGCCCATGCGCACCTTCGCGGCCTCAGTATACACGACCTGTCCCTCCAAGACCACGCGAGACGCCCCGGGCACCGCCGTGAGCTCGGCAGCCAGCATCCCTCCGGTCAGGGACTCCGCGATCGCCACGGTGTCGCCACGGTCGGCCAGGCTCCGGACCAGAGCCACCGCGTCGGCAGACGGCTCCTCCCCATAGAGAGGCACCCCTGCCCGCCGCTCGGCCTCAGCCACCAGCTCCGGGAGGCGGGCCGCTTCCGGAGACCCTTCGGCCACTTCCACGCGCCACTCCACCACACCCGGCCGGACGTACAGGCCGGTGCGCGGGCCCTCAGCCGCCGTCAGCAGGGTGCCCAGGCGAAAGGACAGCTCCGACTCGGTCAGGTCGTACACGCGCCACGTGCGGCGCACGATGCGCCGCCCCGTGGCCCGCTCCACCCGCGCCGTCAGCGCGACCGCCACCGAGCGGCATTCCGCGGGCGGGCCCGGCAGGAGCGCCACAGCCCCGGCCGGGACGACCACCAGCTGGCCTGGCGCCGTGCCGACCTGATTCACCAGCAGGTCCGCTCCCGCCAGCCGCATGGCCTGAGCGTCAATGGACCGGGTGCGCGACGGCCCCTGCCCCCCGTGCCGCTGCTCCAGGGCCGCCGCCCAGTCGGGATCCACCGCCATCGTCACGCCCAAGCCCGCGGCCACTCCGGCTCGCGTCCGGTCGTCGGGGGTTGGGCCCAATCCTCCGACCAGCACGAGGAGGGGCACCGACTGGAGTCCCCGGCGCACCGCTTCCGCAATAGCCCCTTCATCGTCTGGCACCACCAGCTGCCACGCCACGCGGCTGCCGGCCTGCAGCAGGGCCTGCGCCAGCCAGGCGCCGTTAGTGTTGATCGTCTCCCCCGTGAGCACCTCGTCGCCCACCGCCACAATGCCCGCCCGCTCCCACATGGCCGTCCCTCCACCCCTATTGTAGCGGTTGGCGGCCGTCCGGATTTGCCTAGTCAGCCCGCCGCCTCCGTGGCCAGCCAGCGGCGCAGGGTCGGGCCGTCGACAGTTTCCTCGGCCACGAGCGTGTCGGCCAGGCGGGCGAGCTCCCGCCGGTTCTCCTCGAGCAGTGCGCGCACGCGCGCGCGGGCTCGGCGCACAATGCCCTGCACGGCGCCAAACATTTGGTCCTTGGTCAGCGCCTGCTCGTCCACGACGCCGAGCTCCGTGAGCCCCGCCAAGACCATGCGCCGGGCGATGGCCCACGCTTGCTCAAAGTCGTTGGCGGCGCCGGTGGAGCGCTCACCCAGCTGCAGCACCTCCGCTTCCGACCCGGCGAGGCACACGACGATCTGGCCCTCCAACTCGCTAACCGTTTCCAGCAGCGGGTCGTCGTCAGGCGACTGCCGAACGTACCCCAAGGCACGCCCGCGGGGAGCAATCGTGACCTGGGAGACGGATCCCGGGCGCACCAGCTCAGCCGCCAGCGCGTGGCCCCCTTCGTGCACTGCGACGCGCCGGCGCTCGGCGCTCCGCACGACCCGGTCCATCCGCTCCCCCATCAACACCTTGTCCACCGCCTCGTGGAAGTGCTGCCGGCTGAGGGCCGGCGCCCCATCGCGCAGCGCCAGGATCGCGGCCTCATTGCACAGGCTCTCGAGGTGCGCGCCGGAAAACCCGAAGGTATCGTGCGCCAAAGCGTCAAGGTCCACATCGCCGGCCAACGGCTTGTTGGCGGCGTGCAGAGCCAATATCTGGCGGCGCGCCATGCGGTCAGGCAGGTCCACGCGCACCTGGCGGTCAAGCCGGCCGGGCCGGGTCAGTGCCGGATCCAGCAGGTCCGCCCGGTTGCTCGCCGCCATCACGAGCACGCGGACGTCGTCGTGTGGCGTGAGGCCGTCCAGCTCCACCAGCAGCTGGTTCAGCGTCTGGTCGTACTCCAGATGACTGGTGTGCTGGCCACGGCGGCCGGCCATGACCTCGACTTCATCAATGAACACGACGGCGGCGCCCCGGCCAGCCTGCCGCGCGGCCGTGCGTGCCTCGTGAAACAGCTGTCGCACCCGCTGCGCGCCCACCCCTGCGTACATTTCCACAAATTCGGAGCCGCTGGCGCTGAGAAAGGCCGCATCCGAATAATTAGCGGCCGCCTTCGCCAGCAAAGTTTTTCCGGTGCCGGGCGGGCCCGTGAACAAAATGCCCTTCAGCGGACGCACCCCCAGGCGCTCCGCTGCCTCGGGGCGCTTGAGAAAGTCCAGCGCCTCCACCAGCTCCTGCTTGGCATGCTCGTGACCGCCGACGTCGTCAAAGCGCACGCGCGGCACCGCTCCGCGCGCCGGCGCCACCGGCGCCCCGATCCGCGTGCGCGACGCGAGCTGCCCCATCGCGCCACTCCACTTCAGCACCCCCACGAGCGCGAGAATCAGGAGCAGGGGCCAGATGTTCACTCCCACCCAGGCCAGCCCGCCCACCAAGCCCGCGCCCGCCCCCAGCGCTGCCCACCACCAGACCTCCGCCGGCTTACGCACGGGCCGCACCTCCCTTCGGCAGGGGCACCACCCGAATGAGCCGGTGGCCGCGGCCATCCGCCATGGTGACGTACAGATGCGCACTGCCCAGCGCCAGCGCCAGGTGCAGGTGCGCGGTGCGCGCGTCCGCCACCAGGGTCCGCTGCATTGCGACATATTGGCCCGTGGCGGTGCCGGTGGCCACGACGAACTGCAGATTGGCCCACAGCGCCCGCTCGCGCGCCGTGGCATTGTCTTGGACGGCGATGGGCACCGGGTGGCCCACGGCGCCACGCGCGGCCGCCTCCACCGCAGGATAGACCCGGGCCACATCGGCACCAGGCGCCAGTGTGATCGTGAGGCCCGTCTGGCCCGGAGGCCCCAGCGCGGTGTGGGCCAGCCCGGGGATGCCCGCCGCCTTGGCGAGCGGCGCCTCGACGGCTGCGCGATGGTACCAGCCCACAGCCAGCAGGAGCGCGGCCGCCATGATGGCCGCCCCGGCCGCCGCCACGCCCACATGCATCAGCGACACGCGCATGAAAGTCACCCCCGCCGATTTGTCTAGTGAAATCGGCCGGAGTATATCATTGAAATCCGCTTCCAGGACTCGTCACCTTGCGCCAGCAATGGGTTGGCTGACCAGACGCTATCCGCCGGCTCCCGAAGAGGCAGGCGCGGGGGCCGCACTGCTGCCGGCGGCGCTCGCCGCCCGTGCCAGCCAGAACACCGACAGCCCGGCAGCCGCCACCGCAAACGCGGCCAGCACCAGGAGGGTGACGGGCAGGGTCCAGATACTCACCACCCAGCCGGTCAGGAGTGCCGCCAGGGCTGCCGTCGACCCAATGCCCATCCCGCGGGCGGCGAAGACGCGCCCGCGCATGTCTCGAGGCACGGTCGTCTGGAGCCAGGCCCGGATCGGGAGCTGGTACACGGCGTTGCAGAACCCGCCTACCACATAGAGGCCAATGGTCACCAGCAAGTCGCGCGACCACGCCACTCCGGCGGTTTCCAGGCCAAAGCCGAATAGGCCCAGCGCGATGAACAGGCTGTAGCGGCGACGGTCGTCGCCCAGCCGCCCCATGAGACTCGACCCCACCCACATGCCTGCAGCGATGCCGGCCAAGAGCCAGCCCAAATCCCCCTCCGGCCGTCCCAACAGGCGCTGAATGACGGCGGCAGACGCCACGTTGACGCCGGCCACGCCGATGACGCCCACCATGGATAGCACCAGCAGGCGGCCCACCACGGGCGTCTTCCGGTGAAACGCGACGCCGTCGCGGAGATCTGACCAGAAGCTGGTGGCGGCGGCGCGTCCCGCCGCCACCGATCCGGGCAGGGTCAGCGTGGCCAAGGTGCCCCCGGCCACCAAGAAGGCCGCGGCATCGATGAGGAAGGGGGATGCGCTGCCAGCCCGCGCCACAATGACGCCCACAAGCAGGTAGACGGGAATATCGATGAGCGACTGCGCCATGGACAGCGCGCTGCCGGCGGCCATCACCTGGCCCTCGCCCACAGTGTCCGGGGTCATCGCGCGGACGCCGGGCTTGTAGACTAGGCCCACGGCTTCCACCAAAAATACGGCCCCGTAGGCCCACCACAGCTGATTCACCATCGGCACGGACAGCACGAGCAGCGCCCGAATGATATCCCCGGCCACCATCGTGCGCTTGCGATCCCACCGGTCGGCCACTCCGCCCACGGCCCACCCCAGCACCACGGCGGGAATCATGCCGGCAAAGATGATGCCGCCGTACGCCGCCAAGTCCCCCCGGGCGACGCGTAAGGCAAACACCGCCAAGCCCACCTCGACAAAGTTGGCGCCTGCCTTCGACACCACCTGCGACACCAAAAGCTTGACGAAATTTTTGGACCGATATACCGACGGGAGCTTGGCCATGCCGGATCTCCCTTCTGTGCATTAATTACGGCTGAAACATCCCGAGGAACCTGCATCTCGGCAACGTGTGCGATCGTTCGCCGCCTTGGTCGACTTTTCCTGCCGACTGGGCCCGGCCCGCCGGGGATGTCTAGCCCGGGTGCCCCAGGCATAGCCCTGAAGGGATCCTGCGCGGGAGATTCGGGCGGCGGTGGCTGCCACAGGCACAGAGCCGGAGACGGAGGCAAGCATGCGGATTGTGGCCCTGTCGCGCCGCAACGCCGGACGTGTGGCGATCCTGGTGGCGGCGCTGGCGCTTTTCGGGTGGCTTATGGGGTGGCTCGTGAGTCCGGGCACCGCCCCGGGGGCGGCCATGGCGCCGGCGGACCGGTACACGCTGCGCGGGGTGGACACCACCCAACGCGCCCTGGCCCTCACATTTGACATTTCCTGGGGCACGGAGATGCCGGCCAAAGTCCTGGCCATTTTGGTCCGGGATCACGTCCCGGCCACGTTCTTCCTCTCAGGCCCGTGGGCCGAGGCCAACCCGGACTATGTGCACCAGCTGGTGGCGGATGGCTTTCAGGTAGAGAGCCATGGATGGGCCCACGTCAACTATTCCAGCCTGGGGTATCAAGGCGTGGTTGCCAACATTCGCCGCGCCAACCAGGTGCTCGCCACGCTCACGGGGCATGCCATCACGTATGTGCGCCCCCCCAATGGAGATTTCAACGCAGCGGCTCTGGCCGCCGCCCATGCGTTGGGCTATACGGTCGTCACGTGGGGGACCGACTCCCTCGACTGGATGAACCCCGGCGTGTCGGTCATCATCCACCGCGTAGTCAGCCGCGCCCATCCGGGCGACATTGTGCTGCTGCACGCGTCCGACACCTGCAAGCAAACCAACCTGGCCCTGCCCGCCATCATTCACGACCTGCGCGCCAGGGGCTATCGGCTGGTGACCCTGGCCGAGCTCCTGCGCATGGGCCCGCCCCAATACCGCGGCTAAAGCTCAGGCAAGAGCTGCTCTAGGCCGCGAACCAGCCCCAACAGGGTGGGTACCCGCCGAATGGCGAGGAGCGTCCCCGCCAGATACGGCGCCGAACTCTGGCCCGCGTCATAGCGAATCGTGAGACGCTCGTCCCCCGCCCCCGCCAGCAGCGCAGTGGACAGCACATAGCCCGGCACGCGAACGGAGTGGACCTGAACCCCCGCAATGGTGGCGCCCCGCGCTTCGCGGTGGCCCACCACGTCAGAGGTGGGCACGGCCGGCGGCCTCCCATGGGCGCTCCCCAACGCTACCGCCCACTCGAACGCGGTGCCGCTGGGGGCGTCGGGCTTGCCTGGGGCGGCATAGTCCACCAATTCCCACCCCGGCATCTCAGCCGCGGCTATGAGGGCGAGGCGCTTTGCCAGTGTGGCCACCAAGCTGAAGTTGCCTGCGACCATCACGCCCACACCCTTCGCGCGGGCCAGGGCGTCCAGGCGGGCGTCGTCGCCCGGATCCAGCCCCGATGCCCCCACCACGACATGGACTCCCCGCTCCACCGCGGCCAGCACATGCTCCTGCACGCTGGCGGCACTGGTGAAGTCCACCAGCACGGTCGCCGGCGCGGCCAGCGCCTCTGCCACGGTGGCGACCAGCGTCACCCCTACAGGAGCGGCGCCCAGCGCCGTGCCCACATCCTGACCCGCCTGTCGCCGGGCTACCGCCCCCACCAGCCTCATGTCCGGCGCGGCCAAAATGGCCGGCACCAGCGCCGACCCCACCCATCCGGTCGCCCCCGCCACCACCACGGCGATGGGCGCGGCACCCGGCCCCTCCACCACCGCACCGTCCCGCTGCATGGCCGCCCCCTCCTGACAGCATCCCGCCGTCCACGCGCCGTCGGCCCGTCGCGTAAGCATACGACGGGCCCCGCGCTCTCACGATACATCCTCCGCACTACGCCGGGAAGTGAAGGACGGTCCAGGGCCAGGCGCGGCGCCGCCTGGCCCCGCGGCGCGCCACACCGGCCCCAGCCACCAGAACCCGCGAGCCCACGGGGGTGCCATTTACCACGACCGTGACCCGACCCAGCGGGGCACCACGGCCTACGGGCGCCTTCAGGGCCGCCGGCGAGGTGGTCACGAAGCGCGCCGCCTCGACGGCGCCGCGTGGCACCAGCGTGGTGAGGGCGGCCCGGGGGACGGCCGCCACCATGCCTGGCTGGCCGCCGGCCACCGGCAGTCGCACGACGGCACGGGTCGGGGTGAGCCAGGTGACCCGGCGCCAAGCCGAAAAGCCCCACTGAAGGAGCCGAGCGGCTGCCTGCCAGCGATGGGGAGCTTGCAGCACCACGGCGATAAGTTGGGTGCCGCCGCGCGTGGCCGAGGCCACCAGGCACGGCCCGGCCGCGTTGGTGGTGCCCGTCTTCACGCCATCTGCCGCCGGAAACGCCTCCAAGAGCCGGTTGCTGTTGTGCAGCACCCGCCTCTTGCCGCGGCGCAGTTCCGTCACGCGGTCTATGGGGGTGCTGACGAGATGCTGGAACACCGGGAGCTGCAGGGCTGCTCGAGCGATGAGGGCCAAGTCGTAGGCCGAGCTGTAGTGGCCGGGCTTCGTGAGCCCGTTGGGATTCACAAAGTGGGTTTGATACGCCCCCAGCGCACGGGCAGTGCGGTTCATCTCAGCCACAAACGCCTCCACGGAGCCACTTTCCGACTCCGCCAGCGCCACGGCTGCATCGTTGCCGGACGGCAGCAGCAGTCCCCGCAAGAGATCGAGGCGCGTGTAGCGGTCGCGGGGTGCCAGGTGCATCCGGGATCCGGGTGTGCCCGCCGCGCGGGGGCTGACCACCACGGTGCGCTGCAGGCCGCCCGCCCGAATCACCAGATACGCGGTCATCATTTTGGTCGTGCTGGCGGGGTCCATCTGGCGATACGCGTGCTGTCCCCACAGCACTTGTCCGGTGGCCGCATCCATCAGCACGGCGGCCCCCGCCTCCACCCTGGGGGCAGGCACCGCCGCTGACCGCCCGGGGACTTGGGGCATTGACAGACTCAGAAGGCTCACCGCCGCGAGCGTCGTCCACGTGTTCAGCGCCATCACCCGTGGTAGGGTGCCCGCTCCTCAGCGATTCTTCCGCGGGGACGCCCTTAAGCCGTCACCAGTGCGCGGCCGGCGCTGACCCACTGCGCCACGGTCACCAACCGGCGGGTTTGCGCTTTGACGGCCTCCACCACGGCTCCTGGCAGTTCTCCCTCGGTCAGGCCCACCGTGCTGGTGCCGTAGGGATTGCCTCCGGCGGCATACAGGGCGGGATCGGTGTAGCCCGGCGCCACCACCACGGCACCCCAATGGTACATGGTGTTGTACAGTGCCAGAATGGTCGATTCCTGCCCGCCGTGCGGGTTGCCGGCTGTCGCCATCGCCGATACCGCCTTGTTGGCCAGCTTGCCCTGAGCCCACAGTGGGCCGGCCGTGTCAAAAAACTGCTTCATCTGCGCAGCCACGTTGCCAAACCGTGTCGGCACGCTGAAGAGGTAGGCGTCGGCCCACTCCAGGTCCGCCAGCGTCGCATCGGGCACGTGGCGGGTGGCCTCGCGAAACGCCTGCCACTGGGGGTTCCTGGCGATAGCTTCGGGTGGGGCCAACTCAGGCACCTGGCGGAGCCGCACCTCCGCCCCCGCCTCCCGCGCCGCGTCCGTGGCCGCCACCGCCATTTTGTGGTTCGTGCCGGTGGCGCTGTAGTAAATGACTGCCAACTTCACATCTGCCATGGGATCAACTCCTTCGCCCACACTATATCACGGATAGTCGCTTGTAGTATTCCCGCATTCGCAGATCGTATGCGCCGAGGAGATGCTACGAGCCGGCGTTGACGAGGAGGTCGGTGGCGTTCGTGCCCAGCGGCGGGATAGTTTGCCCGTTGGCCACCACCGTGGTGCCGCCGGGATGCCCCAGCCGCACCTCGACCGAGTGCGATCCTGTGAGGGTCACCGACTGGCCGGGCTGATAGACATGGCCATACGGATTGGACGTGCTGCCGTTCACCCACACCTCGACCCAGCAGGGATGGGCAAACGACAGCTGAAGCGTCACCGGTGCGTGATGCGCCTGGTAGGTGGTGAGGCTGGCCGTCTGACTCACCAGCACCACGCCGGGCGCGGCGGCCGTGCCCGACCCGCTCGGCGTGCTGGATGCCTTGGACGTCTTGGGCGCCGTGTGCCCCTTGTGAGACACCCGCTTCGCAGGCGCGGTGGTGTGATGGCGCCCGGACACCGCCGTCGGGCGCGGCGCGGCCCGGTTCATCAAGACGAGCACGAGCCCCACCAGCACGACGCCCAGCAGCATGCCGACGACCCACCAGCCACCGGATCGCGGTGGGCGGCCGGGGCGGCCGGGTGCGGCGGTGGAGGGCGCGGGCCGGTGCGGGCCCACCTCCGAGCGGGCAGCGGGCGCGGCCGCAGCAGGAGCGGTGGCGCCGGGGCTGGCGGCGGCGACGTCGCGCGACTGAGCCCGCCAGCGGTCCACCAAGGCCGTGGCATCTAGGCCCAGATGCCGGGCATACGCGCGCAGAAATCCCAACGCGTAGACGTCGGCGGGCAGGCGCTCCCGATTGTCGTCTTCAAGCGCTTCGAGGTACCAGGCACGAATCTTGGTCGACTCGGCCACCTCGTCCAGCGACAATTCCAGGGCCATGCGCTGCCTCTTGAGTTCCTGCCCCACGCTCTCAGCCGGGGCCATGGGCTCACCTCCCTCTCGCCATGGCGGCCCGCCGCTCAGGGCCACACCCGATTCAACGTGCGGGGAAACGGAATCGTTTCACGCACATGCTCTAAGCCGCCAATCCACGCCACCAGGCGCTCCAGCCCCAAGCCAAAGCCGGAGTGGGGAACGCTGCCGTAGCGGCGCAGATCTCGATACCAGGAGTACTGAGCAGGGTCCAGTCCCTGCTCGGCGAGGCGCGCCGCGAGCAGGGCTTCGTCATGGATGCGCTGGCTGCCGCCCACGATCTCCCCGTAGCCCTCCGGCGCCAGCAGGTCTGCGGCCAACACCACCTCCGGGCGCAGCGGATCCGGCTGCATGTAAAACGCCTTCTGACGGGTCGGAAACCGGTGCACGAACACCGGCCGGTCAAACATCCCCGCCAATGCCGTCTCTTCGGGCGATCCGAAGTCATCCCCCCACGCCACGGGAAAGCCGGCCGCCGCCAGCCGCTCGATGGCCTCGTCGTAGGAGATGCGCGGAAACGGCGGCTCCACACGCTCCAGCACCGTGGTGTCCCGTCCCAGCACGGCCAGCTCTGCCCGCCGATGGGTCAGGACATCGGCCACCACGTACGCCACGAGGCGCTCCTGCCACTCGAGGTTTTCTTCGAAGTCGCAAAAGGCCATCTCAGGCTCGAGCATCCAAAACTCCGTCAAGTGGCGGCGCGTCTTCGACTTTTCGGCCCGGAATGTGGGCCCAAAGGAATACACCCGCCCCAGCGCCATCGCGGTGGCCTCCAGGTACAGCTGGCCGCTCTGGCTGAGAAACGCGGGCTCGCCAAAATAGTCCACCTCAAACAGCGTGCTGGTCCCCTCCGCCGCCGAGGGCGTGAGGATGGGCGGGTCCGTCAGCACGAAGCCGCGGTCGTCCAAAAACGCGCGCAGCGCATGGGCAATACGAGCCCGCAGGCGGAGCGCCGCCGTCTGCCGGGAGCTGCGCACCCACAGGTGGCGGTGGTCCATCAGGAACTCCACCCCATGCTCTTTGGGGGCAATCGGATACCCCTCGGAGGGTCCGACCACCGTCAGCTCGGTGGCCGCCAGCTCCACGCCACCCGGCGCACGCGGATCCGCCCGCACCAGCCCGGCGACCACAACGGCCGTCTCCTGCGTCAGGACAGCCATCTGTGCCAGCAGCGCGTCGGGAGCTTCCTGGGCACGCGCCACGACTTGCAACTCACCCGACCCGTCTCGCAGGGCGCAAAATCGCACCTTGCCCGACGAGCGCACGTGCGTGACCCAGCCCGCCACGCGCACTGGCGCTCCAATATGCTCTGCCAGCTCGGCAATGGCCCGCGTGCCGGTCATGAGCTCGCCACCGGCGGCAGGTTCCGGTAAATCACGATGCGCTGCACTTGGTTGGTCCCTTCGTAAATCTGCGTGATTTTGGCGTCGCGCATCATGCGCTCGACGGGGTAATCCCGAATGTACCCGTAGCCGCCAAACAGCTGCACGGCGTCGGTCGTGACCTGCATCGCGGTGTCGGAGGCCATGAGCTTCGCCATGGCCGACATGCGCGTGACCTCGGGGCTGGAGTCGATGCCAAAGCCTGCCGCCTCCACCACGTCGCAGGCGGTGTACAGCAGCTGCCGGCTCGCCTCGATGCGCGTGGCCATGTCGGCCAGCATCCACTGCAGCCCTTGGAACTCGGTCAGCGCGCGGCCAAACTGGCGCCGTTGGGCGAGGTGGCTCTGGGCCGCGTCAAAAGCGCCCTGCGCCAGCCCGAGAGCTTGGGCCGCGATGCCCAGCCGAGAGCGGTCCAGGGTCCGCATGGCAATTTTGAACCCCTCCCCCACGCGGCCCAGCAGCTGGTCCCGCGCCACGCGGACGCCGTCAAACTGCAGCTGCGCCGTTTCGGACCCGTGAATGCCCAGTTTTTCTTCCACGTGGCCCACGTGGAATCCCGGAGCGTCGCTCGGAACCACAAACGCCGACATCCCCCGGGACTGCCCATCGGCTTCCGTCGCCGCAAACACCACGAGGGTTTTCGCGACGCTGCCATGCGTGATGAAAATTTTGGTGCCCGTCAGGCGCCACCCGTCGCCGTCCGCCACCGCGCGGGTGCGCGCGGCGCCGGCATCGGAACCCGCCTCCGGCTCGGTCAGCGCAAATGCGGCCAGCTGCTCGCCCCGCGCCACGGGCGTCAGGAATCGGCGCTGCTGCTCGGCGGTGCCCGCCAGCATGATGGGCAGCGCGCCCAAGTGCTGCACGGCAATGAGCAAGCTGGCCGTCCCCGAGACGCGGGCGACTTCTTCGATGGCCAATGCCGTCGTCAGCATGTCCGCCCCGCCGCCGCCGCACGCCTCCGGCATCCCGAGGCCCAAGAGGCCACTGTCGCGAAACAGCGCGACCAAGTCCCACGGAAACTTGTCCTCCCGGTCGATGTCCGCTGCCCGCGGCGCGACGCGCTCCTGGCTCAAGCGGCGCACCGTCGCCTGGAACAGCTGCTGCTCCTCCGTCAACCCTCGCATACGTCTCCTCCGTTCACGCTCGGCCGCTCGCGACCGGGCTGATCTTTGGATATGGTGCCGGAGCCGGGCCGACTTGGCAATGTCCCCTGCCAGACACGCTGCACCCGCCGGGCGCACGGCGCGATACAATACCAAGAAGCGGCCCTGTCGGGCAGCCCCGTGGAACCAGGTGGGAGGAGGAAGGCTATGGCATCCAGCCGCGATACGATGGCGCTGCCCCTGCTGCCGGCGGCGGCGGTCGTGTACCCAGGGGTCAAGGTATCGTTGCATGTGCGCGAGGAGCGCTTTCGCCGGGTGGTGGCGGAGTGTCTCCACCATGACTTGCCCTTGGGTGTGGTGTGGAAGCGCGAGGAAGTGCCCCCCGGCGATCCGCTAGTCCTGGCGTCGGTGGGCACCGTCGCGCGGGTCCTCAAGACACAGCGCCTGCTGGACGGCCGGCTGTCCGTCACGCTGGCGGGGGTGGCGCGCTTTCAGCTGATCAGCTGGCGTCAGGGCACGCGGCTGGTGGCTGGCCAGGTGCGCCTCCTGCCCGATTTGGATGAGCGCCCCGGGCGCGCGCTGTCGGATGAGGCGTATGCGCTGGCCTCGGAGTGCGAAGCCTTGGCTCTGGAGCCCGGTGAGGCGCCTTTCCTCCCTCAGGATCCCGAGGCGCTGTCCTACTGGGTGGCGCATCGGCTGCCGCTGTCCGTAGCCGACCAGCAGGCCCTGCTGGAACAGCCCAGCTTATCCGAGCGCCTGAGCTACGAGGTGACCCTGCTGAGGCGGATGATTGATGAGGCCCGGCTGCCACCCCGCCGGTCCCGCTGAGCGATCCTATTCCGGTCCCGCTCAAGGCAAGAAGGGCAGAAAGGGCAGAAAGGGCAGAAAGGGCAAGGAGGGTGACTATGGCCGATGCGCATGCCTCCCAGGTGGACGCGGTGGACCGCGATCTGCTTCAGCTGATTATTGATAACGCCCGCATTCCCAGCCACGTCCTGGGTGCCGAACTGGGTATTGCGGCCGATGACGTGGACCGCCGCATCGCCCGCCTCGAGGCCATTGGCATCATCAAAGCCTACCGGGCGGTGGTGGATCCGTATCTCTATTCCCTGTATTTCATCGAGCACGGGCCGCTGGGGACCGAGCCCGGCCGCCAGCAAGCCTGAGCGCGGGCCCAAACACCAGGGGTGGTGCGGCCCGGCCAGCACTCGCCCCGCGGGGGCGGAGATGACAGGGCCACAGGAGGGCGCACGGGTGTCGTCGGTGTACTGGCAGAGTGTGGGCCCGCGGTGGACATGCCCCCGCCCCGACGTGCTGCCCGCCACCCTGGACGTGGCGGTGCTGGGGGCGGGATTGACCGGCCTATCCGCAGCGCTCGCCATGCGCGCGGCGGGCCTGTCGGTCGTCGTGGTGGATCGCGGACGCGTGGGGGATGGCGCCAGCGGACGCAACGGGGGCCAAGTGCTGACAGGGCTCAACCCCTCGTATCGAGAGCTTCGCCGCATCGGGGGCGCCGACGCGCCGACTTGGTGGGCGCAAGGCGCAGCCGCCGTACAGGATGTGGCGGCCCTGGTGGAGCGGCATCACATCGCCTGCGACTGGCACCCGGGCGGACATCTGGCGGTGGCCGCCAGCCCCCACCGCTGGCGCCGTCTGCTGGCGGATGCGGCGCTGCTGGCGGCTGATGGCTTCCGGATCGGCGTGCTGGAGGGACCGGCCGTGGCCGAGCGCGTCGGGGGATCGGGGTATGTGGGCGCGCTGTTTGACCGGGCGTCCGCCACGGTCAATCCGTACCGATTGACCGTGGGCTTGGCTGACGCGGCGCTCAGCGCCGGTGCGCTGGTGGTGGAGCAGGCCCCCGGCACGATCGAGGGGCCGGGATCCGGCTGGTTTCGGGTGCAGGTGGGCGGGCGGGCCATCACGGTCCAACGCGTCCTGGTGGCCACCAACGCGTTCCTGCCTGAGCTGGTGCCGACCTTGGCGGGCCACGTGCGGCGCGTGGACAGCCCGATGCTGGCCACCGGGCCCCTGCCCCCCGCTCTCGCCGGCCGCCTCCTGCCCGGCCGCCCAGCCGTCTTTGAGGAGTCGCGTCGAACAGCCCACTTTCAGATGACACCCGGCGGCCGCCTGGTATTTGGCAGCCGCCTCCCGGACGGCACCCCCGCGACACCCGCCGCCCTGGGTGCCGTCCTGCGCCGGGTGCTGCCGGCCGTCGAGGGGGTCCCCGTGGAGTACTACTGGCAGGGCCCGCTGGCCGTCAGCCCCGCCGGCCTCCCCACCCTGGGCGAGACGCCTGGGGGCATCCGCTGGGTGGGTGGCTACGGCGGGCATGGCGTGGCGCTGGCCGTCCGACTGGGGATGGCGGCCGGGCGCTGGATAGCCACCGACCGCCCGCCGGCGTGGCCCGAACCCCGCCGGCACGGCGGTGCTAGGGCGACCCGGAATCCTCGGCGTCGTCCGCCGGCCCCCCATAGCGGTGAAACCACGCGGTGATGCGCCGAATGCGGTCGCGCGCCCGGGACGGGCGGGATTGCCAGGCGTGATGCTCACCCGGGTAGACGACCAGTTCTGCCGGGACACCGCGTCGGATGGCCGCCGCGTACAGCGCCTCGGCCTGCGCCACCGGGCAGCGCCAGTCGTGTTCACCTGCGGTGATGAGCAGCGGGGTGGTGAGCCCATCCGCGGCCGACAGCGGCGAGGAGCGGCGGTACCCCTCGGGATTTTGCCAAGGCACGCCCCACCCATCCTGCCAGTGCGGGTCGGTGTCGCCGTGCCCAAACATGCTGGCGTAGTCCCACATGCCGTGCTCGCTGGCCGCTGCGGCAAATCGCCCCGTGTGGCCCACGGCCCAATTGGTCATCACGCCTCCATACGAAAAGCCCGTCAGGAACAGGCGCGCCGGGTCGGCAATGCCCTCGGCTACCAGATGGTCGACGCCGGCCATTAAGTCCGCGTGCTCGCGCGGGCCCCAGTCGCCGCGAATGACCCCCTGCCAGTCCGGCCCGTAGGAGACAGACCCGCGGTAATTCACCAGCAAGACCGCGTACCCGAGTCCTGCCCAGTATTGGTGGTCAAACCGAAATGTGAGCGCATCCGCCGCTTGAGGGCCTCCGTGGGGCACCACAATGAGGGGCAGGGCCCCGGCCGCCTGCACGGGGGTGACCAGCACCCCCTCCACCTGATCCTGGTCGGGATTGCGAAACTGCACCCAGCGGTGATGGGGCACGGCGCGCCCTTCAAAGGCGTGGCGGTTAAACGTGGTGAGCGCGGCCAGTGTCCCCCCCGGGTCTACGCGGTAAAGCTCCCCCGCCGTCTCGGGCCGGTTCACAATCACGACGGTCGTGCCGCCGCGGTGAGCCAGCCCCTCCATGGTGCCCACGCGATCGTGCGGCGCGACCTGCTGAAAGCCGCCGGCCTCGGTGTCCACGCGCACGAGACGCGCGGGCCCATGGTCCGCCAGAAGCGCCAGCACGTGGCGGTCGTCCACCCAATGCGGCGCCGAGCGCAGCGGGCCGGGCGCGCCTTGGGTCAAGACGTGGCGCGGTGTCTGCCGCTCTGGCCGGGGACCCACGCGCCCGTTGGCCACCGGGTCCGCTCCAGGAGCGAGGGGCGGCACAACGCCTTCGGTGCGCGAGAACCCCACCCCCAGGCGCGCCAGCTGCTCCACCGGCGTGGCATCGTCGGTCGAGACGCGCATCAGATGGGACGGCGTGTAGCCGGTGTTGGGATCCAGCGGGCTGACCAGCGCGACGGATCGCCCATCGGGCGAGAAAGCCGCCGAGGACACGGAGACGTCGCCGTGTGTCAGGCGGCGCGCCGCCCCGCCCACGCCCGCCACCATCCACAGATCGACGCAGGCGTTCAGGTCGGCGCGGCCGGTGCGGTTGGACCGAAACATCACCCACGTCCCATCCGGTGACCAGTGCGGATCCTCCTCGGAGGCATCCCCGTCGGTCAGCTGGAGCACCGCTGCCGTGGACACGTCCACCCGAAACAGATGCGTCGGCACGTCATCGAGGTAGCCTTCGCCGTCCCGCTTGCTTTGGGGTCGGGTGATTACCCACGGCCCCGGGTGGCGAGGCTTCCGGATCGCAGCGAGATACGCCGCCTGGGCAGGCGACGGGGTGCGGGCGGCGATGGCCAGCTGCCGACCGTCGGGCGACCACTCAAACGCCGCCACCCCTTCGGGTTGGTTCGTGAGCGGCGCCGGCTCTCCTCCCTCGACCATATCGAAAGCCCACACTTGGGGCTTGGGCCCGGCGCCTTCCCGCGGGGGCTTTCCTGAACCGTCGTCCGGTCGGCCCTCACCCAGGGGGCTCGGCCAGGACGCAGCCGGGGGGCGTGCGGCGATAAACCCGAGATAGCGGCCGTCGGGCGACCACTGGGGGGCCTTCACGCCCTCGGCCCCCTGGGTGAGGCGATGGGGCGCGGATGAGCCGTCGGCGGCCACCACGTACAGGGCGGCCACCCGGTCGTCCTCCTGATCGCGAAACGCGTCCACCACGACCGCCACCCGCCGGCCGTCCGGCGACACCGCTGGCTCCCGCAGCGTCCGCACCTGCCCAAAGTCGCCCAGAGTCCACCGCCGATCCGTCCCTGCCTGCTCCACCTTGTCGTCCACCTTTCGCCACACGACGGGTCGTGCGATGCTGACTCCTTCGCGGTCGCCGGCGCGATTCCTCTGGGTGCAGCGTCCAGGCGGCCCGATCCGAGGCATGGGCATGCAGGACAGCTGCCGGGGTGGTATGGTGCGAGCAAGCACGCGCGCTCGCCGGCGGGCCCCCGAGCCCGGCGGGCGCGGTCAAGGGAGGCAGCCATGTCTTTTCAACATGTGGCGCTGATGCGCTTTCCACACACGCTGACCCCGGGCGATTTGGCGGCGATGGACGACGTGATTCGGGCGTGGCCCCAGGCGATCGGCGGGATCGAGTCGCTCGCGTGGGGCACCGACGTCAGCGGCCGTGCCCAGGGATGCCAGTTTGGCATCGTGGTGCGATTTCGCGATGAGGCGGCGGCCCAGGCCTACCAGGACCATCCGCGCCATCAGGCCCTGGTGCACTGGATCCGCGAGCATGCCGGCGAGGTGCAGGCGTTCGACTTCCCCATCCTCGACAGGGAGCCGCCACGGGCTGAGGGCCGGGAGGCGGGCGGCGGCGCGGCGGTCGTGGGATGGGGCCCGGTGCTGCTGTTCGCGGAGCGCTTCGCCGAGTGCCGCGCCTTCTATGAAGGGGGCCTCGGCCTGGTGCCCGCGACAGAGCGCCCCGGCTACGTCGAATATGTGGTCGGGGCGGTGACGCTGGCGCTCCACGCTACCGATCACCGGCGCGCGGGCCCGGGTCCGGTCGCGCTGCACCTCTACGTCGACGACGTGCACGCCATGGCGACCCAGCTGACGGACGCTGGATTTCCCCCACCGGGACCGGTGGCGCAGCAGCCGTGGGGCCGGGAGCTCAGCGTGATGGACCCGGACGGCTTTCAGTTCGACCTGTTGGAGAAGGCTTAGGTGCTGGCCGCAAGGCTGGCCGAGAAGGGGGTCTGGTGATGTCTCTGGTTGTCGGCGCGATTGTGCCGCACGGAGGAGAAGCCATCCCGGCGCTGGCCGGGGAGCGGCTCGAGTTGTTTCGCCCCACCCGCGAAGGATTGGAAGCGGCGGGGCAGGCGGTCCAGGCCGCCGCACCCGACGTGCTGGTGGTGGTGACACCCCACGGCATCCGGGCCGAGGGGCGCCTGGCCCTCTCGTACAGCGAGCGCACCGAAGGGGTCATGGAGCATGGCGGCGCGCGCGTAGTGGCCAACCACCCGGTGGATCGCGGGCTGGCCCGTGCGCTGTCCGAGGCGGCGGAGGCGGCCGGGATTCCGACCGCGCTGTTGAGCTACGGCGCCTCGTCCGGGCCCCACTCGTGCCTCCCGATGGATTGGGGCGCCCAGGTGCCGCTGCACTTCCTGGCCCCGGCTCCCTCGGGCCGAGAGGCCCCGCGCGTGGTCACGGTGGTGCCGTCGCGGGCCCTGTCGTTTGAGGCCCTGGCGCAATTTGGCGAGGTGCTCTATGCGGTGGCGGCGGCGCGCCAAGATCGGGTGGCACTCATTGCAAGCTCCGACTTGTGCCACGCGCACGACCCCGAGGGCCCCTACGGGTACCACCCAGCGGCCGCCGTGCTGGACGCCCACATCGTGGACCGCGTGAAGGCCGACGATCTGCCGTCCCTGCTGGAAGTGGATCCGGCGCTGATCGAGCAGGGCAAGCCAGATGGCCTTTGGCAAATTGCCGTCCTCACGGGCGCGCGGCGGCACGTCGCGTGGCGGTCCACCTTTCTGCAGTATCAGGTGCCCACGTACTTCGGAATGCTCTCGGCCGTATACACCGCGCCCTAAGGGCGTGGCGCGACACACGAGGCCGGGCGCCCTGGCCTCATCCCGCGTCACGACTCTGGGGGGCGCGGCTTTCTCCACCAATAGTGATGCGTGTCGGCTGCCTGCCGGGCGCGGTCAGCCATGGCCAGCACGGCCCCCGCAGCAACCGCGCCGGCCATCTGCACGGTTTCTTGGATCTCGTCTTCCGTGGCGCCCAGCTTCTTCGCCCCTGCGAAGTGGGACACCGCTCACGGCTCGCAGTGGAACGCCAGCACGAGCGCCAGGTGCATCAGCTCTTTGGTCTTGGCATCGAGCGCTCCGGCCTCGTGCGTCTCCCGAAAGTACTGGTGGTAGCTGTCGTGATGGAACATGTAGCGCGGCGGCTGAATCTCGGGCATCGGGGCACCTCCTCCTGTGCGGTGAGGCGATTCTCAGGCCCTCACTATAGCCCCGCGGCGACCCCCTGTCCACAGCAATACGGAACCGAGGTCGCCTCGTGACGGCGTCTGCTGCCCACGACGCCTGGGGACCATGGGCACCGGGCCGCCGCCGCTGAGCGATGCTCCGGCCGTGGTGCCTCGCGCAGGAGCG
Organism: Bacillota bacterium; assembly: GCA_021820465.1. Classification (GTDB taxonomy): domain Bacteria; phylum Bacillota; class Sulfobacillia; order Sulfobacillales; family JAIMBI01; genus JAJZWV01. The sequence goes on from JAKADP010000016.1 coordinate 24,845, forward strand.
CCCTTTGGGCGCGCGATACCCGACTCCCCTATTCGTCGCTATCGGGAGCGCCCGCCGCCGGTGGTCATCGGGCCAACAGCGTCCCCACATATTGGAGGATGGCGTTGGCGCACTCGGGACAATACCCGTGCTCGCTCATCAAACGGGCGGCCACATCGTTCAGCTTCTTCAGCTGCTCCTGGTCCGGAGTCTTGGTGGACGTGGTGATTTTCACCACGTTCTTCAAGTCGCTGAACAGCTTGTTTTCGATAGCCTCCCGAAGCCCCGCATGACAGGTGTAGTCAAACGATTGCCCGCGCCGCGCCAGTGACGAGATGCGAATCAAAATTTCCTCCCGAAAGGCGCGCTTGGCATTTTCTGTGACGCCGATCTGCTCTTCGATGCTGCGCATGAGCTTCTCGTCCGCGTCAAGCTCCTCACCTGTCAAGGGGTCCGACAGCTTTGTTTTGTTGACGGACGCCTCGATGTTGTCCAGGTAGTTGTTCAGCAGCGACCGGGCTGACGCCTCGAAGGAGTACACGAACGCCTTCTGCACTTCGATTTTGGCCATCTCGTCGTATTCGCGGCGCGTCTCGTAGATGAGGTTCAAGAGGCGCTCTTTTTCGTCCCGAGAGAACCCGGTGTGCTGCTCCAGCCCGTCCTTGAGCGCGCGCAGCGCATCGATCGGGTTGATGCAGCGCACCCCGGGGCGGACCAGCGCCGTCGACAGCCGGTTGATAATATAGCGTGGCGAGATTCCAGCCATGCCCTCATCCGGATGTTCCTCACGCAGGTCCTTCACGTCCTTGGCGGTAAACCCCTCCACCGCCATGCCGTCGTACAGCTTCAACTTCTTCACCAAACTCAATCCCTGGCGCTTGGACTCCTTCAGGCGCGACAGCACGGCAAACATGCTGGCCACCCGAAGCGTGTGCGGTGCCAAGTGCACTCCGTCGAGCCCTGACTCGCGAATCAGCTTGTCGTGAATGCGCTCCTCGTCGGCCACCCTCAGGTTGTAGGGCACCCGAATCAAAATCATGCGATCCCGCAGGGCCTCGTTCTTGTCATTTTCGACAAAGCGCTGGTACTCGGCCTCGTTGGTGTGGCTGACGATCACCTCGTCCGCATAAATCAGCGAGAAGCGTCCCGTCTTGATGCTCTGCTCCTGACTTAGAGTCAGCAGGCCATAGAGAAACTTCTCGTCGCTCTTCAGCAGCTCGATGAACTCCATGAGGCCCCGGTTGGCGATGTTGAGCTCGCCGTCGAAGCGGTACGCGCGCGGGTCCGACTCGCTCCCGTACTCGCCGACCGTCGCCAGATCGATGCTGCCGGTCAGCTCGGCGATGTCCTGGGACTTCGGGTCACTGGGCGCAAAGGTGCCAATGCCCACGCGATGCTTTTCATCCAAGGCCAAGCGCTCCACGGGCACGTGGTCAATGTCGCCGCGCCACTCGGTTTCCAGGCGCTGCTGGCACACTGGACACAGGTCGCCCTCGATGTAGAGGCCGTATTCGCTGGCCAGCTCCGGCCGCAGGGGCCCGGGGATCAGGTGCAGCGGCTCTTCGTGCATGGGGCACCCGGCAATCGCATACAGCGCGCCGGATGGCGTGCGGGAATACGCCTCGAGGCCGCGCTTCAAGAGAGTCACCAGCGTTGACTTGCCGCCCCCGACCGGGCCCATCAGGAGCAGGATCCGCTTACGCACTTCCAGGCGGCGCGCAGCCGAGTGAAAATAGTCTACCAGCTGGCTCAACGTTCGCTCTAGGCCAAACAAATCGTCAGCGAAGAACAGGTAGCGCGGCCCCTCCGGCCCCTCTTCCACGCCCGCATCAGCGATGAGATCGTACACCCGAGCGTGCGAGAGGCGCGCTAGGCGCGGATTCTCGCGCACGCGGTCAAAATATTCCCAGAATGTGCCGGTCCAGCGCAGTTCGGCCTCCTGGGCCCGCCACCTCCGCACTCGTTCCTGCAGCGCTGACGCATCCATCGCGACTCCCTCCTTCGAGGCTTCCGTAGGACGTGGCTTCAGTAGGATCAGTCGGGTTGCTCAGAGGACCCGTCTTGCGCGGCCCGCCCTGTCCACTCCCGGATCCGATGGCAAAGCCCCCGCCAAGCGCCGGCCCTTCGGCGTGAGTGTTACAGGGTATTCGCCCGCTGGCGCCTCGTGCCCCCTTTCGATCGGCGGATGGTGGCAGCCAGGGATCGTGCCCCCAATCGCGCCACCCTTCGCCAGATTCGGACAACTCGGACCCGTCCGCTGGGGGACTGCCACTTTCCCTGAGACCTCTCACCCGCCGGCCTCTCTTTTCTGTTAACCTGATTAGGAATCTCCGGGTCTTCCCGTGGAAGAGGTGCGCTCGCTTGAAGCCCCAGGACCTGATGCGGTCGTTTATCGGAAGTCATAAGGCCGCCTACCTGCTGGCCATCGTGGCCATCGGTGGCGCCGAGTTTCTGCAGGTGCAGATCCCCAACATCTTAGGGCAGTTTATCAACCGCCTGAAGGCGGGTGCGACCCAGAACGCCGTGGAGCACTATGCCTTGGAGCTAGCCCTGTTCGCGGCGTGCTACGTCGTGGCGTTTGGCCTGGGGCAGATGCTCATGGGTCAGTTGGCCCGCACGATGGAGTACGACGTGCGCCAGGTGCTGTTCCGCCACTGGGAGCGGCTGTCCTCGCACTACTTCCAGCAGCATAGCGTCGGCGATTTGCTGAACCACACCCTCACCGACGTGACGCGCGTCCGCCAGGCACTCTCCCAGGGGATCAACCAAATGTCCCAGGCGGTATTTCTGTTTGCCGCCACGCTCTACATGACGCTCGGCACCATCAACGTGGAGCTGACGCTGCTGAGCCTGCTGCCGCTGCTGGTCATCCCCGCTGTGATCGTGGCCATGGGGCCGCGCGTGCGCATGCGCTCGCGGCGGGTTCAGGAAGCCCTCTCAGATATGGCGGAGCGGGCAGAGGAAAGCTTTCTGGCCATCCGCCTCATCAAAGCCACCTCCAACGAGGACACGGAGAGCGGGCGCTTTGCCGACCTCACCAACGAAGTGCTGGCGCGGCAGATGAAGCTCGTGGAGCTCAACACGCTGTTTCAGGCGGTCCTGCCGATGCTGAGCGGCATCGCGTTTACGGTGGGGCTGCTCCTGGGCGGCTATGACGTCATTCACCACGTCATCAGCCTGGGCGGCTTTGTCGCCTTCTCGGCCTATTTGGCGATGATGGTGCAGCCCCTCATGCAGTTTGGCCGCGTCATCAACACGTTCCAAAACGCGTCCGCGTCGCTGACCCGGCTGCAGGTCCTGCTCCTCGTCGAGCCCACCATCGTGGATCCCGCCCAGCCTGTGCACCGCGACTGGCGCGGCGAGATGACCATCACGCACTTGACTTATCGATATCCGGGCACGGACGCCCTAGTGTTGGACGACGTCACCGTCCACATCCCTCGAGGATCCGTCCTGGGGATCGTGGGGCGCACCGGCGCCGGGAAAACCACCCTGCTCAATCTCATCCTGCGCGACTACGATCCCCCCCGGGGCACGATTGCGCTGGACGGCACCGACATCCGAGACATTAAGCTGGAGGCACTGCGCGGGCTCATCGCGTACGTGCCCCAGGATGGGTTCCTCTTCTCCACCACCATCGGAGAGAACATCGCCTTCTCCATGCCCGTGGTGGTGCCCGACGCCGTGGAGCAGGCCGCCTCTAAATCCCATATACTGGACGCCATTCGTGAAATGCCCGACGGGATCCACACGGAGATTGGCGAGCGCGGCGTCACGCTGTCGGGCGGCCAGCGCCAGCGCACGGCCATTGCCCGGGCGCTCATCAAGAGCGACGCCCAGCTGTTGATTCTCGACGACAGCTTGTCCGCGGTGGACACGCGCACGGAGACCGACATCCTGCGCGTGCTCCACCGGTCGCGGGGCCGGCAGACGACGATTATTGCGGCGCACCGCCTGTCCGCCCTGCGCGACGCCGATCACATCATCGTGCTGGACCACGGGGCGGTGGTGGAGCGTGGCACGCATGAGGAGCTGGTGCGGGCCGGGGGCCTGTACGCCGAGCTGTTCCGCATTCAGATGGGTCAGGAGGTGGGTGTGAATGCCTGAATCCGACTGGGACGAGGGCCGCGAAGTCCGGATGACGGATTCCCGGACGGCGCTCACGCGCTTGGGGGGATACGCTCAGCCCCATCTCAAGGGCTTGCTGGTGGTGGGGGGCTTAGCGGTGCTGTACGTCGGCGCCCAGGTTATCCAGCCCTGGCTGGTGCAAATCGTCATTGATAAGGACCTGCTGATCCCCCACCCTGCTTTTGCACCCATTTTGCTGCTGGCGCTGTTGTACCTGGGTGTCACCCTCATGGGCCTTGCGGCCAACCTGGTGCAAAACCGCCGGCTGCAGTGGATTGGCCAGCGCATCGTGCGCAACATGCGCCAGGACCTCTTTACCCACGTCGAGTCCCTGGCCATGCGGTTCTTTGACACCCACGCCACCGGGCGGCTCATCACCAACGTGTCGAGCGACACCACCAACGTCAGCATGTTCTTCACGCAGTTTCTGCTCAGCGTCATTCAGGATGGCCTGATGCTGCTGCTGGTGATGGGCGCCATGCTGGCGCTCAACTGGCAGCTGGCGCTGATGAGCTTCCTGGTGATTCCCGTCATCGTCTTGATTTCCGTCCTGTTTCGCAAGAAGCTCCACCAGAGCTACCAGTACACCAGGACCCAGTTCTCCCGCCTCATCGGATACATCGCGGAAAACTTGGGCGGCATGCGCATCACGCAGATTTTCCACCAGGAGCCCAAGCAGTACCTGCGCCATACGGAGCTCAACCAACGCTACACCGATGGAAACATCCGCGAGTATCGGTGGTCGGTGCTGTTCAACCGCAGCTTCGATGCGCTGGGCAACCTGTCGGTGGCGCTGATGGTGTGGCTGGGGGGCTTAGCCGTGCTGCATCACGCCATCGAGATTGGGGTGCTGTTTGCATTCACGTCGTATATTCGACAATTTTTCCAGCCCATCAACTCGCTCACCCAAAACTGGAACACCCTCCAGTCCTCCCTGGTGTCGGCGGAACGCATCGGGGGCGTGCTCCTCGAAAAGCCAGAAATTACGGACCCCGCCGACCCTGTCCCGGTGCGGTGGGACCCCGGCGGCCGGGCCGACGTGCGCGGCGAGGTGGCGTTTGACCACGTCTCCTTTGGCTACCTGCCCGGCCAGCCCGTCCTGAAGGACGTAACCTTCACCGTGGCACCCCAAAGCTTCGTCGGCTTCGTGGGGGAAACCGGGGCCGGCAAAAGCACGCTCATGGGGCTGCTGACCCGCTTCTACGACGGGCAGCAGGGTCGCATCACCGTAGACGGGGTGGACATCAGACGCTACCGGCAACACGACCTCCACCGCATGATGGCCATCGTCCAACAGGACGTCAACATCTTTTCGGGCACCGTGGCGGACAACATCCGGCTGTTTCGCCCCGACGTAACCGACCAAGCGGTTCAGCAAGCTGCTGAACTGGCCGGCGCGGACGAGTTCATTCGCAAGTTGCCGGGTGGGTATCAGGCATGGCTGCGCGCCAAGGGCGCCAACCTCTCCCTGGGCCAGCGGCAACTGCTGGCGTTTGCTCGCGCACTCACCCTCAACCCGAAAATTCTCATTCTCGATGAGGCCACCGCCAGCTTGGACTCTCACACCGAGATGGTGCTGCAGCGAGGACTCACGCGCATTGCGGAGGGCCGCACCACCCTCGTGATTGCCCATCGGCTGTCGACGGTTCGCGACGCAGACGTCATCTTCGTCATGGATCAGGGCCGCATCGTGGAGCGGGGAAGCCACCGGCACCTGATGGCGCAGGACGGCCTGTACGCCGACCTGGTGCAGCGCTCGGTGCCCGACACCATGGCTGCGCTGTAGGGCGAGCCTCCCGCCATCCGAGATCGTTAGTCAGGAACGGCGGACAGATCAGGAAGGTCCGCCAGCGTCAGCAGGCTGTACGCTTCGGGCGATCGCTCGGCGGCGGGCAGCGCCATGACCCGCAGCGCCATCTGCCCCTGAATTTTCTCGTATACGTTGCGCACAAAGCGCCCGTTGGAGAAGTGCTGCGGCCCGGACTGCAATCGCTGTTGAAACTGCCGCCGGAGCTCCGCCTGGAGTTCCTCCGTGAGACCCAGCTGGGCATGCCCCGCCAAGTCCCGAAAGATGTGCAGCAGCTCGTCGATGCTGTAGTCGGCAAAGGTCCAGCTTTGGGCGAACCGCGACGCCAGGCCAGGGTTGGCGTCCAGAAACGTCCGCATGTTGTCGGGATAGCCCGCGCAGATGACCACAAACGCGTCGCGCAGATCCTCCATGGCCTTCAGCAAGGTGTCGACGGCCTCCCGACCGAAGTCTTGCCCCCCGCCGCCCGTGAGAGCGTAAGCCTCGTCGATGAACAGCACCCCGCCCTGCGCCTCATCGATGGCGCGCTGCGTCTTTAAGGCCGTCTGGCCGATATACCCCGCGACTAGGCGCCCGCGGTCCACCTCCACCACATGACCCCGCTCCAGCACGCCTAAGCTTTTGAAGACCCTCCCCATCAGGCGCGCGACCGTCGTTTTGCCAGTCCCCGGGTTGCCGAGAAACACCAAGTGATAGCTGGCCCGAGAGAGATTCGGCAGGTGAAGCGCCCGCCGCTGCTGCTGGTATTCGACCAGCGCGGCCATCTGCTTGACCGCCTCCTTCACGGCGGCCAAGCCCACCAACCGCTCCAAGTCGGCCATGATGACGGACAGGGGTTCCGCCTCTTGCACACCGCTCACCAGCCGGACCATGGGCTTGACGTCCTCCAAGCTCACCTGCATCAGCGCCTCGCGGGTGCGCTCGGCGTCGGGCAAGCGCGCGAGGCGCCTGGCCTGCTGGACGGCCACCTGCTCCACCCAGGTTCGCACCAGGCGCGCATTGGCGAACGCATTGTCGCGCCGCGCGTACAAGGCTTGAAACTCTTCCGCCACGAGTCCGCGAGCCTCCGGGTCTACCCGCAGGCTTGCTGCGACCGCCGCCCGGTCAAAAATCTGCATCAGCTCGTCCGGGGTGTAATCTTCAAAGGCAAAGGTATACCCAAACCGGTTCCGCAGTCCCGGGTTGGCATTCAGAAAATCCAGCATTTGGTCTGCATACCCGGCGGCAATCACCACAAATTCGTTACGATGGTCCTCCATCGCCTTCAGCAGGCCGTCAATGGCTTCGCGGCCAAAGTCTTGGCCCGGGCTGGCGTGGGGCATCAGCGCATAGGCCTCATCGACAAACAGCACGCCCCCCATCGCGCGGGCGATGGCCGCCTGCGTCTTTTGGGCTGTCTCGCCAATGTACTGGCCCACGAGCTGCGAGCGATCGACCTCCACCACGTGGCCCTGAGGCAAGACGCCCAACGCGCGGAAGATGCCGCCCATGAGGCGGGCGACGGTGGTCTTGCCCGTTCCGGGCCGTCCCAAAAACAACGCATGCAGCGTAGGCAGCGCGGTATCGCCCAACTTCAGCTGCTGCCGCTCAGCCGAAATCTTCAGCAAGGCGGCTAAGTCCCGCACCGCGTCCTTTACCTGCACCAGCCCCACCAGCGAATCCAATTCGCCGAGAGCAGCCTCCAGCCCCACCCCGCCGCCCTCGGCCGGTTGGACACCCTGCGCGGTAATGAAGTTCCCCTCGGCTTGCACAAACGAGCCGCGAGCCACGTTCAGCACCGGCTCTTGATGGGCGCCCCTGACGATGCACCGGGTAACCGTGCCCACCGACTCGGCGTCGGCTAGGATGGCCGAACCTCCGTTGCCATCCATGACGCACGCCGTCATGGTCACGTCGGAGAGCGCTTCAATCCAAATCCCATGGCTCTTGGATCCCTGAATCGTGGTTTCCGCAAGCACGCCGAAGGACCGACCTGCCAGCGCCATCCCCATCGCACCACTCTGGTCAATCGTACAGCGGGTCAGCTGCACGTGGGCCCCGTGATCGGCGGCGACCGCGGGGTGGCCCTCGACGCTGGGGCCTAGCCGGCAGCCTTCTAGCGTGGCGGTGCCTCCGTCGGCAAACACGGCGTTCTGGAAGCCGGAGGCTTCCAAGCGCTGCGCCGACACGGTCGCGGATTCCGCCACGAAAATTCCCACCCCGCGTGTCCCCCGAACCGACGCGCCGCTGAGGGTGATGCTGGCCTGGCCCCTGGCTTGCAGGGCGCCCGCGCTCACGTCCACCACGATGGTGCCGCCGTCCACCCGAAGTTGGGCCGTGTCCGCCACGCTGAAAAAGAAGCCGGCCGAGGCGTCTGGGTTCCCTCCCTCCAGCGTACAGTGGGCCAGGCTGGCGCGACTTTGCTGGTAAGCCAGCACCCCGGTTCCCTTCTGTGAGTGCATCTCCGCTCCGTCCGCGGCAAATTGGGCGGCGCCCGCGATGCTCACCAAGGCCTGCGAGCCGGCGCTGCTGGCCAGGCGGCCGCTGGACATCGACACGTCTCCCTGCTCAGTGGCCCAGATGACTCCGGCCTCGGCGGCGGTCAGCGTGCTGTCGCGAATTTGAGCGACGGCGGAGCCGGTGGCGCTCAGCACGGGGTAGGACTGACTGTCCGACGTCAGTTGGCTGGAGGTGATGGCGGCGCGCGCCCCGTGCAGGAGGTTCACGGCGTTGCTTCCCGCGGAGTGAATCTGCGCGTCCACCAGGGTGACCGTCGCCCGGTCACGCACATACAGCGCGGGAGACGCCCCTGACCGCACGGTCACCACGCAAGATGTCAGCGACACGGCTGCGTCACCGTCGCAGAACAGGGCGTTGGACTGCGCGGCCGCGACCTCACAGCCCGTCAGCACCGTCGTCGACCGGCCGCGAGCCCATATCGCGGCCGTTTGCTCTGCCGAAGTGACCAGGGTGCACCCGTCAAAATTGCAGGAAGCCTGGCCGTCCGTCTGGAGCGCGTTGGCGGTGGCTCCATCGATACGGCTGGCGGTGGCTTCGACCCGGCCGCCGTCGGCGACCCACAGCGCCGTGGGAGCGCCGGGAGCACCGATGATACTGGTGTGGTCCAGCGTGAGCGTGCCTCCCACGCCAGCGGCGACGGGAGTGGACCCGGCGTGTGCGCGAATCGTGCAGCGCTGCACCGTCGCCGACGCTTGGGCCGCGACGGTCAAGCCTCCCTCCCACGCCAAATCCACCAACACCGCCGAGGCCGCCCTCACCGCGAACTGGGCCGCCAACACGACCCCGGGCTCCGCACGAATCACTACGGGGCGGCGAATGGCCACGTCGCCAGCGTCATAGGTCCCTGCCGTGAGGAGCACTTCCGTCACGTTCGGCCGCATGAGAGCGTCCTGCAAGGTTTTGGTGGGATAGCGCAACCCCCGGCCCACCTTGATTTGCACTGTGTTTCCGCCTTCCACTCGCCATCGTTGCCCGGCCGCTCCGCCACCAACTGGCACCACCGTGAATCGTCCGTGGTGCTGGGAAGCACGAGGCCGGTCCCCTCCGTCCCGCCGCCCGCGAGCACGGCGGCTTCGTGACGCTGGGCCCCATGGAGTCGGACTGATCCCGCCGCCGCAGCGACACGCCCGCGAGCAGGATGGGCATTGATTCGCTGGTGCCGCGCGGTATTCCTTCTGCCACGTCGGGCGGCCGCCGGCCAGGTTGACGTGGCCTCCCCACTCCCTCGCTCTGGCTCAGGCAGCCGCCCGAGCGTGTTGTGCACGCGATCAATTTCTGTTAGAAGTTGTATGACACGCTCCGCTTGCATGGAAAGCCGCATTCGCTCGCCGCGCCGCACTTGCCTTGGTGGGGATACGCAGGCCGCTCAGCGACTCCCCGATCGGGGGAGTCCGAGTCATTGAGAAAGGATTGAGCGATGACCATTCGGCGGACAGTCGTGGGGAAGATCGTCGAGGCCCTGGACGGGCCCAGGCTGAAGCGACTGCGCTTCGGCACCCTCAGCATCGACGACCAGGGAATCCACTTCCAGACCCGCATCATGCTGATCCCCGCGTATGCATGGCACCTTCCGTGGGATGAGGTCGCGGACATCCAGTTGGGGAACGACACCGCAAGACGCTTGAACGCCACCTTAACGTGGTGGGGGTCGTATCAGGCCACTCATGTCACCATCGTGGACACCGAAGCGCGTCATCACGGCTTCATCGTGCCCAAAGTACCCCATGAACGGGTGCACAACGTGTTTCTCCCCTCGATGCCGCGATGGAATGGTGGAACCGGCCCGCGTCAAGCGTAACGGCCGGCGTGAGGCGTCGGGGATCCCTGGCGGCCGCAGCCGCAGACACCCGTTCGCGATGGCTCTCCTCCCTAGGGGGCGTCGGCCCGGCTGACAAATCAGCCGGGCCGCCCGCACACTGAGCGCCGGAGCGGCTCCCGGCCTGCCCCCCGGTGCCCGGCGCGGCACCCATCGCCGCGCGGGTGCGGGGTCCGGCTTGGCGGTGCGCTCGCTCACCGGGTCACAGCATCAGCTTGGTGTTGGCCTTGCCGTCATAGGACAGCACCACGCGCCGGCTCTGGCCGCTGGGTGCGTCCAGCAGGCGCGTTTCGAGGTGGACCGGGCGGCCCCACAGCGCGGCCACGTGGCGCAGTGCCCGCTCCGCGTAGGGAATGTCCAAATCCTGACCCTCGTGCCGGTGGATGAGATACAGCTCGCGGCGCCGGTGGAAGTCCCCGTCTTCGACGTGCAGCACCGGAATCCCGCCGTGGGTGAGTTCCTGCACCAGCTGCTGGCGCACCACCTGCCAGGAGGTTGATTTGACCTCCACCTGGTTTTGGCGAACGCCCCAGGTGTAAAGGTCCAGTGATTTGACCAAGTCTTCGGTGAGGTAGTTGCGGACAAATGACACGTCGTCGTCCACCTCCCGAGCCAGCCACACCGCGTCCGGCCCCCCGCTCGCATTCAGGTGCTCAAAGATCCGGTATCCCACCAGGTACGGGTTTAACCCGAGGTGGCCCGGCTGCAGGACCGAGGCATGCAGCCGGGCAAAGTCCACGGCGTCTGCGTCTGACAGATCCAAGACCCGCATGATCCGGGTGTGCCAGTACGTGGCCCAGCCCTCGTTCATGATTTTGGTGCGGATCTGGGGCCAAAAGTACTGCATCTCCACCCGCACCATCGACAGCACGTCCCGCTCCCAGTCCTCTAGGTCCGGCGCGTGCTCGGCCAAAAAGCCCAGCACATCGGGATTGGCCTCGGCCGTCTTCCCCGACCGCTCCCCTGGGGGTGGACTGGGCTCCAGGTCCCGATAGGGGTCGGGGGCGAGGCCGGCCGCCTGGGGCGCGCGCCTGGGAGAGGCGTCCGGCGCCGGCCAATCGACATGCTCCGCCAGCGCCAGGGCGGCATCCAGCAGCTGCTCGACCCTCCTGCTTCCGTGGTCAAACTCATATTGGCGCACCCGCTCGGCGTGGCGCGCCACCTGCTCCGTCATGTCGGCCGGCGTGCTGCGAAAGCATTGGTTGTGGGCAAAAAAATCTACGTGGCCCATAACGTGAGCCATGACAAACACGTCTTCGAGCGGCGTATTGGTGTCCAGCAGGAATGCGTAGGCGGGATTGGCGTTGACCACCATCTCGTAAAGCTTGGCCAGGCCGTAGTCGTAGCGGGTCTTCATCGCATGAAATGCCTTCCCGTAGCTCCAGTGGTTCATCCGCCCCGGGACCAAGTACGCGGCAAACTCGTACAGGACGGAGGCCGGCACCTGTTCAAACTGGACGGGCCACGGATCAAGCCCCAGTCTTTTGGCCGCCTCCCAAATGGTGTGTGCGTCAGGAAGCCGGCTCATGGTTCCACCCCCCTGCCTCGGGCTGGAAGAAGCGCCGCAGGGCCCGCAGCACGTCCGGCGCCTGGGCGATCGCCACCGTCCGAAACCGGGGATGCTGGACCTTGTTAAAAGCCGTCATCAGCGTGGAGGCATAGCCTCCCTCACGAATTTCGGCGTATCCAAACAGGCTGACCGACGGCAGCATCTCCTCCAGCAGCTCCACCGTGTGCCGGTTGTCTGCGTCCGACCAGTTGTCCCCATCCGAAAAGTGAAACGGGTACACATTCCACTGAGAGGCCGGATAGCGGGTCCCCATCAGCGTGCGGCACAGCTCATAGGCCGACGACACCTTGGTGCCTCCGCTCTCGCCCAGCTGAAAGAAGCTCTCCTCATCCACGACCCGGGCCTGGGTGTGGTGCACGATAAACACCACATCCACCTGGCGGTAGCATGTGCGCAGGAACCGCAGCATCCAAAAGAAAAAGGCGCGCGTCATCCGCTTTTTGAAATCCCCCATCGATCCGGAGACGTCGCGCATGGCAATTACGACCGCTGAGCCCACCTGGCGGCGGTCCTCGACCCAGGTTTTAAAGCGCAGGTCGTCGGGCCGAAGGTTGTGGATGCGCGGCCCGCCCGCGTCGCGCGCATTGCGCATCAGGTTGGCCTTGAGCGTGCGCCGCTTGTCCAGGTTGCCCAGCAGCCCCACCTTCCGGATATCGCGAAACACCGGCCCCGCCTGCTCAAGCGAGCGCCCCCCGCGGGGCTCCAGGTAAGGCAGTCGGAAGTCCGGAAACAAAAGCCCCGCCACCTCGTCCACCGTGACCTCGACGTCGTAGACGTCGGCCCCGGGTGCATCCCCGCCGTCGCCCCCCGGGTCCGCACGAGGGGTGGGCAACCGGCCCAGCACCTCGCCGGGCTCGGTCCCCCCCGGCCCCTGGCCAGTGTGGTCTCCTCGCCACGGGTCGAAGCGGAACTTGAACTCCTCGAGGTTTCTGAGGGGCACGCGCACCACTTGGCGTCCGTCCGAGGCAATAATGGCCTCTTCCGTCACGAGATCCCCCAGCCGCTCGCGCAGCGCGGCCTTTATCCGCGCTAAATGCCGAGCCTGATCGACCGGCCCCTTGCGCTGCAGGGACCAATCCTGCCCTAATCGCGCCACTGGCACCTCCCCGCGGTCCTCCGCGACGCTGGAGGCTATGCGGACCGGGCAGTCTCTGTGCCAGTCCGAGGCGCTAGTCGTCGGGTCCGGCGGCGGACTCGGCGCCACCCCCGTACCGCCGGTGGAATTCCTCCGGGGACAGGCGGACTTCTCGCCCCCGCGCGCCGTCAGCAGGGCTCACGTAGCCCAGCTCCTCCATGCGGTCCACCAGCCGCGCGGCACGGGTGTACCCCACCCGCATCCGCCGCTGCAGCAACGAGGCCGAGGCTTGGCGGTTTTCCACCACGACGGCCAGTGCCTCGACAAAGCGGCTGTCCTCCTCCTCGCGACTCGCCGGGGCGTCGTCGTCGCCCACTGCGGTCCAGGGGAGCTGGTCATCGGGAGGACGAGTGCCGGGGTCCAGGGCCCGCAGGACGTTCTCGATCTCGGTCTCCTGCACGAATGCCCCCTGAATGCGCTGGGGCTTGGCGGCACCCACTGGGTGAAACAGCATGTCCCCCCGCCCCAAGAGCCGCTCGGCCCCCGCGGTATCCAGGATGGTCCGCGAGTCTACCTGGCTCGAGACGGCAAAGGCAATGCGGCTCGGGATATTGGCCTTAATGGTGCCGGTGATGACGTCCACAGACGGCCGCTGGGTGGCGACCACCAGGTGCAGGCCGGCCGCGCGGGCCATCTGAGCCAGGCGGGCGATGGACTGCTCCACCTCAATGGGAGCCACCATCATGAGGTCCGCCAGCTCGTCGATCACGATGACGTAATACGGCAGCGGCTCGTCCGCCGCACGGTTGTAGCGCGCAATGTCGCGAGCCCCCGACGCGGCAAACAGCTGATACCGCCGCTCCATCTCGGCCACGGCCCACTTGAGCGCGCGGCTCGCCCGCTTGGGATCGGTCACCACGCCATCCACCAAGTGGGGCAGCCGGCCGTAAATCGACAGCTCCACCACCTTCGGATCAATCAGGATAAGCCGCAGCTGATCCGGTCCGGCCTTGTACACCAGGCTCAGGATGAGGCTGTTGATGAGGACACTTTTGCCGGACCCCGTGGCCCCGGCCACCAGGAGGTGCGGCATGGCGTCGAGCGCGGCCACCACCGGCTGGCCCGCGATATCTTTGCCGAGGGCCACCGTGAGGGGCGACGGGCTCTCGCGGAAGGCCCGCGACTCCAACACCTCCCTCAGGGCCACGATGGCCACCTCTTCGTTGGCAATCTCGATGCCGATGGCGCTCTTGCCGGGAATGGGAGCCTCCAGCCGCACCCCCGTGGCGGCAAGCGACAGCGCAATGTCGTCCGAGAGGTTGAGGATTTTGGATACCTTGACCCCGGGCGGTGGCACGATCTCAAACCGAGTCACCGCAGGTCCCTGACTCACATCCGCCAGGCGCACGACGACGCCAAACTGCCTCAAGGTCTCCACGAGAATCTGCCCCCGCTCCGCCGCGGTGCGGCCGCGCCCGGGGCCCCGGGGCACAGGGGCGTTCAGCAGCGCCAGCGACGGCGGGCGATAGGAGCCTGATGGCGCGGGCGCGAGGGGGAGTGGCGCCGCGGGCGGCCGCACGTCGGGCGCCCGGGG
>JAKADP010000084.1 GCA_021820465.1 Bacillota bacterium
TCGCTGCAGTGAGGTGCGCAAGACTCACCGCCTGGGCCCCGCCGCCGATCCCTCCCTCCGCGGGCCCCCACGAGACCCAGCGCAGCCCGTGGGCGTCCACCTCATCCGAGCCCATGGCCCCTCATGACACCATCCTCCTGCGCCACAGGCACCCCATCCCGCGGGCCCCGCGCACTCACACGCCTATCCCTTTGCTCATTATGCGAATGATATCAAACTGTGTTACCCATATTGCGAACTAATACGGTCGCTTACCTGGCGAATCTGTAAAGAAGGGAGCGGCACGGCGACGTGCCGTGCCGCTCGAGGCTTGCCTATCCGCTGAAACTCAGACGGTTCACCGGGGTGTATCCCAGGATGGGGTTGTAGTTGCTGCGGTACCCCTTCACGAACGTCCGCACCTCGGACATGGATTCGGGCGTGGGCACGAACAGCCCCGGCAAGTTCTGGGCGGCATACACCTGGTAGGCGTCGAAGCGCCGGGTCACCTGGCTCTTGGTGCCTCCTTGGTACGTGGCCGCAATCAGGCGGTTCATCGTGGGGCTGTTGTACGCGCCCAGGTTGAACCCGGCCGTCGGCAGAAACAGGCTGCCGCCCGACGGGTAGAAGTCCGGAACGTATATCCAGCCGAATCCCCCCGCCATCGCCCACTTGCTGGACTGCGATGCGCTCCCGATGATGTCGCCAAACGCCTGGCCCCCAATGGGCTGCAGGCTCACGTCGATGCCCTCTTTGGCCCAATCCTCCTTCAGGAGCTGCGCCATGTTGTTAAACGTGGCCGACCCCGTAGAATACAGCAGGTTGAACGCCAGCTTTTGGCTGCCGCGGGTCATGACGCCGTTGACGAGGCGCCACCCGTGCTTCTCCAGCAGCTTCTTGCCCGCGGCCAAGTTGAACGGATACGGATTCTTCAGCGCGGGGTCATAGTAGGCGTTCGGCGGCTTCACGGGCACCGGTCCGATGCTGGGCAGCGCGTACCCATGGTACATGCTCTTGATGATGCCCGGCTGGTTGATGCCCATCTGCAGCGCCTGGCGCAGGTACAGCTTGTTGAACAAGCCGCCAATGCCGTAGGCGTTGCTCCGGTAGTTGAGCGGCAGATAGAAGAACGCAAACGCGGCCTGGGGGACCAGATTGTAGCCCGTCAGCTGGTTCTTCGAGCCATACAGCGAAAACGGGAGATAGCCCAGGTCCACCTTGTGCGTGCGCAGCTGGGCAAACTGCGCCGAGGTCGACGTCTCGTAGAGATACGTCACCGTCTTAATCTGCGCGGGATGCGCCCCCGAGTACTTCGGGTTGGCCACGAACGTGTAGTACTGGTTGGTGACCGCCTTTTCAATGCGGTAGGGCCCGTCCACCACCCGGTAGATGGGATTGCTGGGCGAGTTGGCCACACTCTTGATGAACGCCAGCTCTTTTTGGATGTTGCTGTGCTTGTCCCAGGTGGACTTCGGCACCGGAATGAGCTGGCTCAGGCCATTGTGCTCAAACCACACGGGGTTGACCGACTTGTTGAGCGTCACGACCACCGTGTGGGGTCCCGTCGCCACCACACTCTTGAAGTCCGCCGGCACGCCCCCGGACCCGGCGAAGCAATACGGGAACGGCGAGTTGGACGCGCTGGCCCCGTTGATGAGCGTCCAGTCATAGGCGACATCCTGCGCCGTGATGGGCTGGCCGTTAGACCAGTGCCACTTGGGATTCATGGTGATGGTGTACTGCGTGTCGTGGTGACTGACAGCAATCCCGGACGCGATCGACCGGGAATACTCGATTTGGTCCGTGCGGCTGAACCACAAAAGCGGCATGTACATGTCGGGCCCACTGATGCCGCCCCCGGTCAGGGTGCCGCAGTCCGTGGACGACACGATCGGCGGCCACCAATTGAGATTGCTCGCGGCGCCCAGCGAAATCGTGAGCACGCTGGGCGTGTGGGCACTCGCCGCGGGCGCGGCGCCACAGGCCGCCAGTGTAGCCAGGATCGCGGCGCCCGCCGCCCCCCCGGCCGCGCGCCGCCACCCGTGAGATCCGTGAGATCCGCGAGAACGAGGCTCGATGCCAAACAACAGAAACACCTCCTCGGACCTTCGTGCGATTGCGCTGCGCACGCCTTCGCCGAGGCCAGTCGCGCCCCGGCTTTTTCCTAACCCGCCGCGCTTCCGAAGGTATGACAGCACGCCCCTCGGTCAAGCGGCTTACGCACATAATACGCGCCTGCCAGCGACTTTCCTGCCCCATTTCAATCTGTTTTCACACTTTTCTCTCTGGCCCCCCTGAGACCGACGAGCGGCACACGGCCCGCCGCCGGGCTTGGAGCCCACAGCGGCAAGACGACCGCAAGATCTCCATCAGCCCTGTCCATAGGCCGCCTCGAGGTGCGGGGGCCGGTCTTTCGCCTGGCTTTTCCCAAACGAGGGGGACGGTTAGAATGGATCGGGACGGCACAAGCTTCGTCTGTCTTGCCGCAGAAGACACCGCGTCGTCCGTGAAGGAGGTCCCGTGGAACTTAAGAACTTTATCGCGGGTGAGTGGGTGGCGCCCGCCCAAGCTCGTTACGTCACGAAAACCAATCCCGCCACCGGAGCCACGCTGGCCCAGGTGCCCCTGTCTGACGCAGCCGACGTGGACCGCGCGATAGCCGCCGCCGCCGCCGCCTTCCCTGCCTGGCGCCGTGTGCCCGCGCCCAAGCGCGGCGAGATCCTGTTTCGCGTGGGCCGCCGGCTCGAAGAGCGCAAGGACGATCTGGCTCGGCTCATGACGGCCGAGATGGGCAAAGTGCTGACGGAAGCCCGGGGAGACGTGCAGGAAGCCATCGACATGGCCTACTACATGGCCGGCGAGGGCCGGCGCAGCTTTGGCTACACCACACCGTCCGAGCTGACGGACAAGTTCGCCATGGCGATCAGAGATCCCATCGGCGTGGCGGGCATCATCACGCCCTGGAACTTCCCCGCCGCCATTCCTTCGTGGAAGATGTTTCCGGCGCTGGTACTGGGCAATACCATTGTGTTCAAGCCCGCCACCGACACCCCGCTCGTGGCGGGTGAGATGGTGAAAATTCTGACCGAGTGCGGCGTCCCGGCGGGGGTCGTGAATCTCGTCTATGGCAGTGGCAGCGAGGCGGGCGAGGCCATTTTGGGCGACCCGCGGGTCGCGTTGGTGTCCTTCACCGGATCCGTCGAAACGGGCCGCCATGTGGCGGCGCGGGCCGGGGAGGGGCTGAAGCGCGTGTCGCTGGAGCTGGGCGGCAAGAATGCGGTCATCGTGCTGGACGACGCTGACTTGGACCTGGCGGTTGACGGCATCGTGTGGAGCGCATTCGGGACAACCGGCCAGCGTTGCACGGCATGCTCCCGCGTCCTCGTGCAGGCCGGCGTCTACGACGCCCTGCGCGACCGCCTCGTGGCGCGCATGAAAACCTTAACGCTGGGCGATGGCCTTGAGCCGGGCACAGACGTCGGGCCCCTTATCAATCGCGCGGCTCGCGACCGCGTCCACGAGTACGTGGGCATCGGACGCGCGGAGGGAGCGGTGGTGGCTGCGGGCGGGGTTCCCGTGGAGGACGGCGCCCTTTCGGCAGGTGCCTTCTACGCCCCCACGCTGCTGACGGAGGTGACGCCGGCCATGCGCGTGGCGCGCGAGGAGATTTTCGGACCGGTGCTGTCCATGATTCGGGTGCAGGACCTGGACGAAGCCATCGCCATCAACAACGATGTCATCTACGGGCTGTCGTCGTCCATCTTCACGCGGGACGTGAACCATACGTTTCGCGCCATCCGGGACCTGGCGACGGGCATCGTCTATGTCAATGCCGGCACCACCGGGGCGGAGATTCACCTGCCCTTCGGCGGCACCCGCGGCACGGGCAACGGCCACCGGGAAGCCGGCACCGCGGCGTTGGATTTCTTCAGCGAGTGGAAGTCGGTGTACGTGGACTTCAGCGGCCGCCTGCAGCGGGCGCAGATCGACAGCTGACTCCCCGGCGCACCGGACTCCGCAGAAACTGGCAGGCACTGAGGCGAATTGGAGGAGGCAGTTATGGCGACGGCCAAGAAGACGATTCAACTGAAAACCGCGATCCCGGGTCCGAAGAGTGCGGCGGTGCTGGAGCGAGTCGCCAAGGCTACCCCGCGGGCCGTGTCGATTGGCACCCCCTTGGTGGTGGACCGGGCGCACGGCAGCGTGCTCCACGACATCGACGGCAACACGTTTATTGACCTCACCGGCGGCGTGGGTGTCCTCAACGTGGGCCACACCCACGACCGCGTCACGGCGGCGCTGCACGAGCAGGTTGACCGCTTTCTTCACACGGACTTCACCTCGATTCCCTATGAGAGCTACGTCACGCTCGCCGAGCGGCTGAACCAGCGCTTCCCGGGGGGCGGCCCGTGCCGCACGCTGTTCTTTAACTCCGGCGCCGAGGCGGTGGAAAACGCGGTCAAGATTGCGCGCGCGTATACGGGGCGCAAGGGCATCATCGCGTTTGAGGGAGCCTTTCACGGGCGCACGCTGATGGCCATGACCCTCACCTCCAAAACCCACCCGTACAAGGCTGGCATGGGTCCGTACGCTCCCGAGGTGTACCGGGTGCCGTTCCCCTACCCCTACCGGTGCGAACTGGGCGGTGGCGACCCGCAGCACGAGTGCGGCGGGCCCTGCTACGAGCGGATTGAGAAGGCCCTCCTGCTGCAGGTGGCTCCCGAGGATGCCGCCGCCGTCATCGTGGAGCCGGTCCAGGGCGAGGGGGGCTTTGTGGTGCCGCCCAAGACCTTCTTGCCGTGGCTGCGAGACTTCACCAGCCGGCACGACATTCTGCTCATCGTCGATGAGGTCCAGACCGGATTTGGCCGGACGGGGACGTTCTTCGCCACCGAGCAGGCGGGCATTCGCCCCGACATCGTGACCATGGCCAAATCCATCGCCGACGGCATTCCCCTCTCCGGCGTCATGGGGCGCCCTGACGTCATGGATGGCCCGGGGCCTTCGCAAATCGGTGGCACCTACGTGGGCAACCCGCTGGGCACGGTGGCGGGCAATGCGGTGCTGGATGCGTTTGAGTCCGAGGACCTCCTGGGCCAGGCGCAGCGCCAAGGCGAGTTTCTGCGGAGCCGCCTCAGCCAAATGGCCCAGAAGAGCCCGTACGTGGGCGACGTCCGCGGCCTGGGCGCCATGGTGGCCATGGAGCTGGTGGTCGACCGCACCACCAAGGACCCGGCCGCCGATCTCACCAGCCGAGTGGTGTCCCGCTGCCAGCAGAAGGGCCTCCTGTTGCTGACCGCTGGCATTTACGGCAACGTGATTCGCTTCCTCGCGCCCTTAAACACGCCGCTCGACCTGTTGGACGAGGCGTGCGATGTGCTGGAGGCGAGCTTGCTGCAGGGCTGACCCCGGGGGATGCCCTGAAGAAGGGGGCGAGCCCCGGATCTGATGATCCGGGGCTCGCCCCTTATTTCGCTGCGCAAAACTTGGACAGGGTTCACGAAGCAGGGCGTGACACCGCCACGCTTTCATATTGTCAGTATAAAACGGCCGAATTTATAAGTCTAGCTTTTTCACCCATCCCTCCCTATGCTGGTCGGGTTCTCCACCACGGTTCGGCGGAGTCTCAGGTGAAGTCTTAGGCGAAGGAAGATGCACGCCGTGCTAAAAGCTTTGTGGAGGCCCCAGTCCCTCACCAGCCCAACGTTTCGCCTCTTCTTTTGGGGCCGCACCGTTTCCCTCTTTGGCAGCGGCATGACGCCGGTGGCGCTGGCCTTTGCCGTCCTGCAGGCCCCGCACGGCGCACAGCTCCTGGGCTATATTCTGGCCGCCGAGATTCTGCCCAACATCCTCATGGTGCTGATTGGCGGCAGCCTGGCCGATCGGTATCGCCGCGACCGCCTGCTGCAACTGAGCAATCTGGGAGCGGGGGTCACGGGCGCCGCCATGGCCGCGCTGGTCATCACCCGCGCGAACCCCCTCTGGCTGTTTCCCTTCGCGGTGGCCAACGGCCTACTCGGAGCCGTCACCGCGCCCGCACTCCGCGGCATTGTTCCGGAGCTGGTCGACCGCCAGCATTTGACGGAAGCGAACGCACTGCTGAACACGGCGCGCAGTGCCGCCAAAATCGTGGGCCCGGCCGCGGCGGGCCTCCTGGTGGCCACCGTGGGCGGCGGTTGGGGCATCGCCGCCGACGCCGCCTCGTTTTTTGTCGCGGCGTCCTTCATGGCCCGTGTGCAGATTCCGGGCCGACCCGATTCCGGCGCCCACCCGCCACTGCGGCAGCACCTCCAGGCGGGCTGGGACTACTTTCGCCGGCAGCGCGCCATTTTCGTCGTGACCGCGGCGTACGCCGGCATCAACCTGGCGAACATGGGGGTGTGGCGTGTGCTGGGGCCCATCATTGCCGCACACACGTTTGGCCCTGCGGCTTGGGGCTTGGCGCTCGGCCTGCAGGCCGTGGGACTCTTGGCCGCAAGTCTGGCGCTATTGCGCGCCGTCCCGCAACATCCTTTTCGCGACGGCATGGTCGCCGCCGCGGCCTTGGGGCTTCCGCTGCTGGCGCTGGGGCTCCACCCGGGCCTCGGCTATCTCTTTGCGGCGGCGCTGGCCGCCGGCGCCGGGTCAACCGTGGCGGCGGTCACCTGGGATACCGCGCTGCAGCGGTCGGTGCCCCGCGACAAGCTGGCACGCGTGCTGGCGTTTGGCGACGTGGGCTCCTACGTGACGATTCCCCTAGGCGTCATCGCGGCCGTGCCGCTCGCCAACCACTGGGGGCTGTACCCCGTGGCCACGGGCGGCGGGGTGCTGCTCATGGCGAGCGCGCTGCTGCCCCTCGCCGACCGCTCCGTGCGCACCACGCGCCTCGCCCCGGACAGCGCGTGAGGCGTGGCGCCGCTGGACCGGGTAGGGCATCCGCCCGCCAGCTCGTCCACGGCGTTAGGCGGCCTCTAGTGGCGGCCGTTCAGGGACCCGTGCACCCACACCTGCCGGTCTCGATTCCCTTCATCGGCGCGCTGGGCCTCGTACAGGCGCCGCACGTCGTCGTCCGAGACCTCGCGGCTCCCAGCGCCGGTGACCGACCAGCGATTGACCCAGTCTAAGACCCGCCGGACGGCGCTTCCTACGTTGCTCATCTCGGCCACCACCTTTCTCGGTGGACACCGTGCCTCTCTGGCAGCTAGGATACCACACCGCGACGGGCCAGGCCACGTGAGACACCCTCCTCGCGGCGTCACCCGGCCATGCGGAAGGCTCGCCAGTCGCCCGGGGCGAGCCTCTGGCACCAGGCCGTGATGCCGGCCTAGGGGAGACCCCGCCCGCGCGCGTCATCGGGGTCGATTTCCTTCAGGAGCTTGGTCACGGCCCGCTTCTCAATGCGGGAGACGTAGCTGCGCGAGATTCCCAGACTTTTCGCAATCTGCCGCTGCGTTCTCCGACTCGCCGCGCCGAGGCCAAAGCGCTCCTGCACAACGCGGCGCTCCTTCGGCTCGAGCGCCTCCAGGTAGCCCGCCAGTGCCGCAACCTGCAGCTTGGTCGTCACCGCCTCGGGCACCAGGTCGGGCTCTGAGCCAAGGACGTCCATCAAGCTGATTTCGTTGCCCTCGCGGTCGACGCCGATCGGGTCGTAGAGGCTCACTTCCCCCCGCGACTTGCGCTGATTTCGGAGCTGCATCAGAATCTCCAATTCCATGCGATGACGGCACATGTCCCCCTCATCCCTTGCCCCACATAGGTTTGGAGCCATTTCATAGGGGTCATTTGCTTTGAAGCGGCCCACCACGGCTGCCTCTGTAGTTCGCGCTGGCTCCACCTCCGGGTGGGGCCTTTTCCTTTTGGTGGAGGTGATTTCATGGCTTTCGGCTTGCGGCCGGTTCACGGTCTGGTCGAGGCGCTCTGGCTGACCCGCGATGGGCCGCCTGGGCCCGCGTCCGACTGGCTGGCCGCGTCCACGCTTCTGCTCTCCGTGCAGTTTCAGGTGTTCGTCCCGCTGCCCCCGGGCACGCCGCCCCCCGTCATCACCGATCCCGGCGACCGCCGGATCTTTGTGGTGGACACCCTGGGGCCGGAGCCCCTCACCGGGTCGGTCGCGCTCCGCGCCCCGGCCGATGGTCCGTGGCCCGAGGTGCCGCCGGGGGTTCTCTACTGGGTCGTCCCGTCCCTGGTGGGCGTGCCCCGACCCTCCCGGCCGCTCATTGCCCTGACCCCGCCCCGCGTCCCCGGGTTCGCCTGGCTGGACCCCCACGACCCGCTGCTGTCGCTCGAGGATGCCCTGGCGTGGGACGCCGCCGATCTCTTCGGCGTGGACCCCGCTGCGGCTTTGGTGTAAGGAGGGACCCCCATGGCTGAGGAGACCCCGGGCCGCACCGCCCGCGTCACCCACCCCCTCACCGCGCCGGTCGATGCCGCCCTCGATGCCGAGGCCCGGCGCGCGGCGTGGGAGGGACTGGTCAGTGAAGCGCGCCACGTGGCCCAGGTGCCGTTTCTGCCGCGGTTTCGGCCGCGCATCCAGGCCCAGCTCAACCCGGCCCTGCGCCGGCACCCCGAATGGCCTGGCGAGTGGTACGTGGCCGTGCCCGACACGCCCGTGACCATCTTCCGCCAGGCGGCTGCCCGCTTGGGGGTGCGCCCGGAGCTGCACGTGTTTCCGACCGCAGACGCGGCCGCTGCCGATGCGCAAGCCGTCTGGCGGGCGCACTGGGGCCAGCGGCTGAAGTCCTTTCCCGCCGAGGCGGTGATTCAGCCCGACGTCGTGGAGGAATTCACGGTGCGCTGGCATCACCCCGAGGATGAAGCCGCGTGGGCCGACTACCGCGCCGCCCACCCGGAGTACCAGTCGCATGTCGTGGTGCGCTACCGCGACATTCCGGCGGCGGAGCGGGCACTGTGGGCCACAGCCCCGGCGCGCGATCTGGAGGATCTGACCTGGGGCGAGGCGACCGGTCCGGATCCCCTGTGGGATCTGCACCGCACCCCCCGGTCCACGCCCGCCGCGGCAGGAGCCCCCGCGCCATGGACCCATCCCGCCGGCCGCGCGTTTCTCGAGGCCACCGACGTGCTGCTGGCCAGCACTGCGGGGTTGGCCCCCACCGATGCCGGATTGCTCCGGGGGGACATCACCCGGTTCCGCGACGCCCTCCAGCAGCCCGAGGGGGCTCCGCCGGATCCGAAGGACCCGACCCCCAGTCTGACCAGTCCCCTTCCCTTCCGAAAGAATCTGCACCGGATCTCGCAGCTGATCCGCAACGTCGCGGCCCCGACGGGCGATCTCCCGCCTGGCCTCGACTTTGCCCGGCGGCAGTGGATCGAGAGCTTCGAGTGGCTGACCGCCGACGACGTGGGCCTGTTTGCGACAGGCACCCTGCCCGCGGACCTGTTCACCGACGGCGATGTGTACACCAGCAACCGCTTTCTGGAGGAGCACTCCGTCGGACGGGCTCACCGGATGCCCAATGGGGCGTTCGTCCTGTGGCAGGGCACCGACACGCCGCTGGGCGGCCTGACCCAGCTGCGCACCCGCGCCGACGGACGACCGCAGGTGGAACCCGCGCTGTACCCCACCTGGGCGGCGGTCACCACCGCCGCGGAAGCCCGGGGCCTGGCCCGGGTGATTCCGGAGAACCACCCCGACGTGCCGGCCGCCTGGACGTCGGTGCTCACCACGGTGATGAGCGAGGACCGGGCGACCCAACTGCGGCAGAAGGCGGGCACCCAGCTGCGCCTGCACCCGCTGCCGAGCGGCCAGCTGGTCGCCTGGCTGGGACGGGCGCCCATCGGCACCGACGGGCCCCCAGAGGTCGTGAAGGTGTGGCCGCGGCTGTTTGACGACGTGGCCGCCGTGCGCCGCACGGTGGAGTCGGCGGGCCGGGTCATGCCGCCCGTCATCGCGCACGACGCGGTCCCCGAGCGATGGGCCGACGCCCTGCGCCAGACCTCCCCCGCGTCGGCGGAAGCCACCATCGCCGCAGCGCTCACGCCCGCGGCCCCCGTCCCCGCCGCCCCGGCGGCCC